>JAPOOS010000315.1 GCA_026713305.1 Paracoccaceae bacterium
CAGGTCGTTTGCGGAGCGCCGAATGCCCGAACTGGGATGATCGGCGTGTTTGCGCCGGTTGGCGCACGCGTTCCCGGCACAGGCCTCCTGCTCAAGCAGACGGCGATTCGCGGCGTGAAGAGCAGCGGGATGCTCTTGTCGGAACGCGAACTGGGGATTTCCGACAATCACGACACGGTGATTGATCTTCCAGCGGGCACTCCCCTTGGAGTCAAGTACATGGGGTTGATCGGTCGCGACGACCCGGTTGTGGAAATCGCCGTCACGCCGAATCGGCCGGATGCTCTCGGCATCCGCGGCATTGCCCGGGATCTGGCGGCCAAGGGACTGGGAACGCTGAAGCCCGACCGGCGGCCGGCGGTCAGGAGCGGCGGCCCGTGTCCGATCAGGATTGTCATTGAACCCGATGTCAAGGAGCGCGGCTGTCCCGCCTTTGCAGGTCGGCTTCTCGAGGGAGTTTCCAATGGAGAGTCTCCCGATTGGCTGAAGAGCCGCATCGAGGCGATTGGCCTGCGGCCGATTTCCGCTGTCGTCGACATCACCAACTACGTCACGCATGATCGAAGCCGTCCCCTGCATGCATTCGATGCCGACAAGGTGCGTGGCGACATTCGCATTCATTTTGCCAGGGGCGGCGAAACCGTGGCGGCGCTGGACGGCAAGTCCTACGAACTGCAGCCGGGAATGATCTGCATATCGGACGACCAGGGGCCGGAAAGCATTGCAGGCATAATGGGGGGCGAGCCCACCGGATGCACGGCATCTACCACCCGTGTCTTTCTGGAAAGCGCCCTGTGGGATCCGGTGATCACGGCTGCCACCGGCCGAAAGCTGAAGGTCGTTTCCGATGCTCGCCACCGTTTCGAGCGAGGCGTGGATCCGGCCTACATGCTTGAGGGTCTTGATTTGGCGACAAGCATGATTCTGGACATTTGCGGCGGGAAGGCTTCGGACATTGCAATGGACGGCAGCTTGCCGGATGTGGGCCACTGTTTGGCGCTGCGAACAAGCCGCGTCGAGCAGCTTGTGGGAATGGCGGTAGATGCCAATCGGCAAGTGCAGATTCTTGACGGGCTGGGGTTTTCCGCAAAGCTCAACGGCGATGCGATCAACGTCCAGGTGCCCAGCTGGCGTCCGGATGTGTTTGGCGAGGCCGACCTGGTCGAGGAAGTTGCGCGCATGGTTTCCCTGTCGAATCTTCCGGGTGTGCCGTTGCCGCGCCCGAGCGATGGCGTGACGCGTCCATGCGTCACCCGCGAACAGCGCATGGAGCGGATGGCTCGCCGGACACTGGGAATTCTGGGCTACCGGGAATGCGTGACCTATTCCTTTGTGGACCGAAAGGCGGCACGGCTGTTTGCCGACAATGACAGGCTCGTGGAGATCCAAAATCCGATTTCCTCGGAGTTGGAGACAATGCGTCCGGACCTGCTGCCGGGCCTGTTGCAGGCGGCAGCCCGCGCGCAGGCCAGGGGTTCCGGCAGCTGCGCCCTGTTCGAGAGCGGACCTGTCTTCACGGGGAGCGAGCCCGGCGAACAGTCGCTGCAGGTGACCGGGTTGCTGGTTGGCAATGCGTCCACCCGTTCACCGCATGTCGCGACAAGGCGGGTCGATCTCTACGATGCCAGGGCGGATGCAGATGCGGTTCTTGATTCAATCGGGGCGCCTGCCGCCATCAAGACTGCCCGATGGTCCGCTGCCGGCTGGCATCCTGGCAAGACCGGCGCCGCATATCTGCGTCCCGGAACGCCGCTGGCGCTGTTTGGGGAGATTGACCCAAGAGTGTTGCGGCAACTTCGCATCAAGGGCGGAGTGGCAGCGTTCACGGTGTTCCTCGAACGCGTGCCAAAGCCCAGGCGGCGGGAGATTGCCAGACCGGCATTGGCAGCGAGCAGCCTGCAGCCGGTCGAGCGAGACTTCTCCTTTGTTGTTGATCGGGACATCGAAGCGCAGCAGCTGGTCCGGGCTGCCGGATCGAGCTCCAGCCGAAAGTTCATCGCGGCGATTGATGTCTTCGACGAGTTTTCGGGGGACTCTGCCGAAGCGCAATTCGGAAAGGGGCGCAAGTCGCTTGCGATTTGCGTTCGCTTGCAGTCAGGGCACAAGCCGTTCAGCGATGCCGAGCTGGCGAGAATTGGCCGAGACATCGTGCAGCGGGTTGTGAAGGCCACAGGTGGAGCGTTGCGCAAGTAAACCGCAAATCGAAGGCAAGACCAATCGACTGTCAATCCAAAGCCGCCGCGCTCGAATTGCGCAGCAGCCGCAGGCCAGCGCACTTTCCGGCGGGTGCCGGCGGACGCTTGAGCGTCCTGGGGCTCTCATGAACCCGGCCGGTCCGCCCGAATCGATTGCCCGGAAGGCTGCACGCCGCAGCGGCCGGCGAACGATACGCAAGATGGCGCCCTACCTTTGGCCGAAGGACAGCCCTCAATCGCGGGTTAGGGTTGTGTCCGCAATGCTGGCGCTGCTGTTCGCGGAACTGTTCACCCTTGCCGTTCCGTTCATCTACAAGGCGGCGGTAGACTCGCTGACGTTGGACCAGGAGTCGGCGCCGGCCTACATAGTCGCCGTGGGCGCCGTGTTTCTGGTCATTGCCTACGGCGTGTCCCGCATGATCAATGTCGGCTTCTCTCAGTTGCGCGACGTCCTCTTTGCCGCTGTGGGCCAGAGAGCGCTGCGGCAGGTGGCGCTTGAGACGTTTCGGCACATCCACAGCCTGTCCATGCAGTTTCACCTGACCCGCAAGACCGGCGGACTGTCGAGAATCATCGAGCGCGGCGTCAAGGGCGTCGAATGGCTTCTGCGGTTCATTCTCTTCTCGGTCGGTCCCATGACATTCCAGCTGGGCATGATAAGCGTGATCCTCTTCGTTGTGCTCGGCTTCTGGTACTTCGCGACCGTCGTTGTGACCGTGGCCCTCTACGTGCTGTTTACCTTCAGGGTCACCGAGTGGCGCGTTCAGATTCGCAGACGCATGAACGAGATGGACACGGAAGCCAATCAGAAGGCCGTGGACAGTCTCCTCAACTACGAAACGGTGAAGTACTTCGGAGCCGAGGAGCGAGAGGCGGAGCGCTACGACCGATCAATGGCCGGCTACGAGAAGGCGGCCCTGCAAACAAGCTATTCCCTGGCCATGCTCAACTTTGGTCAGGCAGTGTTGATAAACTCGGGCATGATTGCCGCAATGCTGTTGGCCGCCGTCGGCGTGCAGAGGGGGAACCTGACGGTTGGCGACTTTGTGCTGGTCAACGCCTACATGATGCAGGTAGCCATGCCACTGAACTTTCTGGGCACGGTGTACCGGGAAATCCGTCAATCGCTGATCGACATGGGCGACATGTTCGATCTCCTCGAGCAGCCCGTCGAAATTGTCGACGCAAGGTATGCCGGACCGCTGGCGATCACCGGCGGACGCATCGAGTTCCGCGACGTCTGCTTCAAGTACGATGACCGGAGAACGATTCTGGACGGAGTCAGCTTTTGCGTGGAGCCCAGCACGAACGTTGCAATCGTCGGGCCGTCGGGCAGCGGGAAGTCCACGATCACCAGGCTCCTGTTCCGCTTCTATGACGTGACTTCAGGATCGGTGCGGATCGACGATCAGGATGTGAGGGACGTGACGCAGGAGAGCGTTCACGCCACCATAGGAATCGTGCCGCAAGACACGGTCCTGTTCAACGACACGATCTTCTACAACATTCAGTATGGCAAGGCCTCGGCCACCAGGGAGGAGATTGTCGAGGTGGCCAAGCATGCACAGCTGCATAACTTCATCAAGTCGCTGCCCGAAAAGTACGACACGCAGGTGGGTGAACGGGGATTGAAGCTGTCCGGAGGGGAAAAGCAGCGTGTCGGCATCGCCAGGGCTCTGCTCAAGAATCCTGCAGTCCTGCTGTTCGACGAAGCGACTTCGTCGCTCGACAGCGAAACCGAGCTGGAAATCCAGGAGAGCTTTCGGCAGCTGGGAGAAGGCAGAACCGTGCTGACCATAGCGCATCGGCTGTCGACCATTGTGGATGCCGATCAGATACTTGTCCTGGAAAGGGGGGAAATTGTCGAACGGGGCACCCATGAACAGCTGCTCGACCGGCAGGGCAGGTACGCGCACATGTGGCAGCTCCAACAGGCCGAGGAGGACATCGCTGCCTGAGCGGTTGGCGTGGCTGCCGGGTGGCTGCGTCGACAGCGACGCTCTCACACTCCCTTTCGCAGACGCTCGACCAGCGCGTCCATCATTGCGTCGCAGCGTCCAATCTGATTGATCGACACAAACTCGTCCGCCTTGTGTCCCTGCTCCATCGAACCGGGACCGCAAATGACCACGGGCGCATCGAGTCGGGCGTCGAACAGCCCGCCTTCGGTGCCGAACGCAACCTTGAAGGAGTCGTTGCGCTTGACCAGCGACTTGACGAAGGCAACCGCCGGATGTCCGGGCTTCGTGTCAAGCCCAGGGTAGCTGTTGGTTGTTTGCAGGGAAATTTCGGCCTCGGGAAATCCATTCTTCACGCTGGCCGCCATCTTCCCCGCCTCGTCTTCGAGCGCGGCCAGCAGCCCGGTGCAGTCATGCGACGCGATGTTCCGGATCTCGAATTCGACGGCGCTTCGTTCCGGCACGATGTTGGGCGCAATGCCGCCCCGAATCCGAGCCGCGTGAATCGTCGTGTATGGAATGTCGAAATCGCGGTCGAACGGGCCGTTTGCGGCAAGCTCGCGCTGATGCCGCCGCAGGACCGCCACGAAGTCGCATGCCAGGTGCAATGCATTGAGGGCATTCGGCGCCATCGCCGTGTGCCCCCCGCGGCCAACGCAGTTGGCGGTGAGAGCGGTCTTTCCCTTGTGGCCAATGGCCACCTTCATGGAGGTGGGCTCTCCGACGATGCAGAGGCGGGGGCGCATCCCTTCGTCGGCAAGGAGCGAAATCATCCGGCGCACACCGATGCATCCGACCTCCTCGTCATAGGAAAGGCACAGCCAGAGCGGCGTTGCCAGCGAAATGCGCGCTGAAAGCAGCATGGCCCGCAGGGCGCAGGCTATGAAACCCTTCATGTCGGCGCTTCCGCGACCGTGGAGCAGGCCATCGCGCTCGGTCAGTGCGAACGGGTCGCAAGACCATTGCTGACCGTCAACCGGAACCACGTCGGTATGTCCGGACAGCATGATGCCCGGCTGGCCGTCGGGGCCGACCGAAGCGAACAGGTTGGCCTTCGTGCCTTCGTCGTTGAACACCAGCCGGGAGGCAATGCCGGCGTCTGCCAGCGTCCGGCGGACAAAGTCGATCAGCTTGAGGTTGGAGTCGCGGCTGACCGTGTTGAAGGCAATCAGTCGTTCCAGCAATTGCCGGCTGTTGATGAATCCGTTGGTCGCATATTCCATTGCGGCGTCATTCCTGCACGTCGAAGCGAAGCGGGCTGACATGTCTGAACAGCCCCGTGCCGCTCAGTTCCTCAACGACAATTTGGGGCACGGGGGTGTCGAGCGACAGGAGCGCAATGGCGTCCTGGTCGACCTCGGACCGGCCGAGGTTGAAGTTTGCTATGTTCACGTCATGCTTGCCGAGAATGGTACCCAGCTTGCCGATCATGCCGGGCTTGTCGGTGTTTGTCGTGTAGAGCATGTGTCGGCTGATTCCGGCATCGACGTAGATGCCCTTGATCTGGATGAAGCGCGGCCTTCCGTCGGAAAACACAGTGCCAACGATCGTTCGCGTCAGACTGTCCGTTTCGATAGTCAGTCTGATGTAGGCATCGAAGACGCCGGACTTGGTCTGTTTCGTGGAGGACACAACAATGCCGCGCTCCTTGGCGACGGTTTCCGCCGAGACCATGTTGACGTCAGGGTTGGACACCTTGAGGATGCTGGCGATTGCCACGGCGCTCAGCGCGTCGGTGTTCATCCGTGCCGCGGCCCCGTCATACAGGAGATTGAGAGAGCGAATCGGTTCGGACGTCATCTGTCCCACGAACGACCCCAGGTGGGTTGCAAGGTTGATCCACGGCTTGAGGCGACTTGCCTCCTCGGCGGACATCGACGGCATGTTGATCGCATTGCTCACGGCTCCGTTCAACAGGAAGTCGGACATCTGCTCGGCAACCTGAACCGCAACCTTTTCCTGGGCCTCGGTGGTTGACGCCCCGAGATGGGGTGTCGCAATCACTTGGGGAAGGTCGAGCAACGGATTGCCATGGGGAGGTTCCCGTTCGAAGACGTCGAGAGCCGCTCCCGCAACCTGTCCTGACCGGACGGCGTCAAGCAATGCAGCCTCGTCGACGATGCCGCCGCGAGCGCAGTTGACAATGCGAACCCCCACGCGTGTCTTGCGCAGCGCGCTGGCGTCAATCAGATTCCTGGTCGCGGCATTGAGCGGAACGTGGATGGTGACGAAGTCGGAACGGGCCAGCAATTCATCCATTGCCACCTTTTCGATGCCGATCTGCCGCGCCCGGTCAACGCTCAGAAAGGGGTCGTGCCCTATCACCTTCATTCCAAGTCCGAGGGCTCTCCTGCAGACGGCGGAGCCCACGTTTCCGCATCCGACGACACCGATGGTCTTGCCAATCAGTTCGCTGCCCAGGAAGCGGGACTTCTCCCACTTGCCGGACTTCGTCGACTGGTTGGCCTGCGGGATCTGGCGGGCAACGCTGAACATCAGGGCGATGGCGTGTTCGGCGGTGGTCTCGGAGTTTCCGAAGGGTGTGTTCATGACGATCACGCCGTGCCGCGTCGCAGCCCCCAGGTCAATGTTGTCAATGCCGATTCCGGCTCGACCAACAACCTTCAGCCGCCTTGCCCGAGCCAGCAGTTCGGCGGTGACCCGGGTTGCCGAACGAACTGCAAGCCCGTCGTACCCGTCAATGATGGATGCCAGCGCAGGAGCGTCGCGGCCGATGCCAGGCCGAAAGTCCGCCTTGATTCCGCGTTCGCGGAAAATCTCGACCGCTGTCTGCGACAGCCGGTCAGACAATAGAACTCTGGTTGTCATCATGCTTCCATTTTGCTGCCACTGCGAACATCGTTCAGTTTCGGCCGTCGAGCCTCCGCAACTCGATCTCGTAGGCCCATTCTATCCACGGCATGAGAGCTTCGAGATCGGAGCGCTCGACTGTTGCGCCGCACCAGATGCGCAGACCCGGCGGCGCGCTCTTGTAGGACTTGACGTCGAGGGCCACGTTTTCGGCGGACAACCTTGCGGCGACGGCGTTGGTGAAGCCGGCCATGGCAGTGTCCTGCACCTGTTCGCTAGTGAATCGAAGACAAACGCTGGTGTTCGAGCGGGTTTCGGGCCGGCGGGCCAGAAAGTCCAGCCAGGGCGTTGACTCGACAAAGCGCGCAACCACGTCCGCGTTGGCATTGGCTCGTGAAATCAGGGCCTCCCGGCCACCGATCGACCTTGCCCATTCGAGAGCGTGAACGAGATCCTCGATGCACATGAGGGAAGGAGTGTTGATGGTGGCGCCGCCAAAGATGGCGGCGTTGAACTTGCCGTTCTTCGTCAACCGGAAAATCTTTGGCATCGGCCAGGGCGGTTGCCAGCCTTCGAGCCGTTCAACGGCGCCCGGGGAAAGCACGAGCGTGCCGTGGGCTGCCTCGCCGCCGAGAACTTTCTGCCACGAAAATGTCGTGGCATCCAGGCGGTCCCAGGGCAGATCAACGGCAAACGCCGCGGAAGTGGCATCGCATATCACCAAGCCTTCCCTCTGTCTTGAGATGAAGCTGCCGTCGGGTACACGCACGCCGCTGGAGGTTCCGTTCCAGGTGAACACCAGGTCCCGGCTGGGGTCGACGGCAGACAGGTCGGGAAGGCAGCCATAGTCCGCCAGATGAACCCTGGCATCGAGCCTGAGTTGCTCGACGGTGTCGGCAAGCCATGTACGGCCAAACGCCTCCCAGGCCAGCACATCGACCTTGCGGGGCCCGAGCAGCGACCAAAGCGCCATCTCCACGGCGCCTGTGTCGGATGCCGGCACGATGCCCACATGAAAGTCCTGGGGCACTCCAAGCAGCTCCCTCATGAGTTCGATGGCGTGTCGAATTCTTGACATGGCAGGTTCAGCCCGATGGGACTGTCCCAGCGCCGCATCTGCGATGGCCTGCGGACTCCAGGTGGGAGGCTTTCGGCAGGGGCCAGACGAAAACCGGGGATTCTTCGGTCTGACTCGAGGTCTTTCAATCTGGCTCACGGTGACCTGCTGGAATTCAATTCGGGAAAGCGCTGCAACGAGCCTGCTATACAGTTGGCATCCGGCAACGACAATTGGCACGACCAACGCCCGGCGCGGCCATCTTGCCTCGTGGCCCGACCAATGTCACCGCTGCGTTCCGCAAGCGCCGGAAGCGCCGTCTTTCGCCGCGGACCATGGATTGACTGCGCAGCGCCAATGCCGTGTCGTGCATTCAGTCGAAGCTTCGGGGATGAATTCCCGGAGCGCTGTCCAATGGACGCGCCAAATGCGGGTGACGACAATTGGCTTCATTGTGACGCTCGGCATGGTATTGTCCATCCCATGTCCGTCCGGACACATGCCGCAGAAGGTTGGACGGCATGGTTTCGCCGGCCGGTTTCGACAGGACGAGGCAGAGACTCCCTATTTGGCGGCAAGTGGAGACGCGACTGATGACAAAAGCTGACTGGCATGTGGAGGAACCCGCCGAATGACGTCGATGGAACCTCAAATCCTCTTTCGCAACGCAATCCTGTACGACGGGTCGGCAGGCCCGCCCTTCGCGGGAGACCTGGCCATTGGCGATGGGAGAATCCTGGCCATGAGCGCCGGCGAGCCGCTTGCCGAGGTCCATGCCGAACAGGAGATCGATCTGAGCGGCAAGGCGCTTGCTCCCGGTTTCATCGACGCTCACACCCATGACGATCGAGCCGTCCTGGACCATCCCGACATGGCTCCCAAGATCAGTCAGGGCGTGACGACGGTGGTGACGGGAAACTGCGGCATTTCAATAGCGCCGGTGTCGTTCGAAGACGCGCCGCCACCGCCGATGAACCTGCTCGGAGGACAGTCGGCCTATCAGTTTGAGAGCATGGCGTCATACGCCGATGCCCTTCGCCGCAAGCGTCCTTGCGTGAACGTTGTTGCGCTGGTTGGGCACTCCGCCTTGCGGCTTGCCGTCATGGACGACGTTTCATGTCCTGCCACCGGCGACGAGATACAGCGCATGCGGGGGCTGGCTGCAAGGTCAATGGACGAAGGTGCGAGCGGGTTTTCCACCGGGCTGTTCTACAAGACGAACGAGGCTGCCGACGAGCGGGAGGTTGCAGCGGTCGGCGAGGCGATCTCCGAGAGGCAGGGCATTTACACGACACACATGAGAAACGAAGAGGACCAGGTGCTTGACAGCATCGAGGAGTCCTACCGAACCGCCAGGGCAGCGCGCCTGCCGCTTCTGATTTCGCATCACAAGTGCGCCAATGTTGGAAACTGGGGCCGCACACGCGAAACGCTGGGCCTGATCGAAAGGCTGAGATCGCGTCATCCGATAAACTTCGACGTCTATCCGTATGCGGCGGGCTCGACGATTCTCCGCGAGGACCTGGTGACCGACAAGTTCCGCATAGTGGTTACCTGGTCGCTGCCCCACCCCGAAATGCGCGGCCGAGACCTTTCCGACGTGGCATCGGACTGGGGTCTTTCACTGCTGGAAGCCGCGAGGAAGTTGAACCCGGCAGGCGCAATCTACTTTCAGATGCACGAAGACGACGTGCGCCGGGTCATGGCGTCGGAACACTCGATCATAGGTTCGGACGGACTTCCTCTCGATGCACATCCGCATCCCCGACTGTGGGGAACCTTTCCCAGAGTGATTGGCCGGTATGCGCGGGACTTGGGCTTGTTTTCGATGGAAACTGCCATCCACAAGATGACCGGCAAGACAGCTCGTATATTCGGTCTCCGGGACAGGGGCTTCCTGCGAACCGGGTTCGCCGCGGATCTGGTGGTCTTTGATCCGGCAACCATAATCGACCGTGCAACCTACGAACATCCGGAGAGAGTTTCCGAAGGCATCGAGATGGTGTTTGTCAATGGCGAGCTTGCATGTCTTGACGGCAGTTCCACATCGGCGGGGTCAGGCCGGTTGCTGAGAGGCTGGAGGGAACCGGCGCACGCTTGAAATCCATCCACGTCCCCAGCGCTTCGTTGAATTTCCGGATGGGGCCGGGAAGTTCCCGGCAGGTGCACATGAGACAGGATTGGGTTTCCCGAGCGGCTTTGGATGAAGTCGCGGCGTGTGCGAGATCCCTTCCGGCAACCAGGGCGGCTTCGGACCGGCATTCGAACAAACTCGAAAGGTCCATTGTTGCTGGCTTCAGGAGTTAGGCAGCGCCGTTCGACATCTGCTCTTCGGTCTTCTGCCGCCCCGATCCACTTTCGGGCGGACATCTCTGACCGTTCAAATGCCGAACGCCAGGCAGTGCGAAAGCTAGGTGTTCGGAGCGAGAGGCCCTGGATCGATGCCAAGTTGCAGCGCCATGTCGCGGATGCCGTCCGGGAACGTCGCGGTCGTGAACTCCGGCGACACAAGCAGCAACCGCCGCGGCATGCGGCGAATCTCCAACACCTCCTCGCTTTCGCCCGCCGCCTCCAGAAGTTCCTCGAACTGGAGCTTCAGTCTTTCGGGTTGATGCCTTCCGGCGTTGCGCTTGCACCCCGCCACCAACAGCGTCCGCTCCGCTCCCTTGCCGGAATACGCCAACGTGTCGATGTCGGCCCTTCCGGCCTGCCACACGCCTTGCCCGTTCCAGTCGACGTCGGGCGAGGTTCCGAGCCAGCCGGCGGTCAGCTTCTCGAGCGCCGCTCCTTCATGCGTCTTCAATCGTTGCAGCGCCGTCCTGTCAAGGCGACCTCGGCGTCCGCGAGCCATTCCCGCCGTCCGACCGCCGGTCAAGGTGATTTGGAACCGCGTGTTGTTGTCGGCAATTCGCCAACGGCCGTTCGGGCCGTGAAAGTCGTGGCTTTCCTCGATCAGTTCGAGGTGGTTGGACAGCACCTCCAGCGATCTCTTTAGGGACGGGTCGTCGCGCCGGCGCATCCTCTGCGGAAACTCCCTGACCGTGTAGCCGCGGCGGCGACCCCGTGCCAGATGCATCAGCACCTCGCGGTGGGGCTCGGCCAGCTCGACGAACGACCGGTTGTCGTAGCGATCCGCCGGCTCGTCATCGAGTTGCTCCCTTTGGGCCTTGACGAAGGCGGCGCGCCACGCCGCCTCGTCGCTCCAAGCGTCGAAGTCGCGCAGCTGCCTCCACCTCTCGCGCTGGGAGGAGGCAAAGCGCTCCCAATGGTTCGGCATGCCGCCATAGGCGGTCCACAACGTCAGGAAGCGTCGCGGGAAGGCAAGAAAGCCATGCTCCGCCGCCATCTCAAGCGCCGTCCGGACACCCCACTGGCGCAGCCTGACCGTATCCCATGCGCGTCCATGCAGCGGCTGGTTGCAGCGGAACATGCTCAGCATCTGCTGTTGGTGCGAGCCCATCAAAATGAGTTCGCCGGGAGGCTTGGGTTCGTAGATGCTCTTGAACCTGTCGATCATCCGCTTGATGTCGCCTTCCATGCCGAGTCCCTTGGCATGATGGAACTCGTCGAGCGCAACCACTGCACCCTCCATCAGCAGGCAAGCGACGATATGTGCGAACCAACTCTGGTCATCATGATAAGGTGAACGCTGGCCCAAGTTACGAAGCGCCTCGCCTTGTCCGGCCGCCTCGGCCGCCAACGCAAGCACACGGCACGCCGCGGCCGCTCCCTTGTCGGGTGACGGCAATTCACAGATCACCACCGGCACGCCCTGGGCGCCGCGCCGCGCAGTCTCTTCGAGAAGCGCGTTCTTTCCGACGCCGCGCCGGCCGACGATCTTCACGACGCTGAGCGCTCGCGCGGCCGGCCTCCGAAGGCCGAGACAGTCCTCGAGCTCCGCCAACGCCTTCCGGCGTCCATAGAAGCGCCACTTTGCCATTTCAGGTACCCTCCCCTGTCGCGGTGCCAATGCCGTTCAATTGCGGGACGGTCTGGGCGGCCCAGGATCGATCCCAAGCTCTCGCGCCATGTCGCGGATGCTGAAGCACTCGACCCCCTTGCGGTCACATTCCGCCCGCTTCTCGGGCGTGAACTCCGGCGACACGAGCAGCAACCGCCGCGGCATGCGGCGCATGCCGTCCGCCCACTTCCGCTTGCCGGTTTCGTCCAGCGCCGTCAGGAAGGCCTCGAACTGGCGCGCCAGCCTGTCCGGCTCCTGCTTGTTGCCCTTGCGCTTGCACCCCGCCACCAACAGCGTCCGCTCCGCTCCCTTGTCGGAATATGCCAACGCGTCGATTCCGGCCCTTCCGGCCCGCCATTGGAAGGCGGAGACAGCTCGCAGAACATCACCGTCGGGTCTCCAGGTCGCATGGAGGCCGCTTCCCAAAGCAGTCGGGACTTTCCGACCCCGCGTCGGCCGCTGATCTTTCGCGTGGCGAACTGGTGCTAGCCAATCGCGCCGGAAATCTTCTCCAACTTCCTCCTCCGGCCGTAGAAGCGCCACCTTGCCAATTCTGCCCTTTCCGTCGATGTTTGCAAACGCCACCTTGATGTGCCGAGCGTGTTCAAGGGCAACTTTGTCAGCGGTCATCATGGAAACAAGGACTCTCTTTCTCTGCCAGCACCAGTGTTCTCTAGAATGAAAGACACTAACCTGCAGCGGCAATCCTTGTGTTGTCGCCTCTCTCCCCAGCCCGCCGACGCGCAAGCGATCTTTTGGTGCGATGCCACTGACGTACATGACATCGAAACAGAGATGTCGGACGCCCATGAAACGCTTGGCGTTCTCGAATGTCATTGCAACCGGATTGTCAGCACACATCACGAACATCGTGCGGGAGTGAATTGGCAGTAAAGCAACATTAGCAATAACAAATGCACTTTGTGAAGTCAGCGGACAGGACTTGAGTTGCGTTAGGTGCCAATGCTGTTTGATTGATGTCTCGCCCAAGAGATTGATTGCACATCTCGATCAGACAAACCCAAGCCTGTGATTTCGCAGATGGTCGATTGCGTTCAAGTACGGTGGCGAAGTGACGGCGAGGGCAACGGTTGTGCGGCCGAAGGCGTCCTCTCAGGCAGTTTTCCCAATCTCCACTTGTGCTGCACTACATGACGGCTTCCAAGGAATCCGACACTGCAACGCCCTGACAGAAAAATCAGACGCAGGGAACACCTGATCGTTCATTTCTCCAAGACTTTGCGTAACCCGCATATGGAGGTGCCTTGAGTCGAAGACGCACACGTCACTTGGGTCGCCATGCTCCAAACAGCGGCAAACGTGATTGGATCAACCAATGCCTCGGCTTCCCAGCGGCCCATTTGGTCAGACTTGTTCCTCCAAAAAGCAGTTTGCTTGTAATTCTTGTGCTGCAGAGAAGCCAACCATATCTCCACAAGTGACCAAGCTTGTCCGCCGTTGTCCAGTCAGTCCAAGCGCAAACCTGTTGCATTCCCCTCTCGTGCCCAACCATTCGCAAGGGCAGCACAAACCTTCAAGTTTCTCCAAAGTTTCTCATCTGCCAATTCCTCGACTTTGGCGTATCCGGTTGGCTTGAGCCAAACAGAACGTTGGCCAGACACTGGTCAAGTGCGGCAGCGCCGCGACAAAATGCACCACTAGGTCAACCACGTGACCTGCTCTTGTAGATCTCGACCTAGGGTACAGGTTCGGATGGCGGAGGAAGGAGCGGTTCATGTTACAACGGCATTCTGTGTCAGACACATTCGTCAATTGGAGTTCATCGCCAATTGCTTTCCGACTGCCACGGTGATTTGGGTCGTGCTGGCGTTGACTGCTCAACTTCGGCGTCGTCAATGGCCACCAAGAAGTGCATGTTCACGTAAAAGCCCCGAACAGGTGAACTTTGGTCGGGTTCCGTTCCGCATCGAGCAGGCCCGTCTCTTGTTGGTTGATCAAGCTAATTCTCTTTGCCGTCAAGACTTGGCAATGCTGTTGGTCCGACGCGATTCACCAAACTTGCTGGCTTTCGGGCGGTTTGCGCGCGGAATGGCTGCCCGCGCCCTACTCGAGCGAGTAGCCAACTCCCCTGACAGTGCGAATTGGATCGCTGCCTCCGTGGGCGCGCAATGCCTTTCTCAGGCGTCCAACGTGAACATCCACTGTTCTCTCGTCCACATAGACGTCCCTGCTCCAAACTCGATCCAAAAGCTGATTGCGAGACCAAACGCGCCCCGGCCTCTCAATGAGCGCTGCCAACAGCCGAAATTCGGTAGGCCCCACCTTGATTTTCCGGTTGTCTCGAAACACGCGATGCCTTTCGGAATCCACCACGATATCCGCATGTTCCATCCTTTGGCCAACCGCCGAAGGCCTGACTCTCCGCAAATTGGCCCTCAGTCTGGCGACAAGCTCCGACACCGAAAACGGCTTGACGATATAGTCATCCGCTCCCGCATTAAGTCCGTGGACACGGTCCGCTTCGTCTCCTCTGGCGGACACTAGCAGAACCGGCGTGAACCGACTCCCCTTCGATCTTCTGATGCAGCGACAAACCTCGGGACCTGACAAAGTTGGCAGCATCCAGTCCAGCAGGACAATGTCGGGTTCGTAGTCCGCCACCATCTCCAACGCATCCTGGCCATCCTCGGCAGAAATCACGTCAAACCCCTGTACTCTAACGCTATGGGTCAGCAGTTCCAGATGTGCCGGATCATCCTCAACAATCAGCACGAGCGGTGTGTTTCCAGTCATCAATCCTTCCCGGGAACGGATTCTATGTCAGGTACTCGTCAAAGTCGGTCATGACATTCTTGTCACGATCATCCGTCGGCAGTGTTCCCGTAATCATGTAGATTACCTGCTCGGCAATCGCAGTCGCGTGGTCGCCCATGCGCTCAAGGTTCTTGGCAATGAACAGGAAATGCATGCAGGATGAAATGCTGCGGGGGTCTTCCATCATGTGCGTCAGGAATTCCCGGAACAGCGCGTTGTACATCTGATCGATTTCTTCGTCCCGGTATATGACAAAGTCCGCCCGTTCGACATCTCCCTTGATAAACGCGTCCAGCACATGCTTGATTTGGATGCGGACAGCTTTCGACAGTCGCTTTATCGAACCAATGCCTATGTCAAGCGGCGGAGAATGCGTAAGCACCGTGGAACGCTTGGCGATGTTCTTGGAGTAATCTGCAACTCTTTCCAGGCTAACGGCGATTTTCATGACCGCTATCGCCGTGCGCAGATCACGGGCGTTTGGCTGGCGCAGCGCAATCAGTTCGATTGCCTTTCTCGAAATCAGTTCCTCCAGCTTGTCGATTTCGACATCGCCCGCAACAACGCGGTCGGCCCGCTCGCTGTCTCGTCGATTGAGCGCCTTTGAAACCTGCCTGATGGAATTCTCGACAAGTCCGCCCATGGTCATCACCTGGGAGCGCAAACTCGACAGGTCGGCATCAAACGCCGAATGGATATGATCCTGTTGCATGGTGTCCGGACCTTTCATTTCGTTTGCTCGTCTCCGGATGAACTGTCAGGACGCTGTGTTCCTGATCCAGCCGTCAATCGGGCGCTCCTGCGACAGGCCTACCCAATTCTACCTGTAATGTAGCTTTCTGTTCTCGGGTCCTTCGGATTGGTGAACACAACGTTGGTTGAGTTGACTTCGACGAGGTGCCCAAGGTGAAAGAACGCTGTCTTTTGGCTTATCCGAGCTGCCTGCTGCATGGAGTGCGTCACAATCACGACCGAGTAGTCGATTCGCAGGTGGTCAATCAGGTCTTCGATCTGTGAGGTTGCAATCGGATCCAAGGCTGAACAGGGTTCATCCATTAACAGCACTTCCGGTTGAGTGGCAATTGCGCGGGCGATGCAGAGCCTCTGTTGCTGGCCTCCGGAAAGGCTGGTTCCCTTTTCTTCAAGCCGATCCTTGACTTCGTCCCAGAGCGCTGCGTTGCGCAATGCCTGTTCGACTACCTCCGCAGCCTCGGCGCGGGTTGACACCATTCCATGAATGCGGGGGCCGTAGGCTACATTGTCAAAAATCGACTTTGGAAACGGATTTGGCTTTTGAAACACCATGCCGACACGAGCCCGAAGGTACACTGGGTCAACGCTCCGGTCGTGAATGTCCTGGCCATCCAAGTGAATCTCTCCTGTCACGCTGCATCCATGGACCGTGTCGTTCATTCTGTTGATGCAACGCAGGAACGTTGACTTTCCGCATCCCGAAGGTCCAATCAGCGCAGTTACCATTTTGTCCGGAACGTCGATTGAGACATCGAACAGGGCCTGCTTGCCACTGTAGTGCACGCACAAATCGCGAACAGCAATCTTGGCATTGCCATCGCCAATTTCGCTGCCGTGCTCTTCAGATTGATCTTGCTTTGACAGAGGCAATGAAACCAGTCTCGAAAGAAATGAAGTCTTCTTTTTCTTGAATGTGTGCACTTTACTCACATTGCAATTTGCAGTTATGACAGAGAGTTATGACAATAGTGTGTCGGACTGCTGCTGCACCTCCGCCAAGGGCAGCGCCACTGCAAATGTACTCCCGCTTCCTGGTTCACTGGAAATGTACAACTGTCCTCGATGCCTGTTGACTATGTGCTTGACGATGGCCAGTCCCAGCCCCGTTCCGCCTACCTGGCGCGACCGGTGCTTGTCGATCCGATAGAATCTTTCGGTGATTCTCGGCACGTGCACCGCTTCGAAGCCGGTGCCCCGATCGCGCACTTCGACTCTGATCTCTCCCCGCCTTCCTGAGTTCCCCATGCGTGAATGTTTGACGGCAATGTCAACACGACTGTCAGACGGACTGTACTTCAAGGCGTTTTCGATAAGGTTGTGGAACACCTGAATCAACTGCTCGCGATCGCCGTACACAAGTGCCTCCCTGGGGCATTGCAGACATATCCGAGACGTGTCAACTTCCTCCGCACGGGAAATCGAGTCAACCGTTTCCTGCAGCAATTCCGAGCAGCAAACCATGTCTGAAGGCCGCACCCTCTCCTGCGCTTCCACCTTGGAAAGTGAAAGCAGGTCGTCGATCAACCGACTCATGCGCTTGGCCTCTTCGTCCATGATGTCCAGAAACCGACGGCACAATTCCGCATTCTGCAGGTCCGAACTCTTAAGCGTCTCAATGAAACCGCAAAGCGAGGTAAGCGGCGATCGCAGCTCGTGGCTGACATTGGCGACGAAATCACGCCGGACAAGCTCGGCTTCGGAAATGTCGGTCACGTCCAGCAGCGTGATCAGGAGGACCTCCGCCCCGTTGTTGTGCAGCTTGATCGGCTTGACGTAGAATCGAAGATCAGTGTCAGCCTCGTGGCGAAGTTCCGAAATCCGTGTTTCGCATGATCCCCCCGATTCCCGTGCCCGCCTTATGCAGGCGAGTGCGTTGGGCTGACGCACGAACGCGTACAGGGACTGCCCGATCAGGTCGACGTTGTACCACGACTTTGCGGCGCCATTTGCGCCTATTATGTGCATGTTCCGATCAACGATGAGCACCGGGTCGGGGAAGGCATTCGTCAACTCAAGAAATTCCATCGAAGCCCACTCTCGTCACACGTGAATTCGGAGCGATCGTTCCGCCTCCTATGCATGGCTTGCTGGCTGGGCGGGAAGTGACATTGATGCTTGCTGCCACAGCGCGTTACCAACCTTGCCTGCATCCTGTCAAACCGTGCGTCAGGTTGTGTTTCCCGCAGAGGCGGTCCGGCCTGCTGCGACTTGGCAATGCCGCCGCGAAGCCGGCAGTCGCTGGTGCGCAAATGCACAGGTCCCACGAGTTCAAGCCATGCGCCTGCATCAAGACGGAAGCGCTTCCGACATCACGTGGCAGCTGACGACTTGGCTTGCAAATCCTAACCGAACAGCTTCTTGCAGATCCGCAATCCTTCGACAAGCGCATCAATGTCTTCGGTCGAGTTGTAAACCGCAAGAGACGCCCGGCAGGTCGCAGTTACGCCAAGATGTTCCATGAACGGCTGAGCGCAGTGATGGCCTGCGCGCACGGCAATGCCCTGCTGATCAAGAATTGTCGATACATCGTGGGGATGCGCCCCGTTCTTCAGATTGAACGAGAATATCGCAGCTCGCCTGGCGGGCCGTCCATAAAGTTCCAGCCAATCGATTCCGCCAAGCTTGTCCGCAGCGTAAGCCGCGAGGCTCGCCTCGTGCGCAGCGATGTTGTCCATGCCCAGCCCGCGCACATAGTCGATGGCGGCGCCCAAGCCTATCATCTGGACAATTGGAGGTGTCCCGGCTTCCAGCTTGTGCGGCGGTTTGGCGTATGTGACATGATCTCGGGTAACCTCCTCAATCATGTCGCCGCCGCCTCGGAAGGGCTGAAACTCAGGCAGCCTATCCCGACGGACGTAAAGCGCTCCCGAAGCCGTCGGGCCATAGAGCTTGTGGCCGGTCATTGCGAGAAAATCCACACCCAGACTCTGAACGTCAATGCTCCCGTGCACCGCTGACTGCGATGCATCGACCAGCACCGGAACCGCTCGATCCCTGGCAAGCCGCGCGATTTCTCCCACGTCAACCACCGCACCTGTCACATTGGAGGTTTGGGTCACCGCGATCAAGGCAGTCCTCGAGGTTACCGCATCCAGCACCTTCTCGGGATGCAAATCGCCGTTTTCGTCGGGCTCCACCCATTTGAGCGCGACTCCCTGCCGTTCCCGCAAGAAATGCCAGGGAACGACGTTTGCGTGATGTTCCATGACCGACAGCACGATCTCGTCACCGGCATCAAGCCTGGGCATGGCCCAACTGTAGGCCACAAGATTGATGCTGTCGGTGCTGCCCGTCGTGTAGATGATTTCCTCGCAGTGAGCCGCATTGAGGAACGAGCGTATCTTTTCGCGCACCTCCTCATACTTGTCGGTCATCACATTCGAAAGGTAGTGCAATCCCCGATGCACATTCGCATACTCGTGCTCGTAGGCATGAGTGACGGCGGCAATGACTGGCAACGGCTTTTGTGCCGAAGCGCCGCTGTCGAGATAAACGAGGCGGTGCCCATTCACCTTGCGATCCAGTATCGGAAAGCTCTCCCTAACCGCGGCTACGTCAAGCATCAGACTGGGCTCGGCTCACGCGGAGGAGAAAGGGTGAGGTAAATGTATGCAAGCACGAACGACAAGGTGAGAACCAGTGCAATCGTTGTAAAGAACACGGTGCGCGCGCTCCTGAAACCGTGCGCCACGCTGACGAAACAGGAGAACAGCCAGAAGTAAAGCCCAATGGTCACCGCAAGAATCAGCATGGCAACAAACTGACCCAGCAGCAGTAGGGCCACGATTTGAACGAACTCGAACATCAGCATCAGGAACTGCAGCCACACAACCACAGTGGCAATCTCGCTCAAGCTGCCTTGTCCTCCGAAGAGCCTTCCGATGAGATAGGTACCCAAAACCGTGATCGCCACGATCAGCGTCGGCAGCAGCAGCGCCTGAAACGGCTGCGACTGCAAGCCGGCGGCCAGTTCATCCTCACTTGGCGGGATTGCAAACGCAACCAGGTGCGAAAGGAGAGTGGTGAGAACAATCACCAGCGCTGCCAACTGAGCCAATTCGACTAGTGAAAGTCGAAAACTGAGTACATGTTCGGCACCCACTTTCGGCTTGCGAAGCGATATCCGAATTAGCGACAGCAAATCCGCGAGCATGAGATCGAAGTCCTGGATTCAATACCTTTGAAGAGACATGACAACCCTTTCAACTGGCGGCGCCACAGTTCCGACTTGCCAATAACGGGTCAATCAATTCCAATCGATGTTTGTTGATTCGAGGGCTGTCGGACCGCCTGTGCAAGTCCATACATCCACAACAGCAAAAACAAAAGAAAAACTGCAATCGTCACGATTTGGTGTCCGAGCGCCGCCGACGAAAGGGTGCCGGCCAGTCCCAGTGGCAATGCCCAAGGCGAAACTGCCAGCAGCGACCAAAAAAGAACGACTCTGGACTGGCGCCAAGTGACATTCCATCCGACAGTCTTCAAAATCTGCGCTGCAACCGCCGCCACCAAGTTTAATGCCAAGGGAGCAACAATCATCGTTCCCAAAAACCGTCCTGCGGCGAGCGCCTCAAGCGGCGCTTCGAGCGGAGTCTCGGACGAAGCTCTCAGCAACCCAGGCAGTTGGCCGACAAAGAGCAGCAGGCAGGCTACCGTCAAATGCATGAATGAACTGGCGTCTCCCGTCGATTCAAGC
Source organism: Paracoccaceae bacterium (assembly GCA_026713305.1). GTDB lineage: Bacteria > Pseudomonadota > Alphaproteobacteria > Rhodobacterales > Rhodobacteraceae > MPNP01. Next base: position 20,207 of record JAPOOS010000315.1, read on the forward strand.
TTCCGTCGGAACACCCGGCGCGGACTGTGGTAGGTTGCCAGCACATCGCTTGCGGCCGTCATTGGTGGTGGCGAGCAAGCCAGTCAAGCAGAAGTTCCTGCAACGCTTCGGTAAGGCGCGTGTCCTCAATCTCGTCAAGCGCCTGCCTGAGAAACGCAAGCGCCAGCATGTCCTGAGCCTGCACGCTCGGGATGCCTCTGGAACGCAGATAGAACAGCGCCTCTTCGTCAACCGAGCCGCATGTCGAACCGTGCGAACAGGCAACGTCGTCGGCGTAGATTTCCAGTTCGGGCTTGGCCAGGAACTGGCATAGATCGTCGAGCAGCAATCCCTGGCTCAACTGGTAGCCGTCGGTTTTCTGGGCGCCCGGCTTGACGAGAATCTTTCCCTGGAACACGCCGACGGCGCCATTGCGCAACACCTTCTTGAACACCTGGCGACTCTCGCAATCGAGGCTGTCGTGGGTTACAAACACCGTGTCGTCATGATGAAACTTGCTGTCGCCGACGGCGGCGCCGGCAACATGGGCGGTTGACCCGTCTCCCGTCATCGTGATCACGCATTCGTTGCGCGTCATCAGCCCATTGACGGAAAGCGTGAAGGACCTGAACGTCGATTCCGCGCCCAGTCTCGCAAACACATGCCCCGAAGAAACACGCTCATGTTCACGCCCCTGGACCTGAACGTGGTGAAAGCTTGCGCCGTCTTCCACTTCAACTTCCAGGACCTTGTTGGTGCGCCGCGCCAAGGTGCCTGTTTCCAGAATTGTGAGGCTTGCGCCGCGCTCGACCTTGAACACATGACGCACCACCGCGTCTTCCTGCTGTTCCGATGCTGAATATCGTATCTCCACAGGTTTCGCATTGATGCCATCTGCCCTGATGCACACGCCACAGCGCGCATAGCGGGTGTTGACCGCTGCCAGCGCTCTCGGCACCGGAGCATGCGCCTGCGACTCCAATTCGCCGAAGACTTCGTGAACCCACGAGCTGTCCCTAAGGCTTGCCTGCTCAATGGAACAAGCGGAGCCATGTTCTACGATGTCCGGGGATAGTTCGAATTCGGCGTCATCCCCATCAATGTCGATGACGCTTCTCGGAATTCCATCGAACAGCGCACGTGGCGAGATTCCCTGCTGCACCGGATCTTGCCAGTCGCCGACCATGGACAGCTCGAAGCTGCGTCCGAAATGCGGCGTGATCGAGGATGACAGACTGTGCAAGCTATGAATCTGGTTCAGCTCCGACGGGTCCGTGAATTTCCAGTATTCCTGCCCGCGCTTTGGCAGGCCGCAAGCTTCCAGCCTGTCTGCCGCCTGCCTTCTTGCAGCCGCAAACGGATCATCCCGCGAAATGTACTGCGCGTCACCAAGCGTCATTGTCCACCCTTGCCGACGCTGTCGTTTCCAGCCGGCCGTTTCATGCGTTTCCGGCCGGCGCCGGCTTGTAGCCGGTTTCCTCGACCCGCATTGCCAATTCCGGGCCTCCGGTTTCGACGATGCGTCCATTCACCAGGATGTGGACCACGTCCGGTTCGATGTAGTTAAGGAGCCGCTGGTAATGCGTGATGACCAGGATCGCCCGCCCCGGGCCTCGCAGCGAATTCACTCCTGCAGCAACCTGGCGCAACGCATCGATGTCCAGCCCTGAATCGGTCTCGTCAAGAATGCACATCTTCGGTTCGAACACTGCCATTTGCAGGATCTCGTTGCGCTTCTTTTCGCCCCCGGAAAACCCGTAGTTGACCGGACGTTTCAGCATGCCGGGATCGACGTGCAGCTGCCGGGCCTTGCTTCGAACCAGTCTCAGGAAGTCCGCGGCCGACACCTCGGGTAGCCCGCGTGCCTTTCTCTGCGAGTTCAGCGCTGTGCGCATGAACGTCATGTTGCCCACGCCGGGGATTTCGACCGGATACTGGAATGCGAGGAACAATCCGGCGGCGGACCGCTCTTCCGGTTCCATTTCCAGAATGTCGTTGCCGTCCATTTCGACCTTGCCATCGGTAACCTTGTACCCGTCCCGTCCAGCGAGGACGTACGACAGAGTTGACTTTCCCGACCCGTTCGGTCCCATGATGGCGTGAATCTCGCCGTCCTCCATTTGCAGGTCCAGCCCGTTGAGAATCGGAGTGTTCTCGTCTTCCAGGCAGGCATGCAAATTCGTAATCTTAATCAAACTGTTATCTCCACGAATAGACGCAGGTCATCACGGGCGCCTTCGCCACGGCAGCGGGCCTGAGCGAGGCTCGGAACTTGCGCGGGATGACTGAAAGGCTCAGAATTCTTCGCCATCGAAGTAGCTGACGGCGCTTTCGGCGCGGCCGACGAATCGCATGTGCGCATTGGCAAAGTCGGGGCCGGGCCGAATCGCGATGGCCGCGAACTTGTCGCTGTCAGGATACTCGCAAATGTCCGGGTCCTGCTTGGTCGAAATTGCAAGATACTTCAACTTGTCAGCGCCTCGATTGATGATTTGGTGTGCAGTTCCAGGGCCGCCGCGGGGGGCGGCGCACAAATCGCCTGCGGCAATTTCGTACTCCTGGTCGCCGTATCTGTAAACTCCCGTGCCTTCCAGCACAACAAAGAGCTCGTCGTTTCCCAAGTGACTGTGAAATGGAAAGGCTCGCTTGCCGGGCTCCACCTCGATGTACATGCATCCAATTCCGTCCAACTTGAGTTGCGGACCCAGCGGCGCAAGGTCGGCGCCGAACCTTTGTGAGTTGCCGGGAGTTGAATTGAAGGTTTCAACTTCCGCGAGTCTGACGATCGGACTGGTCATGCGAATCTTCTTTGTTCTCGATTTCCTGCAAGGCGTCGATGTGCTGGAGCCATGCGCAGCCCACACCAGGAGAAATGGTTCTATCCGACCGAACCTTCAAGCGATATCGCCACGAGCTGCTGTGCCTCCATTGCAAATTCCATGGGCAGCGACTGCAACACCTCCCGGCAGAACCCGTTGACGACAAGCGCCACGGCCTCTTCCTCGTTCATGCCTCTTTGACGACAGTAAAACAGTTGGTCGTCGTCAACCTTCGATGTCGTTGCTTCATGCTCAACGCGTGAAGAATTGTTCTTGACTTCGATGTATGGCACGGTGTGAGCGCCGCAGGTTTCGCCAATCAGCAAACTGTCGCACTGAGTGTAGTTGCGGCTTCGCTTTGCGCGGGGATGCACGGACACCAGCCCGCGGTATGTATTCTGCGCATGCCCTGCCGAAATGCCTTTCGACACGATGCGGGAACGGGAATCAGCGCCCAGATGCACCATCTTTGTTCCGGTGTCTGCCTGCTGACGGTTGTTCGTGATGGCGATTGAATAGAACTCGCCTTGCGATTCGCGTCCGCGCAGGATGCACGAAGGATATTTCCATGTGACTGCCGAACCGGTCTCGACCTGAGTCCACATGACACGGGCCCTGTCTCCCCGACAATCGGCGCGCTTGGTTACGAAGTTGTATATGCCGCCCCGTCCCTGCTCGTCGCCTGGATACCAGTTCTGCACGGTTGAGTACTTTATCGACGCATCCTCGAGCGCCACGAGCTCGACGACCGCTGCGTGCAACTGCACTGAATCGCGTTGCGGCGCCGTGCATCCCTCAAGATAGCTGACATGCGCACCCTTGTCGGCGATGATCAACGTTCGTTCGAACTGCCCGGTGTTCTCCGCATTGATGCGGAAGTAGGTCGACAGCTCCATTGGACAGCGCACCCCCGGAGGCACGTACACGAACGACCCATCGGTGAACACAGCCGAGTTCAGGGTGGCGAAGAAATTGTCGGTGATCGGAACGACCGAGCCGAGATACTTGCGTACCAGTTCCGGGTGTTCTTCGATGGCTTCCGAGATTGAACAGAATATCACCCCGGCCTTGCGCAGCTCTTCCTTGTAGGTCGTTCCAACCGACACGGAATCGAACACGGCGTCGACGGCCACCTGACGTCCTTCCATCGGGCGCTCTCCGGCGCCGTCGACTCCCGCCAGGATCATCTGCTCCTTGAGAGGTATGCCCAGCTTGGCGTAGGTGGCGAGCAGCTTTGGATCCACTTCATCGAGGGACTTCGGGCGTTTCTTCATGCTCTTGGGCTTGGCGTAGTAGTACTGATCCTGATAGTCGATGTGCGGATAGTCGACCATCGCCCAAGTGGGCTCGTTCATGTTCTGCCAACGCGCAAAGGCTCGCAGTCTCCAGTCCGTCATCCAGCTCGGTTCGTTGTTCTTGCCGGAAATCAGCCTGACGATGTCCTCGCTGAGACCTCGCGGGGCAAACTCCATTTCAATGTCGGTGTTCCAGCCGTGCTTGTAGCGACCGCCAACCGACTTGACGGTTGCGACCGTTTCGGCATCAACACCTTCCCTTACCTGCACGTAGTCCATGGCATCCATTCTCTTTGCAAATCTCGGGGGCTAACCCCACCCGATTGGTTCGCCCGACCGGCGCTGCCTTCCTATGCGCCGCCAACGGCGATTCCAAGTGTCAGCAAACCTCGTGACATCCGCCATTTTGGTAGATGGACCCAGCGACACGCGAATTGCGCAGTCCGAAACTCCGCCACGCACGCCCATGGCCCGCAGGACATTGCTTGGAGCAACCTTTCCCGACGAGCACGCGGACCCGGCTGAAACCGAGAAACCTCTCAAGTCCATATCTATTACTTGCGCCTCGCCTTTCCAACCTCTAGCGGCAAAACAACTCGTGTTTGGCAGCCGAACGGCTTCCTTGCCGAAGAAAACCACATCTTCGTGACACTCGACTATGACTGACTCCATTGCATCGCGGAGTTTTTCGACCTTCCGCCAAGTTCCGTTCTCAACCTCCGCCTGAGCAGCCACGGCAGCGGCCGCAAATCCGGCAATTCCGGCCACGTTCTCCGTTCCCGATCGTCGGCCGAATTCCTGTCCGCCTCCCTTGACCCTGTGTTGCAGTTCGACACCGGCAAAGTTGACCACGGCGCCGACTCCCTTTGGCCCGCCAATCTTGTGTGCGGAGACAAAAGCCACGTCAACCTTGCGCGCAAGCTGCCGAACGTCGATCTTGCCGAACGCCTGGGTGGCATCGCATGCGGCGAGTCCCGCCGGCAGTCGCTGAACGACGCCGGTTTCGCTGTTGGCCAGCTGTACCGCCGAGCAACGGGGTTCGACGACCTGCACCGTTCCGCACTCGAGGACTGGAAGGTCGGGCTGCGTCCAGGCGCGCACGCAATCATGCTCTATCTCGGAGGAATGCAGGTTCCGGCCTGCAAGCGCAAGCGACGCAGCCTCGGTGGCGCCGGAGGTGAAGGTAATGTTGGCAGGGTCAGTTTCAAAGACAGTTCCAAGCTGCAGCCTTGCCCGGTCGACAATGGCGCGGGCGGCTCGGCCTTCCCGATGAACCGATGAAGGATTGCCCCAGCAGGCAAGGGCTTCGATCATGGCGCTGCTGGCTTCCGGACGCAGTGGCGCCGACGCGTTCCAGTCCAGGTAGACGCGAGGTTGCATTCCTCGTCAGTTATTCGTCAACGAAATTCAGCAATGCTGGAACCGCCGGGCATGGATCCATGCGATTGTTGACAACATCCGACAGACTGTGATTGTGGAGATGAACGTAAATGACGGCGGAAAGTCCTTCCCAGAGCCGGTTTGCCAGCGACTGCTCCCTCGTGCCTGACGAAGCGCCCGACAATCCAGACCTAACCGTCACCGCCTTCATCGGCTCATCCACAGCTTCCAGTATCTGCGTGATCTGAATGTCTTCGGATGGCTTCACCAATCGATATCCTCCGCCGGGTCCACGCACAGCTTCGACGATACCCGCCTTGCGCAGCTTCAGAAACAGCTGCTCGAGGTAGGCGGAGGAGATCTGCTGGCTGGAGGCAATCTCGCCCAGGGAGACAACTCCGCTGTCCTGCGTCCTGGCAAGGTGAACAAGAGCGACTACGGCGTACCTTCCCTTGGTGCTTAACTTCATGGTAGTGTGGCCGTGCTAGCTGATTGACAAAAGTTTGGCTCTTGTTTAGGGAGGCGGGCTGGCTGGCAGTTCCGTTTCCGCGGGTTACATTAGGTTCATTCGTCGGTTCGGTCAAGTTTGGGGCCGTTTCGCGGTCCATCGCTCGGAACGAAGAGGTTTGGTATAGATGCCCGAAATCAATTTTTCCGGTCCGACCGGTCGTCTGCAGGGCCGCTATGACCAGCAGGCGGACCCCAACGCCGCCGTCGCGCTGTTCCTGCATCCGCATCCCAAGCTGGGCGGCACGATGAACAACAGGGTGATCTATCACCTGTTCTATGCTCTGTCCGAAGTGGGCGTAACCGTGCTCCGGTTCAATTTCCGCGGGGTCGGCCGCAGCGAGGGCGAACACAGCGGCGAAACCGGCGAGCTTTCGGATTCGGCAGCCGCCCTTTCATTTCTGCAGTCGAGAAACCCCAATGCACGAGCGTGCATCGTCGTGGGGTTTTCGTACGGCGCCTACATCGCCATGCAGCTGCTGATGCGTCGCCCCGAGATAACCGGGTTCGTGTGCATTTCGCCGGTGGTCAACGTACAGGACTTCAGTTTCCTGGCCCCCTGCCCCACATCAGGACTGATCGTCAGCGGGTCCGCGGACTTGGTGGCTTCGCCCGGCAGGATTGCCGACCTGGCCAAGCAGCTCCAGAAGCAGGAGGAAGTCGAGGTCGTCCACAGGGTGGTGGAAGGGGCAGGCCATTTCTTCGAGGGCACCTACATGCAGGAGCTGCAGATTGCGGTTGTGCAGTACGTCCAGACCAATCTCTACGCCAACCTGTTCTGATCGGATTTGTCTGGCTGGCCGTACAGGTCCCGCGCCCGAGCTTCGAACGCACCCGCTATTCGATGCATCGCCTCGGTGAACACCACTCCGGCGAGCTTGCGCAGCACGGCATTCCGGAACTCGAAGTCAACTTCGAACAGCAGCCTGCATCCGTTGCGGGAGGCCTGGAACCGCCAGCTGCTGTCAAGGTGCCGCAGCGGGCCGTCGAGGTAGGCGATCACGATCCTGCTGTGATCGTGGTGGAGGTCCACCACCGATGAAAGCCGCGCCCGGTACACTTTGAAGCTGGCAATCAGGTCGGCTTCCAGCCGGTCGAATCCATCGCCCTCGCGACGATTGCGTATGCGCGTGACTTCGCACCAGGGAATGAATGCCGGATACGACTCGATGTCCGCCACAAGGTCGTAGATCAGTTCGGGAGGATACGGGAGCCATCGCTCCTCACGGTGCCGCGGCATGCCCTTGCGGTCCTATCCGCCGCCGGGCGGCGCTGACGCGGGGGCTTGAACTCTCCTTGGTCCAGCCCAGCCACCGTTGGGCATTGCCGATGACAATTTCATGTGCTTTGCGGCTTCGGCCGGCAGTCAGGCCAAGGCCTGCCCACGCGCTTCCTGCAACTTCAGGAAGTCTTCGTCGGCATGGTAGCTGGAGCGTGTCATTGGCGTTGCGGACACCATCAGGAATCCCTTTCCATAGGCGGCGCTCTCAAGCGACTGAAATTCCTGGGGCGTCACGAAGCTCTTGACCGGATGATGGCGAGCCGTCGGTTGGAGGTACTGGCCAATTGTCAGAAAATCCACTCCCGCCGATCGCAGGTCGTCCATTACCTGCAACACCGACTGGCGGTCCTCGCCAAGCCCAACCATGATTCCGGACTTGGTGAACATCCGAGGATCAATCTCCTTGACCCTGTAGAGCAGCTGCAGGGAGTGGAAGTAGCGGGCGCCCGGCCGCACTGCCGGATAGAGGGACGGCACCGTCTCGAGGTTGTGGTTGAAGACGTCAGGGCCGGCGTCCACGATGTCGCCAACCACCTGCGGGTCGCATCTCAAGAAATCAGGCGTCAGGATTTCGATCGTCGTGGACGGAGACTTGCGGCGGATGGCCTTGATGGTTCTTACAAACTGAGCGCCGCCGCCATCCTCCAGATCATCGCGATCAACGCTGGTGACCACCACGTGTCGCAGTCCCAACCGATCCACCGCAGCGGCCACGCGCGCGGGCTCGAACATGTCGAGCGGGTCCGGGCGACCGGTTGCAACGTTGCAGAACGTGCAGCCACGCGTGCAGACATCGCCCAGAATCATGAATGTGGCATGGCTCTTCGACCAGCATTCCCCGATGTTCGGGCATGCAGCCTCTTCACAGACAGTCACTAGATTAAATTCCCGCACAATGCTGCGGGTGTTGCGGTATCCCTGCGAAACCGGCGCCTTTGCACGAATCCATGGAGGCTTGCGGGGGATGGCCGTGGCTGGTCGATGTGCCTTTTCTGGATGGCGCATTCGCCTGCCAGATGCATTGTGCTGACCCATCCGGTCTCCCCGATCCTTGTGTTTGACTGTGAATGGCCCGCCTCTTCTGTTGAAAGGAGCCATTCCTCTCTGTATGAACCTGATGCTCAAGTAATATAGATGCCGTGAGATTCCAACAGTCAACGAGAGTCTCGCCCAAGCTGCGGCAAAAGGCCTGACCACCGCCCAGGAGAGGCAACTTGGCTGCAGAAGCAAGCTGTCGAACGCTCGGAGGGATGACTGAATCGCTTGCGCGTCATCTCCGAGCTGCCGTCGGCGAAGCATGGGCCGGACTTGCATCCGGCCAAGTGCAGTTGCGTTCTGTCGGGATGTTCAACCGCGATGCAGAGCGTGCACGCCCGAATGCGAATGCCACGTCGAAAGGATGTGCAGTGGAAAGACCGAACCGCCTTGAAGCAATTTGTGCCTGCATTGGATGCGGCAGGCGCTTTGAGCAAGACAACCCCGGAGATGCATGATGCAAAAGATCAAGGTAGCCAACCCGATTGTGGAAATCGACGGCGACGAAATGACCCGAATAATGTGGGATTTCATCAAGAGGAAGCTCATTCTACCATACCTCGACCTTGAGCTTCTATATTACGATCTCGGCATTCAGGAGCGGGACCGCACCAACGACCAGATTACGGTGGATGCCGCGCTCCGCATTCAGGAAGTCGGCGTGGGAGTGAAATGCGCTACCATCACACCGGACGAGGCGCGGGTTGAAGAGTTCAATCTCAAGCAAATGTGGCGTTCACCGAACGGCACGATTCGCAACATTCTCGGCGGCGTTGTCTTTCGCAGCCCAATCATTTGCCGCAACGTCCCGCGACTTGTGCCGGGCTGGACGCGACCGATCGTGATTGGCCGCCATGCGTTCGGCGACCAGTACCGAGCCACCGACTTTCGCTTTCCTGGCGCCGGAAAGCTGTCGCTTCGCTTCGAGGGCAAGGACGGCAAAGTGATCGAGCGCGAAGTGTTCGACGCCCCTTCATCCGGAATCGTGCTGGGCATGTACAATCTTGACCAGTCGATTCGGGACTTCGCACGGGCCACGTTCAACTACGGGCTCATGCTCGGCTGGCCAGTCTACCTGTCGACCAAGAACACCATCCTCAAAGCCTACGACGGACGTTTCAAGGATCTGTTTCAGGAGGTGTTCGACAGCGAGTTTGCGGACAGGTTCAAGAAGGCAGGAATCTCGTACGAACATCGCTTGATTGACGACATGGTAGCGGCCGCCCTGAAGTGGAGCGGCGGTTTCGTGTGGGCCTGCAAGAACTACGACGGCGATGTGCAGTCGGACACCGTTGCGCAAGGCTTCGGGTCGCTCGGCCTAATGGCATCGACGCTGATGACGCCCGACGGAAAGGTCGTGGAATCCGAGGCTGCGCATGGAACGGTCACCCGCCACTACCGAGAGCACATGAAGGGACGCCAAACCTCAACCAATTCCATCGCATCGATTTATGCATGGACCGGAGGCCTGAAGCATCGTGCCAAGCTGGACGGCAACCAGCAACTGGCGGAGTTTGCCAATACACTCGAAAAGGTGGTCGTCGACACCGTCGAAAGCGGCCACATGACCAAGGATCTGGCGCTGCTGATAGGTCCCGACCAAACCTGGCTGACCACGATGCAGTTTCTCGACAAGATTGACGAGAATCTTGGCAAGCAGCTGGCCAAGAGTTCCTGAAGGTCAACAATCGGCAAGTCAGGTCAAAGCCTGCATCGGGTCGAAGTCACCGAGTTTGACGACCCGAAAGGTAATCTTGCATTGCCTGCTTGTGGCGGTCGTCAAACGCCTTCGAGAAGCACCAGGTCGCGTTCCGAAGCCCGGCTGGCGTAGGTCAATGCTTCGCTGTAGGTTTCAGATCGATAGCATCTGCGTGCCGCAGCCATGTCCGGAAACTCCACAATGACGTTTCGCGGGCGGCAGGAGCCTTCCATGACCTCATAGTCTCCCCCGCGAACCAAGAATTTGCCGCCATGCTCGGCAATCGCCTTGCCGGCCAGTTCGGCATACTTTCCGTAGGTTTCCGCATCCGTCACATTTACATGTGCAATCCAGTACGCGCTCATTCATCAACTCCGATTTCCTGTCCAAGGTTTTCGAGAACTTCTGCCACTCCAACGCGGTCTTCTGCCAGTCTCTCGGCAATCTCACGGCCGCCGCCACGGGCGAAGTCGTCGCGCCCTCCGCCGCCTCTGCCGCCAAGGCGCGCCACGACATCCTTCAGGATTCTCACTGCCGAGCAGCGCCTGGCCAGATCCGCCGTCACTCCGACTGTGACAGCGCCCTTCCCTTTCCAACTCGAAACGACAACGACCACACCCTCCTCGATGCGTTTCTTTTCACTGTCGACTTGCCGGGCGGACGCCTGTGCGGTGGCGCCTTCAAGAATGTGTCCAACATAGGTTCCATATGAAAGCCGCTGCTCCACGAGGGCGCTTGCGGCGCCTCCGCTTCCACCGGTTGCAACACGGTCTTGGAGCGTCCTGACCTCCTGCCTGAGCCGGTTGCGGTCCGCAATCAGCGCAGCCACGCGTTCGACCACGTCCTCGGCGCTTGACTTGAGCATCAGGGCAATTTCAGCGCAACGATGATCCTGCCCCACAAGATAGCGGCGCGCCTGTTCTCCAGTGAGCGCCTCGATGCGGCGAACCCCTGCCGAAACCGAAGTTTCCCCCAAAGTCACAAACAGGCCGATGTCTCCTGTGTTGCGAACATGAGTGCCGCCACAAAGCTCGACCGAGAAGACATTGCCGTCGACGCCGCGGCCCGAATTGTCCAGCCGTCCCATCGACACGACGCGGACCTCTTCGTCGTACTTTTCACCGAACAACGCCTGAGCGCCAATTTGGCGAGCCTCGTCCAGCGTCATCAGCCTTGTCTCAACCGGCGCATCCTGCGCAATGTACGAGTTGATGGTTGTTTCGACTGCCTCCAGTTGCCCGAGCGAAAGCGAACCGGTGTGCGAGAAGTCAAAGCGCAGGCGATCATCCGCATTCAGGGAGCCTCTCTGCGCGACATGATCTCCGAGATGCAGACGCAATGCCTCGTTCAGCAGGTGGGTCGCCGAATGGTTCCTGCGAATCAACGTGCGACGATCGACATCGACGCATAGTGAGACGTCATCCCCGACAGCCAGTCGGCCCGTGTCCAGCCTTGCCCGGTGACAATGCAGGCCTGCGTGTCCCTGTGTGTCCGTGACCGCGGCGGAGCCGCTTTCGCCCTCCAGCCGGCCCGTGTCTCCAACCTGCCCGCCCGCTTCCGCGTAGAATGGCGTTTGCCCCACGACGATTTCGACGACTTCCCCTTCAACGGCCGTGTCAACGCGCTTGCCGTTTCTGACGATGGCCACAATCTTGCCTGCGGCTGATTCGCTGGCATGCCCGAGAAACTCGGTGACGCCAACATCCTCAGCAATCTGAAACCACAGAGCGTCGTCTGTCGCCTCGCCGCTGCCCTTCCATTGGGCGCGAGCCCGTGATCGCTGCTCGTTCATGCAGTCGTCGAAACTGGCGACATCGACGTCTCGTCCTTCTCCCCTCAGCGCGTCCTGCGTCAGATCGAGAGGAAATCCGTAGGTGTCGTAGAGCTTGAACGCTATGTGTCCTGGAAGAGGCTGGTCGGCTGCAAGCTTCCTGACCTCGGAATCAAGCAGATGCAGACCACGGTCCAGCGTCTGCTGGAATCTGCGTTCCTCGTGCAGCAGCGTGTCCGCAATCGACGCCTTGGCTTGACGCAGTTCCGGGAAGGCATCCTCCATCAATTTCAACAAAACCGGCACCAACTGGCACAGCAATGGCTCTCTCGAACCAAGCAGATTGGCATGCCGCATCGCTCTCCGCATAATTCGGCGCAGCACATAGCCGCGGCCAACCTTGGAAGGAAGCACACCTTCGGCGATCATGAAGGAAGCAGATCGAAGGTGGTCGGCAATGACGCGGTGATGCACGTTTTGCGGTCCGTATGGTTCGGTCCCCGTGGCCGCAGCGGATGCTTCAATGAGCGTTCGAAACAGGTCCGTCTCGTAATTGTCATTTGTGCCGGCCAGGAGCGCGCCGATTCGTTCCAGCCCCATGCCGGTGTCAACCGACGGTTTGGGAAGCGATATCCGGCGACCGTCGGCCAGCTGTTCGAACTGCATGAACACCAAGTTCCAGATTTCGACGAATCGATCGCCGTCCTCGTCGGCGCTTCCAGGGGGGCCGCCGGGGATTTCCTCGCCATAGTCGAAGAACAGTTCGGTGCACGGTCCACATGGCCCGGTGGCGCCCATCGTCCAGAAATTGTCCGAAGTGGAGATTCGGACTATGCGATGATCGGGAAGTCCGGCAATCCTCTTCCAAAGCCGAAAGGACTCCGAATCGTCGTGGAACGTCGTCGCCCACAGGCGGTCCTTGGAAACGCCGAATTCCTTTGTGATGAGTTCCCAGCAATGGCTGATGGCGCGTTCCTTGAAATAGTCGCCAAACGAGAAGTTTCCCAACATCTCGAAGAACGTGTGGTGGCGCGCCGTGTAGCCGACGTTTTCCAGGTCGTTGTGCTTGCCGCCTGCCCGGAGGCATTTCTGGCTGGTTGTAGCGCGGGGAAAGCGGGGCTGTTCTATCCCGGTGAACCAGTTCTTGAACTGCACCATGCCGGAATTTGTAAACAGGAGCGTCGCGTCGTTGCGAGGCACGAGCGGCGAGCTCTGGAGGATTTCATGGTCGTTGGCGCCGAAATACTCGAGAAACGCCGTCCGAATCTGGTTTATGTCATTCATGTTGGATGCAGCCGCCAGAAAGGCGGTTTCGAGATATTCCAGTGGATGTTTGCGGGCAGTTAAAGTCGAAGCTGCGGGTCGTCAGGCCATGCCGGCGTCTGTCGGCGCAGTTCAATTGGTGTGCAAGCCGTGTGCCTCTCTGATCTGCGCCTCAATTTCGTCGGCCATGTCGGGATGCTCGTCGAGAAAGGACATGGAATTCATGCGTCCCTGCCCGAGTCGCTGGTCCCCGTACGAGTAGAACGATCCGCGTTTCGTGACCAATCCCGCCTTGACGCCAAGTTCGAGAAGTTCGCTCTGCTTCGAAATGCCCTTGCCGTACAGAATGTCAAACTCCGCCATCTTGAAGGGAGGCGCCATCTTGTTCTTGACGACCTTCACTCGTGTCGAGTTGCCGAGAATTTGGTCACGCACCTTGATGGCCCCTATTCGCCTGATGTCCAGGCGCACCGAAGAATAGAATTTCAGGGCATTGCCGCCCGTCGTCGTCTCCGGCGAGCCGAACATGACGCCGATCTTCATGCGAATCTGGTTGATGAACACCACCATGCTGTTGGAACGGTTTATCGTTCCCGTGAGCTTGCGCATTGCCTGGCTCATGAGCCTTGCCTGGGAACCCACCTGGGCGTCACCCATGTCGCCTTCGAGTTCGGCCCGCGGTGTCAGGGCGGCAACCGAGTCGACCACAACAATTGACACTCCGCCGGAGCTGACGAGCGTGTCCGTAATCTCGAGCGCCTGTTCACCGGAATCCGGCTGTGCAATCAGGAGCTCCTCGACGTCCACACCCAGGCTCTTGGCGTAGCCTGGGTCCAGGGCATGCTCGGCGTCCACGAATGCGGCCACTCCGCCTGCCTTCTGGGCCTCAGCCACGGTGTGCAGCGCAAGCGTGGTCTTGCCCGAGGATTCAGGTCCGTAGATCTCGATGATTCGACCCTTTGGCAATCCGCCAATGCCCAGCGCAATGTCCAACCCAATTGAACCTGTTGACACCGCGTCGACATCGCTTGCTGGGTCGCGTTCGCCCAGGCGCATGATGGCGCCCTTGCCGAAACTGCGCTTGATTTGTCCTAGTGCTGCTTCAAGCGCGTCGTTCTTGGCCATTCGTTTTCCTTTTCAATAGACTCGATTGTGTGAGAGCATGGAGTTGGTTCCGTCTATCCCCTGCCAGCGGCGCTTTGCTCCCGGCGCAACCGTCGAATCTCCGAGGCATGTTCTTGAAGCAATGTGCAACTGCCACCGGCGCCATACAGCCTGCTCGCACCGATGCCTTGCGTTCAACGACGGGCTTGGGCTTCATGACATCGTTCGATGCTCTCATCATCGTTTCGCCGCATGTCCATATGCCGTTGCATGCTGCCGCCCGGACATTCCGCTAGACCGACGATTCGGCAAGATTCCGAATGCGTCCTGTCAGATGCCGACAAAGGCGTAGCCAGACCCTCTCTTCTCGATGCGGCCGAGCGCCGTGGCAAGCATATGGCCGCCGGAACAAATGGTCCCTTCGAACGCCAGCCGATCCAGCAGATTCCTCCTAGTCGTCCGTGAAACCTCCTTGTCGGTGTCGAACGCCAGGCAAATGCTTGGATCCTGCAATTGCAGGTACTGGGAATGAAGCAGATCCGTGAAGTACATGAACTCTTCGCCTTCCGACTCAACCTGGATGCCCACATGTCCGGGAGTGTGGCCGGGCAGCGGCACCAGTTCAACGCCGGTGGCAATCTCCGCGTCGGCGCTTACGCAGGTCAACTGATCGGCATAGGCAGACATTACAGTCAGCGCCAGCTTGTGCATGTCCTGTAGCCCTTCGTCCATAGAAGAAGAATCAAGTCCGCTCCAGAATGCCCTCTCCGCGTCTGCCAGCAACACTTCCGCCTTTGTGAACACCGGTTTCCCGTCTGCAGTGACGGCGCCTCCAATGTGGTCAACGTGGAGGTGAGTAATCACGAACTTGTCGATGTCGTCAGGTGAGACTCCTGCTTCTTCCAACGCCTGAGGCAGCCTGCCGCCTGCAGGCCCGAACAGGTCCCGCAATCCGGCGTCGACAAGAATTGTTTCGTCGCCACCGCGAATCAACAAGGCATTGAAGTTGGTTTCGGCGGCGCTCCGGCCGGCTTTCGCGAGAAGTTCGTCTATGCGCTCCGGCTCGGTTCCCTCAAACAGTTCGTATCCAAACTCAGTGGCACCATCCGTAAGCACGACAGCTTCCAGTTTACCGACGTTGTGTCGGGCAATGTTTGACATTTCACTCTCCAATTGCAGGCACTTCATCAATCACCGCTTGGGTTCGGTCCTCGTGCCGATGAAGACGATACTTAGTTGCCTCGCTGTTCGATGCAAGCCGTTGCAGTCTTCAAGCCCTCTCCTCTCAATGCATGTCTGCCGTTGGTCGTCAAACGGCGCTTTGGGGAAGTCGAAGGAGACTGCAACTTGCCGGTTTGAGCTTGGCGTCAACCGCGGTCACTCCTGAATCCGGTTGCCACCAAGTACTTTTCGGAGCTGTCGGAACGACTGGCGGGCGGTTTCATCGTGCGCACCTTGGCAAATCGCTGCTTGAGTTCCCTTTGAAGGTTCCCCTCGGCGCCTCCCGCCAAAACCTTGCACACAAACGTGCCACCCTCGCAGAGCAGCGCGCATGCCACTTCAAACGCAACTTCGCAAAGCGCAACTATTCGCAGATGATCGGTTTTAGCATGTCCGGAGGAGGCCGCCGCCATGTCCGAAAGCACAACGTCCGCCTTGCCTCCAACGAATTTCTCCGCCACGTCAATGGCATCTGCAGAGTGAAGGTCCAGCCGGGTGAATGCGACGCCTTCCACATCCTCCATGGCAGCAATGTCAAATGCGTAGACCGAGCCACGCGCCTTGCCGTCTTGATCGCCGGTCGAGTTTGTCATTATCGCCGCGACCTGCGACCAGCCGCCGGGCACGCTGCCCAAGTCGACGACTCTGGCTCCCGGCAACAGAAAGCGAACACGCTGATTGAGTTCCAGCAACTTGAAGGCGGAGCGAGATCGATATCCCTCCTGACGGGCCTGTTTCACATAAGGGTCGTTCAGCTGTCGGGCAAGCCAGCGCGTCGAGCTTGACCGTCTGCCCTTGGCTGTCCGAACTCTGACGGCAAGCGCTCTTTGTCCTCGTAGAGAACCCCGTGATTTGGCGTGTGACTTTGCCATGTGCCCCGAATTTCAGTCTTGACTTGTGCTATAGCAAAGCCACCCCGTTGCTGCCAGACTGCAAACCGGCGGTTGACAACGAGTTTCGACTTTCTATGCCGGGTTAATGGCTGTCGAGAAGCCAGCATTGCTGCGAGCCGGCAATGATCCGTTGTCTATGCGGAGTTGCCAACATTGGCCTCTACAGGCTGAAGGAGTTCAATTCTGTTTCAGCATTGGCGGCGAATAGCCTTCCCGACCATGGTTGTGCATATCTCGTTTGGCGACACCGCCTTCGGAGGGTTGGCCATTTCTGCCAGTTTCGGCACGCAGGTTCAGCAACTGTCACGTGTCGCCGCACGAGGCGCAAACGCGGCGATTTCCCATGCCGCCAAGCAAAGCGCCTCAAGGCGTTGTCAAACTTCAGTGGGACACCCTGGCGAAGCCAATCATGAATTCACGGCCCACTCTTCGCGACGTCAGGGGAGGCCAACAGTTGCAGGCAGCCAACTGGACTGCAGGATTTCTACATTCGGACTCCAATGCCCAAGTGTCGACCAATGCGTCCTGCTTCGCAAGAAGGAGGCATGACAGCTTCAATCACCTTCATTCTGCAATGATCGCCATGCTTCCGGCCATCGCGCCCCCGAACCGTCGCGTTCAGCCTGCGTGCCGCAAGGTTTTGGCAAACGGGAAATGAGAGCAAAATGTTCGGTGTCAGTTCCTTTGAAGCTGTTCGTTCTTCGCTACACCGCCGAACGCTTCGTTTGCTCCACTTTCAAGAGTCATCCTGTTTTGGAATGCGATTCGCCCAACGCGACGCTTGCACCGTTTCAGGTTGCCGCTTCCAGCTGCTCGCAGCGACGGTCTTGCTCTGTCCAGTTCCGGCGCAGCGGCTCCGTCAACAGCTCGCACGCTCCATCAAAGCGGCCTGACTTCGAGAGGGTCCGGAAAGTCTGACCGCCGGCCCGCCGGCCCTGCTCCAACGCTTTCCCGCGAGCTTCATCCGCTGATTGATCAAAACGCGGTTCGCGGCATCCACCGCGCCCGACCTGATCAGCAGCTTCTCCTGACACAAGCTGTGGCGCTGCATCCGGTGGCGGTTCTTCATGAAGTAGCCGAGCGCCCTCTCGACCACTTCGTGTGCCTTCGCATTCCTCAGCTCCTTCGTTCGCATGTGCCCGAGCTCCGGCGAACCCTAAAAGGCATCGAAGGCCACAACCGGCATGCCGTCGTCGATCAGCTTGCACAGTTTGGCTAAGCTAGTGTTTCGTGGCTGAAAGCATCATAGTGATGGACATCGGGAGCACTACTTTCGCTGGAAGATTGGCACCGGAGCCGACAGGAACAGTCGCATCTTGATTTGCTCCCGACACAACCCCCAAGCGGCGCTCTGTGACAGTGATTCTTGGATGTGCGCGAACTGTCACCGGATGACGAAAATCACCCCAAATCAGGGGGTTGAAACTGGCCGAATCAGTCAGGACGGCGTCCAGGGGGCAAACCGCGTCCAGCTAGATAGAACGCATCCCTATCTTAGGATAATTCTTGACAATTGACACAATGGCTCTATATACAATGGTCGAAGCGGGCAGGCGCCGGAGCAACTCCGAGTTGGCCCAGACGCTGGCAGCATCCATTGCGATGTGTCCTAGGAGCCGGGGGCCCGCTAAACCCCAACATTGGCGCAAGAAGTTCAATTGATTTCGGTCCGGGCTCGCGGCGTGAAGCCGCGGGACAATTTAGGGCAAAAATTGGCTCCATTGCCGCTTTTGTCCATGAGCAGACCATTTGCCTGCCTGTGTTGAATTGGCATGCATCGCAACTGACAAAGATTGAGACGAAAGTCACAGATCTCGAGTTCCAGGGCCAAGGTCGGATTATTGTGCCAAACTGCAGGTCCCAAAAGTGCGCATTCGTCGGCTGGTCCAAGTCCGCAGTGTCCCTTGGAAGCTCACCGCCTTATGTCATTCCAGTGGTCAATCGCAGCTTTGGCCAACTTCTCGATCTGTTCTGTTTCCGCAAATGGGACCTGGAGCACGAAGTAGTCCTGTCCGGGCGGGGTGCTTTCGTTGGCCAAGTCAACTGCGAGATGGCCGCGGCCCAAGAGCTTCTCGCCACCTCCACAGCCCAAGACCATCCTGGAACTCGTGCTGTTCTGAACTCTGAGGCAAAGCTTGTTGCCCATGTTGTCCCGCAACCGGGATGGAACCGCTTCTGCGTCAGCTCGCTGCGTTATCAGCACCAGATGTATGCCGGCTGCGCGCGCCTTCATGCCCAAATTGGCGACTGCCGACAAGACCACATCCTTGTACTTCTTCTCCTGCGCCATCCAAGATCCCAGTTCATCGTGAACGAGGAAGATGCGTGGTAGGCACTCGTCGCCATCCAATGATTTGTTGTACTCATCGATGTTGGGCTTTTGACGCTTGGCAAGCAACCGGTAGCGCCGGTCCATTTCTTCCACCATTGCCTCGAACGCATTCTGCGCCGCTTCTATGTCCGAAATGATGTCGCCTTTCAGCTGCGGCGCACCCTTGATCCAACCATAGTCCACCCCCATTTTGGGGTCCACCAAGACAAGTTTAACCTTGGCGGGATCGTTGAATGCGATAAGCTGAAGCAGCAAGCCCTGGGCAAGAACACCCTTGCCGCTTCCAGTTTGACCAGCGATCAATGTATGAGGTCCGTGCTCCTCCAACCCTGAAAACTTTCCGCCAAGATTCAGGTACAACAAGCCGTCCTTGTCTTCGCGTGCTCCGAGTATGAAGCTTGTCCATTCACCGGGTGAGGTGTCTGGCCAAGAGGCATTCAGCCACGTCGTGGCAAGCGAAACCTTTGCTCGCTGCTCGCGTTCAATGAACAAATAGACGGTTCCGATGCCAGGCCGAACATCAACGACCGATATTCCGTGAGTGGTCAAGAGTTCCCCGCGACGCCTCTCCACCTTGTCGACTGTCAGCGTGTCATGCCCCTTGAACGCAAGAAGGACGCCGTTGTGTGTGAGTCTGTATTTCTGGTCCGCAAAGCGAGCTTCCATTCCGTAGTTGCTCAGAGCGCGTTGCGTGCGGGTGCATATTTCCTCTGCCCATTGTCTTGATTTTTCGTCGTCGATGGAGCCTTTGTCGTCCTTTGCAATTTCCTCGAGCACGGTGAGCAGCGGCTTTGGTATAAACTTCGGACCTTCAATGCCGTTTGGATCCACTTTGCCGTTGCCATTGGGTGGTAGGTCGGGTGGCAGTTCAATTGGATCTGTTATCGGAGCATTCCCCTCACCGACATGCCAGTCAATCTTGCGATACTCCACGGCAGGCATCGTAGACGGGTCGACCAATGCCGAAATGTACCTGCTGACCAACGAACTGGGCAATTCCGCACTTCCCAGGTAGGCTTTCGAGCTGTCGCCCTCCTGTTTGAGGCTGCGTCCATGCTCGTCATGCAGGCAAACAACCGCCTCGCCACAGATCTCAAAGTCGATGTCGCCAGTGTGAAGCCGTTCAAGGAGGTCGCCTCGCCTCTTCGCATCTCGCAGGTGGGCGGTCAACTTGCCCTGATGCGACAACAGTTCCGCAAGCCTCCTGCACCAGGCCACACGGGAAATTGGATCCCTGTTGTCGACAAGAACACTTTTGATATGCTCCACAGTGTCCTCAATCTGCTTCCGGGCATCGTTGCATTCAGCCACACGGCTGGCCGTCGAAACATACTTCGCTTCACCTATCGCGAGCAGCAGTCTGCAAGTCCCTCCGTTGCTGTCCGCGACAACTCCAATCGCATCGGCGATCCTGCCCGTTCCGGAGGTGAACCACGTTCGATAGTCATCAAGCGAAATCCAGATGGGATCCACATCTCGCCCAAGGCTTGCCGAAATCATGCCTGTCAGATGGGCACGCATAACGCTCAGGCCGATCATCTCCTGTGTGGAGTTCATGTGGCGGGCGGCCGACAGAATTCGCTGTCCCGAAATCCGGACAACATCCCGCCACACTGCCTTCGCAAGTTGCTTGACCGAATCTTGATCGATGCCCTTGAGCTTTTGCAATTCGCTTCGGAAGCTTGATGTAAGCAGTTCACTGCTGTCGGATGAGACCAACATGCGCCTGTCGTCGCCAGGTTGAGACTTCTCGCGAACAATCTGTACGTCACAGTGTTCGAGCAACTGCCGACTGGGAATCAAGTCGAAGGTAACAACCCAACTTGCCAATCTGTGTGCGCGTCTAATGAGTTCTCCAGCCTTGGGATCATCAAAGTCAGCCCTGCGAATCAATGCGCTGCGACTCCCGTTCGCAATGTTCACCTCCTCGCACTGGACGTAGAGGAGATCCTGAAAGTCGGCTACCGGTCGAGGTGGCGTTGGAAGAGTCAGGTAGATCTCGGTGCAAACTGGGTTCAAGTCGGTTAGGCGCAGTCGCGGTCTGGCGGCGCCTTCAGGATCGAATGACTCAGCAATGGGCTGCGCGCCCTCGTCCTCCTGTATCCATTTTGGCTGGGCTCCTTTGCTGATGACATCAAGCAGAAGGATCAAGTCCAGCGACCTAACGTCATCGTCCGATACTTCGGTTGCGGATGCTGTCGGTCTTACGTCAACCCGCAATCTGGAGAGAAAGCTCTTGGCCGTGTCGCTGATGTTTTCGCTTTCCAGAAGCAAGTTTTGTTCCTGGTAGATGGCTTGAAGCCGGTCGCGGTCTTGGTGGGAAATCACCAGATCGCATCGCATGGAATTGTCTTCACGAATGCGCTTTGCCATCAGGATCGAAAGCTCGCGGGGAAGAGTTAGGCTTTCCAGATTGTAAATTGCCGTCGATAGGTTTGCCCTCTCGTGGGGATGGGTATCCAGGTAGTCGCCAATTGCGCCATTGAAATTCTCGGCCGCGGTCTTGGCGATTACTTCCAGCGCCTCCTTGCTGCTGGCGGCGTTCCTGGCAGGAACCAGCAAACTGTATCCTCCCTCGCTCTCAATCGAGATCAAAAGTTCGCCGTCGACCACCGCAACTTCCGGGAATACCCAGCGTCCCAGCTGCTTGTTCCGCTGTTCGAACGCAATGGAAATGTCGGCATCCCTGTCGGAAGCCTGTTTCAGTACGCTTTCCACAAATCGCGCCAGGCTTCGAATCTTTGCCTTCCTCTCCGCCAGACGGAATGGGTGCCATGCGGCAACGACGGCCAATGTGGCCGAACCGTCGGAAGGCACAATTCCGATGTTTGCCGCCAATGGCCATAGTTCCTTGCCTGCCCTGCGCGAAGTCGCTTCGGTTCGGCAGTCACGGCACAGCTGCCCGAACGCCTGGGCCTGCTCATCAACCAGGCTACCTGAAAATCCTCTTCCGGGATCATCGTAAATTTCCCTTAGAGCGCGCCTGAAGCAGTCATCAAAGCGATCGACGGCCCTTCTGATCCGCTCAGCGCCGCCAGCGGTGATGTCACCCATCTCTTGGAGTTCGATCAGCTTCTTTCGCAGCGTTTGGGAAATATTCTCGTTGGGATGCACGGCGCGGCCGAAAGTTCGCCCATCCTGAGATCCAAACACGTCACTGAACGTGTTGGTTTCTCCAAGGGTAAAGCGCACCAAACTGGATTCCACCGCTTCCGGCAACGGTGAAATCGCCTGCCAGCGGAACACGCCGGCGCTTTCGCTCTTGGATGCCTCTGCGAGGTCATGCATGTCTTCCGGGAATGCAAGGCTGATCGACTTGAGCTTGGGCTTGAGGCCGGGCTGCCAGACCGCCACAATTCTTGGTGCGTCGCGAGGCGCTCTGCCATCAAGGGTTCGACACTCAAACTCGGATGCTTCAATGAGATACATCTCAAGTTCGACTCTGCGCCTGTATGCAACGGAGGAGGCGTTCGCGGCACGACTCTTGAGGCAGGCATCAATGTCCCACTTGACGCTTTTCCCGAACTGGTTGCGCAGAATCCTGTATTCGAACTGAAACAAGGCTTGCACACGCCTGTCCAGGTCCTCCCAGAACAACGCCTTGTTGTGTTGCGCCGCCCGAACAAGAACACATGGATCGGTCATGCCCGCAACGGAATCCGACGCCTCGACCAGCAGAGCCTCAAATCCCCTTTCAAACACAGTCAAGAGATCGTGCCCAAGGATTCCCTTGGAATACAGACGTTTGTGCCAATGCTTGAAAAGAGTTGCTCGGCTTGCAAGCGCCAGTCTGTCTCGCCACTTGTCGAAGAATTCCAGTTCCTCGCGCTTTGGATGGCTAGGTCGGGAAACCGGGAGTGAATCCAGCAAGACCAACTCTTCAGGAGTTACTTCATCCCGATAGTTTCCTTCAATGAACTCGCGTGTTCTTTCACCCAATTGCCCGTAGCCAGTCTTTCGGGACGAGGAAAAGATGTGCTTGCCCACAGACTCCCATGACACACGCTCACAGAAGTCAATCTGACTTTGGCGCCATTGCCCGTCCTCAAGATTGGGATCATCTTCAAGCAAACGCTCCACCGCGCTTTCAGCCTCCTCGGGCAACAGGCCAATTGTGTTGTTGCGCAGCCTATCCATGTTCGACCGCACCGACTCGATGTCAACTGGTTCCTGATTGGGCTTGAGCAGGCTGGCGTAACCGCTGATCTTGTCCCGCGCATGCTCGAACGCCCGTTGGAAATCCTTCGTCTCTTGGAGTCGTCCTAGCAACTGGAAGGACGGCAGCTTTTCGAATCCATCGACGGGTATCTTAAGTGCGGGCGCTGCCTTCTGCACTCGAAGGTAGACTGGCAGCGCGTACCCCTGCTCCTTGATTGCAAGCACGAAATTGATCCACGACTCAAGATCCTTGTAGACTTGCGATTCTCTCAAGCCCTTCAACACTCTAAACAAATATTCCCTTGGCCGTTGCTCCTCCCCAAGCACCTTCACCCAATCGTCTGTTCGGCGGACAATTGTGTCTTCGTCAATTCTTGTGAGCGGTCTCAATCCTGCGCCAATGTTTTCCGGCTCATCGGCCGAAGGTGCGAACACGATTACGTCGGCAGCAGCGCTGTGCCGCCAGTGAATGGCCGACTTGTCCGACTGAAGGTGGCGGTCAACGCCAAGGCCGGTCGCTGCATCGGGATGAAGCTTCAGAAGAATGCTGCGCCACTTGATGCTGGCAAGCCTCTTCCTGGCGATGCCTTCCAAATATTTCGCCTCGAGTCCGGCAAGCATGAACGTAACACGTTCCCCCGGAATGGCGTCCAGCACCTCGTCATAGACATGGTTCCACACAACTTCGCCAACCAGATCTCCCTTCAGGCGACAGTTGGAGCAAAGAGCATCCTGGACATCAGAACCGGATGGGTTGTCGCAGAACTTGCAGGAAAGAATTCTATTCATGTTGGGCACTGGTGTATGGGTTTGAAATGAAGGCACAGTCGTCCGAAAGACGGCGTGTAAGCGAGAGTCTAGACATGCGTTCCTCAAGCGCCGCTAGGTTGGTTTCGAACCGCTTGATGTTGATTGGGAGCTGGTCGAACGCCTTGCGGGCTTCTGCAGGGCCAGCCACAATTCCATACCGCTTATATAGCCTTGCCACGAAATCCCGCAGTTCCATTGGGTGGACTCCCACGGTCATAACCAACGCGATTATGCCTTTGTCACTCATTGCAAGCCATGTGCCGATTCCTGGCTTTGCAAGCACCAGGCCGGCATTCCTAGTTAGCGGGAGGAGAAAATTGGACATGTTGTTCCTTTTTCTCTCGGTCGCGATCTTGATGAGAGTTTCCAGCTGCGATTCCGGCGACCTGAGCGAATCTTCGTTCTTGAAGGCAAAGAGCCTTTCGAGAGCAAGGTTTGCTGATTTCGGGTGGCCCAGTTCAACGGCCGTTTTCCATTCCGCGCTGTCATTGGCGCGCCGCTTGACGAACTTTCTGACTGCAATTTGGGCTTTCTTCCTTTGTCGATTGAAAATTGCCTTGGAACAATTGCGGACAAGCATGTCGGAGCCGTTGGCAAAATCCATGACTAGCGGCATTCCGTGCGATTCGCCGATGTTGTTTCCCTTGATGTGATCTTGAGTTAGCTGAGCCAGAAACACGGTCAAATTCAATGCCGTGATGCGGACAAGCGGCTCAAACTTGTGACTCTTGGGAAGTCGTTCGAGCCTTAGAATCGCTCGCCAATCTTGAGCAAGCTGCTCATAGGTTCGATGACGAATGTATGGCAGATATCCCATTTGTGTCTTGGAGTCGCTGTCTTCGAAGGGGTCGCTCAACGCCTTGGCCATGCGGTTCAACGGGTCGTCCCTGTTTAGAAAGCATCCATGGACCAACTCCCTAAGTTCGTCGGCAAGCGGGGAACGGTTCAGCATGAGGTAAACCAGTTCTCCCCCGCGTCCGAAGAAACGGCGATCCATTGACCAATTGCCGCCCTGTGCCCGCACGTCGGCACAGATCATGTCCGGACCAGTTACAGCCAAAAATCTTGATGTCCATCTGCGCTTGTTCAGAGCGTCGAGTTCGACTGCCTGAAGCGTCCTGACATACTGTCGAAGCTGGCGAAGAGAGTTTTCAAACGGCTGGTTCAAATAGCGAAAGTGATCCACGATTCCACCATTCGGAGGAGGTTGCATGTTGACGCTGTCCTCCCATTGGATATTGACTCGTTCCTTCCAAATCCTCCATTTGTCGACATCGCGGATTTCGCTGTCCATCCAGACTTTCTCAAGATTGCGATCCTGGAACAACAGGAACCGCAGTTTGCGACGATGCGGAATCCTGTATTGAAAGGCTTCATGCTCCATTTCGCTTGGTCGCACGGTGCCAAGCGGTTTGTCCGCCATGACCGCAAGCGCCTCAAGAACAATCATGTAGGGTTCCTGATCGTTCACGAAGCGGTGGCCATACATGACCTCCTGGACCCGCATCTGAGTGCGGCCGATTGCCATTTCGGGGACTGGCAATGCATTCACGATTCCTCCTCCTCGCATTCCACTAGTTCGATTGGGCGATCGGTCAGTTCCCCCTCATTCAGTTCTGCAATTCGAATTGACTGGACAGCCGCCGGAGGGAGTTTTGCGCGCAAGGCAGCGCTGGCTTGAAGTTGGAAACGTGTGATTGCCTGCAGACACTCCGATGAAAAGCTTGCCGGCAGCGCTCCCTCGGCAACCCGCAGGAGACATTCAACCATGGTCGGGTTCAAGCTCAGATCAACCGGACCTGGTTCAATCCTGAGAATGGGCGGCTTTCCCCCTGCCCCACCTGCAGCGAGCTTGAAGCTGGGAGGGAAGTGGCTGTCGAGCTTGGCGACGAGCAGCGGCAGACCCTGGCCGCGGAAGACGCCGGACGGTTCCGTAAGCCACAGGCGGTCATTCGTCTTTGTCAATTGTCCGGTCATCATCCGATTCAGCCCCCGCATGAGCGGTCTGCGGATTCTCGCAGGTAAACTTCGGTTGCGTTCCAGCGTGTCTGTCAGCTGAATGTATGTTGCACCGTGCCTGAAGCGTGTCAGATTCCAAGGTGAGGCAAAGGGGCGATTGGTGTCGACTTCAGGTTCAATCGAAAAGAACAGGCGGCGACGCTGGTCCACCATCTTGTCCCGAAAGCTTGGTCCGAACGTGCTTGTGTCTTCTCGGTATTGCTTGCGCGCGCCTCGAAAGAGCCTGTCGCCGAAAGTGGAGCATCGCGGCAATGTGGGGTCGTTTCGCAACAGGTTTTCGTCGAAGTGGTTGTTGGTTTCGGAACCAACGCCGAACTGTCCGAGCACTTCGAACACCCAGTACTGCTGCCGCTGGGTCTGGCCAAGATTTGTGCCAAACACATTTGAGTAGGGATTGGAGCTCTCGAAGTCCTTGACCTTCGCGCGCCATTGGGCGGTGCTGCAATTCAGGAGCCTGCCACGATACTTGCGATCTCCAAGCAGAATGTTGACCATGAGCAGTATGATCTGTCTGATTGAAATGTGGCGGCCGTCCGCCGCAGCCATGCTGACCATGTCCTTGAGTCGGGCGCGCATCGTCGCTTCGCCCTTCATGGTCATGACATCCAGGTTGCGGAGTATGGGGCATCGGTGTTCGTCCTGGGAATTGGCCGGGCAGCCAGCGCATTTCCGCCAATCCGGATGATCCTCGAATTCTTCGAGGATACGATCAACCACTTCGAGATGTGCTTGGTGGGACATGTTTATCAGCTGGAAGCCGCCTTTCGCATCCTCGCGGCAACCCGTCTGGAGAAGTTGGGAGATTCGAAGCCCCAGCCCCTCGTCCCTGTCCTGTCGGTCACGAAAGAACTTGAGCAGATGCCCGTCGTTCACGCAGATTAGATAGACATCGTTGGAACGTCCCAGAAGCGAGTCCCTGATGGCCTCAAAATGCTCGTCCTTGTCCCTTTCGTTGAATTCGCTCAAGTCCTTGATGAACCACAGCTTGCCGCCTGCATCTCCCGGCAGGTCAAGGGAATGCCGCTGGTCGGTGTTGCTCCACCCCTTGTCCTTGCTGCCCGACATTGCCTCCAGGAGCTTTCTGGCCGTGTAGGTCTTGCCGTCGCCTGCCGTGCCGGTAAGTATCACGGAGACCGGTTTGGTCTCAAAAAGCGCCTTCAACTCTCCAATGAGCGGCTGGTGAATTTCCAGCTGTTGGCACCCGGTCCGACGGGCGGTATCAACCACGAATTCGTCGTAGAGGCTGTTTGACGAAGCTTGCGGCCCGTACGAGGCCAGGAATTCAACGATTGGGTTCTTGATCACGGTTGTTGTCTCACAGATGGCAGATGGCGCAACCGCGAAGCGGCTCGCCTGATGTTCCAGGACGGCGTTCCTTGATCGCCTCGAGTTCCTCGAGCGTTCTCGTTTGTGTCCACGTAAACCGTCGGCCGTTCGGCTTGGGCTTTTCGTATTCCTTGGCGGCTTCGAAAAGTTCGGGATGACGTTCCTTCAAACCTTGCCATTCCCCGACCCGCTGGAAGAAGCAGAAGTAGCAGCCGGAGCGTGATCGCCATTCGTAGTAGGACGGCAGCCCCAGCCCGCTTGCCGTCAGGATGTCACGAACGTCGTCAAGCTCGAATCCCTTGTCCTTGAGCGGGTAGACCGGGAGGATGTTTTCGTTGTGCGAAATGACCACTGGCTTGGCGCCCTTGGCATCCGTGCCCGTCTTCTTGCTCGTGCTGCCAAGGAAGCCCTGGCGGTCCTCGTCGGCTCTGATCCCGATGTAGGAATAGGCCAGATCATCGCCCACGAAATGCTCGAACGGCTTGATCTTGAGCATGCGTGTGCACCATCTGGCCTGCGGGTTGGGCAGAAATCCCGAGTAGACCTCGTTCAGGATCACATCGAAGGGAGACCGGCGACCGTCCTTTGAGCGCACATTGAGTTCCGGAAGACCAAGCGCCGTGAGGCGCGTGACCTCAACGCCAAAAATTGCCTCAAATCGCTTGAGATAGGCATAGGTCTCCGGCAGCTCGGCGCCTGTGTCGGTGAATACGAACTCAAGCGGCAGGTCTCGATGGTTGTCGAGCATGTAAACGGCAAGCGCAGTGGAATCCTTGCCGCCGCTCAATGGTACGATGTGTCGCCTCGACTGGTCCTGAATCGCGTCTTGGAGTTTGGTGGGCGTCATGGTTTCATTTCCTGAAATTCCTGCAGGCACCTGCCAACCGCGTCGCGGCCAACCTTGTGGCTTAGTTGAACGAGAAGGTTTGAAAGGTAGTGTTCGACGAATCTTTTGGATTCCATGCTGGAGTCGGCACGTTCAAGCACCCTTGCCTCAAGGCGCATTGCGGTTGCCTCAAGACGCTCCCGGAACAAACTGACAGTCCGCTCGTTCCATTCTTCAAGTCCCTTGCCCAGGAGCACGGTGCTCAACACGTCCGACAATCCGCGCTCGCCGCGGGAAGAGGACTGGGCATTCCGTGCATGGGACAGAATGCCCTGAGCCTCGCGATCAAGACCAATCCGCATGTTTTCCGGCTGCGGGAGGAATGCCGCCCAAGTCTCTGCAGCCTGCAGCAATGGCAGCGGCCTGCCAGGAATGCGCGAGTTGAACACTTCGGCCGCAATCGCAGCAGCCCGATGTGCGTAGGAGTCAATCACCGAATTCAGCTGGTCGATTGCCAGGCAAAAGACCCTGACGAATTGTGCCGAAAGCGCTTCCTGGTCGATCGCCTCGGGCAGCTTGCGCAAAATCAAGTCAAGAGGATCCATCATTGGGTCGCGAAGTAGAGGCTGTACCTGCTCGGCAGCCTTGCCCAGTCCGGTTGCATGAAGTGCGGCCCGCGGAACCGCGTTCCTCCACGAAAGCAGCGCGTCGTACAGCCCACGAACTGGGTCGGGTTCCTGCGGGTCCACCTTGCCGGCAAGATGGCCGATCATCGTCTCGAGATTCTGAATCTGGCGATCCGTAAACGGATATGTCTCAAGTTCGAATTGGGTCGGGTTTTCGCAGATTCGTTCAATCAGGGATGGCTGTATGTCATCAACGTACAGGCGATCGCCCTTGACGACTTCCCGGATGGCAATGCCGCGTCCGAACGCTTGGAGCCCGGCAGCGACAAGGAGAGGGATCAAGCCCTGCCGAACTCCAAATGGAGGGGCGGAGAGAACGTCGACGATTTGGGTGAAGCTTCGGCGAGTTGCCTTATTGGGGGCAAAAAAGAGAGCGATTTTTTTCCAGACGCGACGAGTGCCGGGATCCTTTACTTCCTGGCGGCGGGCCCAACGGAATGAAAGTCGACTACCCCCCCCCCTCCTATAAATTCCGCTTTGCTCGAAAACGGTTCGGAAAATGGAGGAATCGGCCGAGGTCGCGCCTTCGTAGCCCAGCGAATTGGCGCCGCTCCGCTCAATGACCGCAAGCATGCAGCGCCTGCGCGCTGATCGGGCAGTTGGCGTCAAGTGCCGGCGCACGACCTGCTCGTTTCGTATGACTGGCGCATGCGGATAGCGGTTCTCGAAAATGTCGGCCAAGACCTCCCCGACATCTGCACGGCCATCGAATTCGTGGCTGTGGCCGTCATGCAGCCAGGTAACCTTTCCCAAGTCCGTGTTCATCAGATGCTCAAGCGAACTCCGCAAAAGGATTTCCGTTTCGGCCTTCAGCTCAATGAGTTCACGGCTGATCAGGGGATCGCTTTCGACAAGTTCGGGAGTTTCGAGCAGGTTCTTGACTGCAAGTAGTTCCGCCACGTGATGCGAAATGTCGGCTTGGCGGTGCGGCAACGCGACTACCACGTGTGGTGGGAGTTCACGTGCAGCGACATGCAGCTTTCGGCAGTCATTCGAGGCATCTATGACCAGTGCCACCAGCGCATCCTCATTCTCAGCTGCCCTGACCAATGCCTTCCGGCCGTCGACGCTCAGGATCTCCTTGGACCGCACAAATCGGCCGCGGGCAAAGCGGGTGATGGCGTGTTCGTGATTGTAGCGGGGAGCGATGTAGTTCTCGGGCGGAAACAGATCTTCGAGCGATTCGATGACATCGTGGCGTCCGAGCAACCGCCTTACTTCCTCATCGACCAGCTGTCGCAAGTCCAGATCGGAACCGTGCCACAAGGAAATGTCGTCAACCCGCTTGCGATGAAGCAGCACCTTTCGTTCCACAAGCCTGTCGATCTCGGCTTCGGCATCGTCGGCCGTCAAGGATGTTCCGGCAGAAACTGCAACAACAAGACGCCCGCGCGTCAGATTGCGGCGTTCGCCACTGCGACCCATCTGCAGGAGTGCAGCTGCCTTCACAATCTTTCTTTGCAGGGCAGTTTCTGTCCTGGAAATAGCGGATTCCGCTTCGACATAGCGCCTGAAGGATCCACCGCTTCCTGAATCTGCGCGCATGGCTGGAACGAAGTAGTCGTATAGTCTGTCAAGCCCCACCGAACCGTTCCGGACTCCCTTTGACAAACCCTCTTCAAGAAACCGGAATATGGTGCGTTCGTTCTGTGCAACCTGGGCAGCCATTCTCGGAAGAGTTTCGAGCGCTGCGGGAGTGAGGGGCCTGGATCGCGCCAGCACATGTTCAAGTTTCGAAAGGTCGGCGTATTCGGGAAAGAATCCCTGTGATCTTGCGTCGCGTGCAACCGAACCGCACACATGCCCGCCCTTGCAATTCAGCGTTTCGGCGATCGCTTCGTAGGCATCGGTGCCATCGTCGGTCAACCTCACCACGGAAAACCGTCCCTCGATCTTTCTCCAAGACCTGCGGGCCGACTCAGAAGCCCGGCGGGCATATTGATTCAAGCCCGAATGCATGAGCGTGGTGAAGGTCACCAAGGGCTTCTCGCGGCGGACCGCCCATTCCGCGAGGTCCTGGACCGCAAGCAGTTCCTCTTCGCGCCCGGCGACCGCAAGGTCCTCAAGGTGCTTTCCGAATTCATCCCAGACGATTATCAGGCGTTCGACATTGGACTGGCACAGCTTTCGGTGCAACGCCTCCAGCGCTTCCTTCGTGCCGCGGTGAGGATCAGTTCCTGCCTGTTTGCATAGCGCCAGCGGCAGGCTCGCGCAGGCGCCGTGAAGAACAATCGCTTGCGTCCTGCCTGAAATGCCGAAAAGCGCCTCAGCCAGCTTCGAGTCTGCCTCTGCAATCTTGCGAAGCAACTGGTTGGCGCAGCGGTTTCTCTCACGGAGAACCGTGATCGCGACCAACGCCGCCATTGACTTGCCGGCGCCAAAGGGCGCTATCACGTGGCTCGCGCGGTCTCCGTTCAATCCGCTGACGGTCGACACGACCTGCATGGCCTTTCGGGTAACTTGAAAGCCCTCGGTTCTTTCCGGTCTGCCGAGGTCTTCCGCTATGTTGACGGAATGGAAGCCGGTCACGCTGCGGGCTTTCCTGCGCGCTCCATTATCCGGGAATAAAGGCGACCTGCCCATCTGGCAGGCTGTGCGCTGCGGACCGAAATTTGGGTTGCGCCGGCAAGGCGTCGGGCGCCCATGTGTTCCTTGCCAATCTGCTGAGAGCCGTCCGTGGCTATTTCCAGCAGTTCGAGTTTGCCCTTCCCAAGCATGCCGCCGGTCAGCGCCATCTCGCTGCCCGACAGTTGCACGTCGATCTCGACATCCTCGTCGAGCAGGTGCGGAGGTTTGGCGGCTGTAACTGCAGAAATGACAAGTCCCAGAATTTCCGGTGGCAAAGGGGTCGATGTGGTGCGTTCGTATCTGTCCACTGTACGGAAATGGCGGATGAGGTTCAACCGATGCAATGGACTTCCAAGATTGTCCTCTGGGTCGTTCGACGCTCGGGGCACCGGCACCGCATAGGCTTTCAGGACCGTGGCCACCTCGCGCTGGATCCTGGGGAGCGAAAACTCCTTTCCGGATTTCATGCGGGCACTTTTGTGGAGTTCCTCAATCAGGTCTGCTCGACTGAACCGGGAGGGCAGGTGGTGGGAGAAGAACCAGGGAAGTGACGATCCAGTTCCCGCCGTCACCGCGCTCGCATGAACCAGCCACCAGGTCCCGAGCAAACCCATGAATGGATCGTGCTGTGCAATTGTCTTTCCCAACTCCGACAGTTCCAGCGGCTTCGACTGGTTGGCACGCTCGGCGAGCCCGGTCATGCGGAGCCACCAACCAATTGATCTTGCCATGTTTCGCCCTACCCCCAAGGCATCTGCAACCTCCACCCGGGAAAAGCTGCCGGGTCGATTGCTCTGCAGGAAAAGCAGCCCCTTGGCGAGCCAGCCCGGGCGCGGGTAGAAGGTTTCGTGACCGCCGAGAAGCATACTCATGCCGAAGCGCCCTTTTCCCGATTCCTGGCGGAATTCCGCCCCATCACGGAATCAACAAGCGCCGCGAGCGCAAAAGGGGTTTGGGTTTCGGGGCGCAATTGGTCTCGGTCCAGTCTTTTGGAGAATGATATCACGTCATTGCCGGTGAAGATCACAAGGACCGTTCACACGACCAGCCAATTGCGCTAATGCGCCAACAAACGCAAGTACGCAATCAGGCACGTCGCGTGCGTGCACTGTCGATGGGCTTTCGCTGGACAGCGGCGCGTCCTGTGCATCCGAAGTCGAGTGCGGCGAAAAAGCGTGAGTTTCGAGAGACCTATGCCCAAAGAGTTGCCAAGGAACTGCCTCCCCACGCCACCAATCTGACGCTGGAGACTTGGTTCCAGGACGAGACGCGTCACGGACAGATTGGCACGCTTGAGCGCATCTGGGGGGGGAAGGGAAAGAGAACCCGCGTCGTGCGTGACTTTCGCTTTATTTGCAGGTGGCTGTTTGGCTCCGCCTGCGCCAGCAGTGGCAAGGCCGTGGCCGCTGGCTGCCATGGCGTCTTGGTTCTTGACAGCGTGAGCTGGCATAGGTCGAAGGGGCTTGTCGTGCCCAACAACCTGACGCCGGACCACTTGCCGCCCTACAGTCCCGAGCTCAATTCGATGGAGCAGGTGTGGGATTGGATCAAGTCCAATTTCCTGCGCAACCGTGTGCACAGAACGGCTGCCGAAGTGCAAACGGCGATGACGCAGGCGTGGCGGAAGTTTGCCAACGACCCGGACCGGACAGCTTCGATCGTGACGCGGGAATGGACCAAGGCATGATCGCCCGAACCGCGCGATTTGCCGTCAATGATTGAAAGATCGCTTTGGAACAAAAGGGGATCACCGTCCCGACCTGGGTTTGCTGGAGCATGACTTCAGCCAGCCAGATCCTGTAGACCCTGTCGCTTTCGGAGAGCACGTGAGAGTTGTCATGCATTCGCCACGGCAGAGTTCGGGCGTTGCAGTCGTAC
>JAPOOS010000188.1 GCA_026713305.1 Paracoccaceae bacterium
CTGCGTGTGTTGGCGCCCGTTAGAGACTCACAACAGCATCATTCGCAATCCACAGCTACAACGCGGACATGGCAGTGACCGCACTCGCAACGAACGTTTCCTGCGGCATTTGTAGAATGTTGAACAGGCCACGCAATTGTGCTATTCAATCCGCAGCAGCAAAAACGATAATAAGAACAATGTTTGTACAGGCTAGGCTTCAAAAATGCTTGGCGGTCGCTGTGTTGTTGGCACTCGTTGTGTCAACCTCGACGAACGCCCAGACAAA
The DNA here is from genome assembly GCA_026713305.1 of Paracoccaceae bacterium. Classification (GTDB taxonomy): domain Bacteria; phylum Pseudomonadota; class Alphaproteobacteria; order Rhodobacterales; family Rhodobacteraceae; genus MPNP01. The sequence continues at coordinate 269 of JAPOOS010000188.1, forward strand.
ACCGAAATACCTCGATGAACTCGAACGTCAGGCGAATTCCTCGCTGTTGTTCCTGTTTGATTCCGTTCCAGGCACGCGCCAGCTGGTCGAAGATGCGGCAGGCGTCTTGGTGATCCCCGTGGTAACCAAGGCAGCCTTTGTCTTCGGCGGCGCCTATGGCGAAGGTGTACTGCTGATAGACAACCAGGTTGCGGACTACTACGCTTCGGTCCAAGGCAACTTTGGACTGCAGGCCGGCGCCCACCAAACCTCCCAGGTTCTGGTTTTCACCACGGATGCAGCGCTGGACGAATTCCGCAAGGCGCAGAATTTCGTGCTTGGCGCCAGATCGGACTTTGTGCTGTTCGACGAGTCAAGACAGCACGGCACGGACACCATGAAGGGCCGGACGGAAATCGTGGCAATCACATTCGGCAAGTCGGGACTGCTGTTCGGCAGTTCCATTTCGGGTACAAAGTACAGCAGGCTCGACAAGAGCCAATCCTGAACCGGACCCTTGTGATCTGTGCAACTTGATTGCAGGCCGGGCGGTTTCCGAATTGACGATCCGGTTACGGCTCGCCAATCCGAATCGGCTTTCCCGACTTGGCTTCGGAGTTGACACTGGTCAGAAAGCAGCCGCCACCATCGACTGGCCAACCGCCACCGTTGACTAAGGCGGCAGTCTTGATTCCGTTGGCGGACCATTCCCTGAATGTGCCTGCAACATTTTGTAAGGCCCGCACATCATCATCTGGTGACAACAATCCCCTGCCGCTCTCAATGGGCTCTATCCAAGTCGCACTCTAGATTGATTGGCGTCAGAACCCGCTGCTTTCGGTGGCTACCGTCTGGGCACCCAATGCCTACTATTGGCGCCAAATGCGCACAGCTTGGTGCAGAGCCCCGAATGTCTCGTCGTTCCCTACGAATTTTTCTGGCCCATGGTTGCATGACTGTCAATTGAGAGAAGCGCCCTTCCCTTCGGACCTGACTCACTAAAGGACACCAGAATCGTCGTGTGCGAACCTTGCGCACACTGAGCGGTCCGATTCAATTGGCCGAACGGACGGATTCTACCACGAAGAAAACCCATGCCAGCGCGATGCCGGAACTGTGTTTCGAGAATCCACGGCGAAGAATGACCAGACACCGTGGCAATTTGCCGTGTTAGCTGTCCGAGTGGATCCGATACGCCATCGGCATTGCAGCAACTTGCCTGCGCAGGACCCTGCGAAGTCGGTGCATCGCCTTCCACAGCTGAACCGCAGGGAAGGACTTTGGGAGGAAGTCATTGAAGCATGGGCTTGGAGAACAAATGCCTGCGGCGGCAGGTGCACGAAGTCTCCTGCTCGGCAGTCAGGCCAATGCCTCCGACCATGCCGGATTCCCGCGAACGAATGGCTTCGCCAAGCCTACGAGCCTCCATCCAAAACACGCAGCCTCTGAATGAGGCTGGATGTGTCCCAACGTGCGCCGCCGATGTTTTGAACATCCTTGTAGAATTGGTCGACGAGCGCCGTGACAGGAAGGCTGGCGCCGTTTTCCTCTGCTGTGTCTAGACAGATGCCCAAGTCCTTGCGCATTAGATCGACCGCGAAGCCGAAATCGAACTGGCCGTTCAGCATTGTTTGGAAACGGTTTTCCATCTGCCAGGAGCCGGCAGCGCCATGGGCAATGACTTCTACGACGGCTGCGCCATCCAAGCCGGCTCGATCCGCGAAGTGCAATCCCTCCGACAAGCCTTGAAGCAGACCGGCAATGCAGATCTGGTTGACCATTTTCGCCAGCTGCCCTGCCCCGCAATCGCCGATTCGCTTGCAAATGCGGGAGTACGCCCCCAGCACATCTTCAACTCTGGCGTAGGTTTCCGCATCGCCGCCACACATAATCGACAGCACGCCGTTTTCCGCGCCGGCCTGTCCTCCGGATACCGGGGCGTCGACATAGCCAATGTGGCGACGCGCAGCTTCGTCGCGCATTTCTCGGGTTACGGCAGCAGACACTGTGGTGTGATCGACGAACACGTTGCCCCCGGACATGCCGGCAAATGCCCCTGCCTCGCCTGTACAAACCATGCGAAGGCCATGGTCGTTGTCCACGCAGGCCATGACGATTTCCACCGAGTGCGCGGCCTCGGCAGGACTGTCGGCCAAATTCCCGCCATGCTCGCGCACCCATTTCTCGGACTTCGACCGAGTGCGATTGAATACGGTTACGCTGTGGCCGGATCTTGCCAAATGCCCTGCCATTGGGTAACCCATTACTCCCAACCCGATGAATGCAATTGCAGTCACTGGTTTCTCCCCTTGCCTGGCAGCCTTCGAATGCGGATGGGTTTCCGACTAGAACGGTTGCGCTGGATACAGTCAGAACGATGCAGACTATTGTCAGATGGCTGACCAGATTGCTATTGGTTTTGGTAGTGCTGGTCGTTGCCGTTACAGGCACCATCTACTATCTGGCGGTGCGCTCGCAACCAGACTACTCGGCGCGCCACAACGTAGGCGGCATTCAGTCCCCCGTGGAGATTGTGCGCAGCGAGCACAACGTTCCCCACATCATTGCCGACTCCAACGAAGACGCCTTTTTTGGGCTTGGATTTGCACATGCCCAGGATCGCCTTTGGCAGATGCTGCTCTGGCGCCGTGCCGCTCAGGGTCGCCTGTCCGAAATGTTTGGCAGCGCCACGCTTCAAACCGACATTTTGATGAGGAGCCTGGACCTGTACGGCGTCGCGGCAGGTGCAGTGGACAAGCAGGATGCCCGCACACAACGAATCCTGGAAGCCTATTCCGCCGGCGTCAATGCATGGGTTCAAACGGTCAACGGAGGTGAGCTCGACAGATTGGCTCCCGAGTTTCTGATGTTCAGAACTGAGTTCCGACCCTGGCAGCCTGTTGACAGTCTCGCGATACTGAACTTGCAGGGCTTGCGACTGTCGACACATCTCGATCTTGAGGTGCGTCGCCAGATGGCGCTGACTCGTGTGTCGCCCGAACGAGTTCTGGACCTCATTCCTCCCGACCCCGAATCCAAGTTGACAAACGTCGCCGCGAACCTCGACTCGGGCGGGAGTCTCGAGGCTGCAGACGCAGCGAGGGGAGCGCAGTGGAATCGACACGTCGGCACCCAATGGCTGGCGCAATTGACCTTGGCTCCAACAGCTGGGCGCGCGGGCGCTTCCAATGCCTGGGCGGTTGCGCCGACTAGAACCGAATCCGGCAAGGCGATTTTGGCAAACGACCCTCATCTCCCTCTAAGCGCGCCTTCGATCTGGATGCTGGCCCGGCTGGAACTTTCAAATGGCGGTGTAATTGGCGGCACGCTTCCCGGCGTGCCGTTGGTAGTCGTCGGACGTACCTCAAGGGTCGCTTGGGGATTGACCTATTCCTATGTCGACAACCAAGACCTGTACTTCGAGAAGCTGGACCCGGAGAGTTCCAACCGGTACCTCTCTCCTCAGGGATACAAGGCCTTCCGCAGCCGCGACACGGTCATTCCAGTGAAGAATGAACAGCCACATGTCGCTCGCCTGATGTGGACGGACAACGGCCCCATAATTGATCCGATGCACTACGGAATTGGCGACATTCAGCCAGAAGGCTACAGGATGTCGTTGGCCTGGACGTTGCTTGACGCCGAAAACACGACAATGAGCGGAGCTGTTGGAATCATGATGGCATCCACGCTTGACGAGGCGCTGGAAGCTTCCAAGAAGGTAACTGCTCCTTCGTTCAATCTGGTGATTGCTGATCAGGATGAAATTGTTCACCAATTGATCGGAACTGTGCCGCTGCGCAGCCAACTGCACAGGACGCGAGGGCTTACGCCATCCGAAGGTTGGCTGAACCGAAACCGTTGGCAGGGGGTTGTGCCGCACTTCATGCTGCCGACCGTGCGAAGTCCGGAAGCTGGCTATGTTGCGAATACCAACAACCGAATGGCCCAACGGGACTATCCACTGCACATAAGCCACGACTGGGGCGATCAACTGCGCATAGAACGGCTGACAAGGATTCTTGCGGCAAGCGACGTTCACAGCCTTGAAGGCACGATCGCAATTCAGACGGATGTGGTCTCGCTTGCAGCCCGCCACCTGTTGCCAAACATGGCAAGCAATCTCTGGCATCTTGCGGACCGGGAAACCGCAGACGGCACGGTGCAGCGCCGCAACAGAGCATTGCGCCTCCTTGCCAACTGGCACGGCAAGATGGATGTCCTCAGTGCCGAACCACTCATTTACGCGGCTTGGCTCCGATCGCTTCAAAGACTGTTGACCAAAGACGAACTGGGATCGCTCTTTCCCGCCTTCAGCGAACCGGACATCGCCTTCATTGATCGAGTCTTTCGCAACGTCAAGGGCGCGGCGGTCTGGTGCGACATCAAGCAAACGCCGCAGAAGGAGTCCTGCAACGAAATTTCCAGAATTGCGCTTGACGACTCGCTGGACTACCTCAGTTCGGAATTCGGAGAGGACATGTCGGACTGGAGTTGGGGAACCGCCCACTATGCGCTTCACAGCCACGACGTGCTGGGAGATTCGCCATTGCTGTCGTGGCTCTTCAACATCTATCACCCATCGCCTGGAGGGGCGCACACGCTAAACCGCGGCTATCCAAGCATGGATGCAGAAACGCCGTTCGCAAATGTCCATGCTCCCGGCTTTCGTGCAGTGTATGACTTTTCGGATCTCGACAACTCGGTCTACATCATCTCCACGGGTCAGAGTGGACACGTGCTTTCCCCGTTCTACAACGATCTTGGAAAGCTCTGGAGCCGTGGCGAGTACATTCGCATGAATCTCGACATAGAACTGATACGACAGTCTGCAATTGGAGTGACCGTGCTGTCGCCTGACCAATGAAGAACGCGTCGACTGCAAACGGCGGTCGAAGTTGCAGTCGGCGTACGGGAGGCGCGGCGAGGCTGTCGTTCAATTATGGCAGGCCGAGATGATGACCATTGGGAAAATCTGTCCGGAAAGGTCGCTTGGCCGATTGACAGTTCTCAGCCAGAGTGCATTGCACGCACTTGGCAGTGTAATCTCCACTTTTTCGAGGTTCGGCGGGCGGCGCCTTGTCCGGAAGGTCGCTTGGCCGGTTGTCAATTCTCAGCCAGAGTGCATTGCACGCACTTGGCAGAGTAATCTCGACTATTTCGAGGCTCGACAGGCGGCGCCTTGTCTGGAAAAGGGGCCTGGCGGTTGTCAGTTCGCGGCAAGAATGCATTGAACAGGCTTGGCAACGGAGTCTCCATTTTCACGCGCCATCACGATCACGGATTCCCCCGTTTCGAACACATAGCCAAAGAACAGCGCAATGTCGAAATTGACCGGTTGATTGACGCTGGTGGACCAGTACCTCAGCATAAGTCTTCCTTCCGAGACTGCGCCCTCTCCAACCAAGTCCAGCTCAACATACCTTATTCCATCGCCACTGATGGCGTGGGTCATTGTATTGGGAAAATTGTACATCATTGTCTCGAAGTCGGGGCTGTTTTTGTCGTTCTCGCTAAATTCATGCCTGCATTGGAGAATGAAGTCCTGCGCAACTGCAGGAAATGCAGTCAGTAGGAAAATTGCGGCTGCTGCAAATGTGTGGATACAGGTCTTCAATTCATTTCTGCCTTTTCAGCTCGGTTTGTGGAAACATTGCCTGCCGTTTGAACTTCACTCAAGCTTGCAACCCGCTTCAAGGTCCGACAAGCGATGCCTTGACTACGCTGCAACCGCGTTTGCTTCCTTGCGGGAAAGACAACCGGGAACCAGGCTCTCCTGAATTCGAAGCCTCGAACATGATGGCCCCCCAAGCCGCAGCTCTTCTTCGAGCCCAATGAAAAGTGCCTCTGGACCTGCTGAATCTGAATGCACAGGACTTGGACTGGGCAGCTGCGGTCAATCGAGGCCAAGCGCCTTCTCTGGGAGCTTGACCACCGCATCGCCAAGTGATCGACCATGAGCCCCATGAACGAAACGGCCAATCCTAGCACGAGTCCCTTGCCTACATCAGTGAAGGACAGCGCCCGCTGCATTTCCTGCCCCAAGTCCTGAGTGCCAATGAAGGCCGCAATGATCACCATGAAAAGCGGGAACATCACAGACTGTTTGACACCCACCATGATGGTCGGCAAGGCCAGCGGCAGTGCGTCCTAGTCTGCGGGCTCGGGCGCAGCGGCGCTGATTGTCCTCTTGCGATCCGATGGAGCCAGTTCAAAATCGAATCGCAGGTGTTCCGAAGGCATGATGGTGGAAATGGCGTGCTTGTAGACAAGCTGCGTGTGCATCTCCCGCCTCAAGAGCACCGAGTAAAGATCGAATCCCGCAATTACACCTTGGAGTTTGACTCCGTTGACGAGAAAAATGGTTACTCCGCACTTCGACTTCCTGACCGTATTCAGGAATGCGTCTTGCAATTTGCTGTTCTTGTTAGCCATCAACTCCGTCCCGCAGCCTTGGCACTGTTATTGCAGAATTGGCGGAGTGTCCACCCTCTGCCGCCTTGGCTCACCGTCCAATCCCGCTCACGGTCTTGATCGATTCACGACCCCCCTTCCGGCAATCCATCTGAATTGTTTGAGCTGGACAATGCCTGCGCAGGAAGCCATGGCTCTCGCCCTTGGCCCAATTGCCCTGATGCGCGCTAGTTCGGCCACTCATGATCTCGGCAGATGCATTGGATGCAGATTGCGCGGCATGGCTGCAGCCGCTCCCCAAGCTTCAAGTTTCCGAGGCGCAGCAGTCCGTCCGGTCGAATGAGCCACAATGACACCGTTGCAAGCCATTTCGAAATTGCGCGTACGGGCAGTGCAAGGATCGGCGCTGCATTGCAGAATGACCGCAAGGCATGTCACTTCAGCCATTCCAGCCTGCCAGCGATGAACACGAACACCAAAAGCTCGAGGCGTCCGACGATCATTGCAAAGGCCAGTATGAGGCGGGACACCATGTCCAGATCCTGGAGGTCGAAGTCGCTTCCAAGCGTCTCGCCGACGAGGGGACCGGTTGTCGTTAGCATGGCCGCGGTGACTGTCATCGCCGCCTCGAACTCCAGGCCGCGAGCGGAGAGGTATATGAACAGAGCCGCAAAGCTAAGCGCAAGGAGCACAATGAATATCCAGGCAAGCGAGGCGCCCTCGGTACGCAGCACCTTGCCATAGGAACCTCTGGACAGCGACGACTGGGGCATGACAATTCGGTGCACCTCGTGCCGACTGCGGTTGAACAGCAGGTAGATTCTGAGGAGCTTGATGCCGCCCGCGGTTGTGGCGACGCCTCCACCCAACATCGCAAGGGTCATGAGAATCATGTCAGGCAAGCCATATTGACCGGAAACGGTTGCAAAGGGCCAGTGTGCGCTGCCAAACCCCGTCGTCGTCAGGTAAGACACGGCCGTGAAGATTATTCCCCAGCAATTGAAGGCTACATGCCTCAAACCGGAATTGTTGTACTCGCGAACCAACTCATGCCATTCGAACAACAGAGCCGCGGCGAGTGTCGCCGCAATCAACATCGCCGCCAGGTTGATTTCGGGGTCCCGAACAAAGGACAGCGACCCCAGTCGACGAACGCTGCCGGTCGCAACGATTCTGGACAGCGCCAGCAGCATGAACAGCAGGATCCAGAATTCTCCCCAGAAGCCGGCGCTTGCAGGCAGCGCCGTGTCGCCAACCGTGATGCCGCTTGTCGACACGGTCGACATGGCCACAACGACAGCAGGAAACGGTTCGAAACCGGCCAGCAGCAGCAGTCCCCACAGCACGGCGGTGACCGCCATGTAGAGCGGCGCCAGCTTCAGTATCGTGGAATTGAGGTAACTCCGCGCCCGATGTTTCCTCCGACTGCTCAGGTGCGCGGCAGGTCCAAATCCGCCGTGCTGCACCGATTCGAACCCGCCTAGATCAAGTGGCCTGAATATCGCCACGGCGGCTCCCCACATCAGGAGACCGCCCAGCCATGCGACTTCCGCCCGCCAGAAGTGAACAATGCCCTCCGTTGCGGGTATGTCCGTCAGCGCTCCCCCGGTGGTCGTGAAACAGCTCACGAATTCGACGTACGCATCGGACAACGAGAGATCGTCGATCAACAGGTACACGGGCATGGCCGTCATCAGCGGCGCCAGAGCGAATGTCGCCGCCAATCCAACCAACTGATCGAATATCGTCAGTTCCCGGCGCCTGTTGGCCAGCGATATGGCGCAGAATGTGCCTGTCAGCAGCAGAACGACGGCGCTTGCGAGAAAGACCTTTGCGACCCTCAGGTCCCCCGACGTCGCTGCCAGCACTACTGGAACCAGTGCAGCAAGTCCGCTTGCGAAGGTCGCCGCGACCAGAATCGGAAATTCAACGCGCGAAGGCATTCGAATGCAGGAATCTCGTCGCCTCGGCGATGCCGTCCGACAGCACGAACAGAGCCAGCCGGTCGCCCCGTCTAAGCCTTACGTCCGGATGAATCTTCTTGATGAAGTTGTTGCGCAGCAGCGCGCCTATCAGAATGCCGTCGGGAAACCGCGCGTCCTTGATCTTCTTGCCTCGCAGCGACGAGGCGGCTGAAACCCGCAGTTCAATCAACTCCGCTTCGTCGTCGCCGATTATCAGGACACGATCCACAAACAGCTGCCGCACGTGCGGCAGGATTGCGGACACGGTCGTTCTCAGCAGATTGAGCGACACGTCTATGCCAAGCGGATCCGCCATTTCCGCCATCGACGGACTTTCGACCAGCCCGATGGTCAATGCCTTGGAGTTGAGCGTGCGCGCCTTGGCCAGGGCAAGCACGTTGTCGCGATCCCTGTCGGACACCGCCAGGATCGCGTCGGCGAACTCAATGCCTGCTTCGCTCAGGAGTTCCTCGTCCAGGGAATCGCCATGAAAGACAATGGTTCTGCCAAGCACTTCGGCCGCCACCTCGGCCAGCTCCCTGCGGCTCTCAATCAGCTTGACGCGGCTGTTTCGGGACTCCTCCTCCAATCCGAGGGCGATTCGCAGGCCAACGTCTCCGGCCCCGAAGATGATTGTGTTGTCGCGCCTGGCTGACCGGATTCCAAATATGTCCAGCGCCCGCGGTATGTCGAACCTTGCCGCCATGAAGTAAATCTGATCGCCGGCGAACAATTCATCGTCGGAACGCGCGATTCGCAGCTGCCCGTTGCGGCGGAAACCGACAATCACGGCGGTCAGGTTTTCGAACAGCGGCGTCAACTGCCGGAGTTGGGTGTTCAGAATGTTCGAGGCTTCGCCAATCCGCAATCCCACGATCTGCGCCCGTTCGTTGAGTATGGGACGCCGCAGGAACATCGATCTTGACGAGAGCAGCCTCTGTGCCGCGGCGGCAAGCTCGCGCTCGGGATTCACGAGGACGTCGACGAATCCGCCGTTTGCGCGCCTGAGCAGTTCATGCTCGTCGTCGCGCCGAACCCGGCAAATGACACGCACGTCCTTGTTGATCCGGTTGGCGAAGTAGCTGTCCAGTATGTTGCATAGATCGTCGTCGGTCGTCGCGACCAGCAGATCCGTGTCGGCGATTTCGGCCTGCGCGAGATCGACCGGGCTGGCAATGTCGCCGCGCAGCCCCCTCACGTGCGGAATGCGGCTGGCAATCCCGTCCAGCGCCGCGTCGTTGCCCAGCAGGGTTATGTCACACCCCGGATCGCGACTGATGTAGGAGCAAATCTGCACGCTGACGTTGCCGGACCCGAGAACCAACACCTTCATTCCGTTTCGCCCTCCGACTGGAGCATGGCTCGGCTGCCGTAGGAATCCCGTATCGTCACAATCCCCAGCGCCTTTATCTTGCGATGCATGGCTGCCCGCTCCATGCCCACAAACTCCGCAGCCTTCGAGATGTTGCCGCCGTGACGATTTATCTGCGCAATGAAGTACTGCCGCTCGAACGTCTCCCGGGCATCGCGAAGCTTCATCCCAATGTAGCGCCGATCAAGCGTGAACGACGTGTCGGCCGCATTGCTGGAGACCGCCGACTGGATGTCGGACACGGTGATTGGTTCGTCGGACTCGCCGACGATCAATGCCCTTTCGATCGAGTTTCTGAGCTGCTTGACGTTGCCGGGCCAGTCCGACTCGCTCAGGAATGTCTCGGCATCCGACGTCAGCTGACGCAGGGGAAATCCCTGGCTTTCGTGCAGTTCGCGCAGGAAGAATGCGGCAAGCTCGGGTATGTCGTCACGGCGCATGTCCAGTGGCGGAACTTCGATGGTGGTGGTGTTCAGGCGGTGCAGCAACGCCGGACTGAAGCGCTGTTCGGCGGTTGCAATTTCCAGACTGCTGCTTGAGCTGGAAATCACGCGAAACCTGATCTTGATGTCGCCGCTTCCGTCCACCGGCCGAATCTGCCCGCGTGCGATCGCTCTGGCCAGCCCCTCCTGATGCATGAGCGGGATATGGGAAACCTCCTTGAGAAACAGGGTGCCGCCATGCGCCATCTCCAGGTAGCCCGGAATCGGCGCCTGATCGTCGTACGCCCGCCCGTAAAGGCGAGATTCGATTCGCTCCGGACCGGACGCCGAGAAACTGGCCGTGACGAATGGACCCGAGGCGTGTCGCGACCTGGCATGTGCGTAGCGGGCAGCCGTTTCCTTGCCGGACCCATGGGGACCGACCAGCAGGACATGCATGTTGGTGTCGGCCACTCGATCGACACGTTCCCGAAGCTTCCGGCTGACATCCGATTCGCCGATTAGATGTGCGTTTCTTTCGCCGCCGAGCTGCAGCACGTTGATCTTTCGCCGCAGCTTCACGAGCTCCATTGCGTTCTTCACGACCGACAGCAGTCGATCCAGGCTGATCGGCTTTTCAATGTAGTCGAAGGCGCCCTGCCGCATCGCCCGCACCGCAACCTCAATGGTTCCATGGGCCGACATTATCACGATGGGCGTGCTTGGATTCCGCTTGCGCAACTCTCGCATCACGTCAAGCCCGTCCATGACCAGATCATGAAGCCAGATGTCGAGCAGCACCATGCTTGGCTGCGCCTTGCGAAACGCATTCATGCACTCGGTGCTGGTTGCCGCCGAGCGTGTCGAGTAACCGTTGTCGCCAAGGATCTCCGCGATCAAGTCTCGAATGTGCGGATTGTCGTCGACAATCAGTATGTCATCCATGAACTATTGACCCTCCTCGATGCTGCTGCCGAGTGACTTAGGCGCCGCGCGATGCTGAGCCTTTGCCAACCGAATCTGCACCATGGCCCCGTGATGGTGGTCACCCTCAAAGATCGGGGCATCGTGCAACGACAATTCGCCGTTGTGGCTTTCGATGATTCGCTCCGCATAGGCCAGCCCCAGTCCAGTGCCACCTGCGCGGAAAGTGACGAAGGGCTTGATCATGTGCGATCGGTTCCGGTTCGCGGGGAAGCCGATGCCGTTGTCCATGATGCGGATTTGCAACCAGTTTTCCAATGATTCCACGCTTACTCGAATGCGAGGGCTAATCTGTTGCTTGTCCGACTGCCTTTCCAGTCTGGCGTCAATCGCCTCCTTCGAATTCTTGAGCAGATTGGTCAACGCCTGATGAAACAGATCCTTGTCGATCTTGGCGTCCAGCGACAAGTCGCCGCCCTCCAGCTCCATCGCGACATATGAAGCCCTTGCAGATTCCGCAGCCATTGCCTCCCGGACCAGCGGGACCAGGTCGCGGCGCACCGGAACGGGGTCCGGCAACCTGGCAAACCGCGAAAACTCGTCCGAAATCCTGATTAGTCCGGAAACGCTGGCGTCTACCCGTCCGGTGTAGCGGTTGGCAATTGCCTTCGACTGTGGATCGAACCGCGACTGGACCATGTTGTGCAGCTGTCCAACCGCAAGCCGTATGGGGGTCATGGCATTCTTGATCTCGTGGGCAATCTGTTGGGCAACGTTTGTCCAGGCAGCCTTGCTTTCGGCGCGAACGAGTTGCGTCACATCGTCAATGGCGATCACGTATCCCTCGATTCGCCCGGCGTCATTGCGGCGCGTCGCCATGCGCACCAGCAGCTCTCGCACACCGTCCTCCGCCGAAACCCTCAGTTGGTGCTGCGAACTTGACGAGCCCGATTCGACATGCTGATCGATGACCGCGGCGATTTCCGGAAACAGCTCGCGTATGCCCGTGTCTGCAGTTTCATCACCTGCCTCCCTGTTGAACTGCACATGGTCCGTGCGAAGAAGCCTGCCGGCTGAACGATTCATGAACCTGATGGTCTCGTCGCTCTCCAGGCCAATGACGCCGGCCGTGACATTTGCAAGCACTCCCCGAAACTGGCGTTCCCGACGCTCGGCTGCATTTCGAGTCCTTTCAAGGTCTCGGATGCTGGCATCGAGCTGATCGATCATCAGCTTGAAGGCTCGGCCAAGCCTGCCAATTTCATTGGCGCCGCGAGTGCTGAAGTTGACGTTGCGGTTGCCCTCCCCCACTTCCTTCGCCGCCCTCGCAAGCTCCTGCACCGGCTTGCTCAGGCGCTTGGCGTACATTGTGCCCAGCTGGGTCATGATCAGCACAAGCACCAGAGCCAGGCTCATGTACAAAATGGAGTACTGAAACACTCTGTAGGTGATTTTCTGCACCAGGTCGCGCGACGTTTCCGTCTTTCTTGCCAGCGACTTGCGCAGCGCCATTATCGAGGAATTCACGTCCACGGTCGCAACCAGGAAGTAGTCGACTGTGCTTTCCAGCCTGACGACGGCAGTCAGCTGATTTCCGCCACCCGATTCGAACACGCTCCCGACACGACCGCTGCCGGCATTCACGGGTATTACCGGCGCCGGTTCCCCTGACGCCTGAACGTTCAGATCTAGATCCTCCCCACAGGCCTCGGCATTGCCAGGCGAGGCCAGGTCCGCAGCCAGCATCTGCATGACGTTGCCCGGCGGTGGCCTGTAGTCGAAGAGATAGCTTGCCACGCCGCGCACAATCAGGTTGCAGTTTCCGTCTATGATGAAGACGTGCCTTATGGCGCCGGGCATATCGGACTGCAGCATGTGCAGCGGCTGCCTGTACTGAGCAAGGTCAATGTTCGGATATCGAAGAATTTCCTGGTTCAGCCGTGACGCCAGCCCTGTGGCGTAGGCCTGAATCTCCTGAACCTTGCCGCTGGCGTAGGATTCCGATGCGGTGCTGGCTCGGTCGAGTTCCTCCCTGACCTCGACAGCCAGACTGTCGCCGATGCCCACGTTCAACACCAGACTCGCCACCACGGCAATGACCAGCGTCGGGATGAAGGCCAGCAAGGCGAACAGTCGCGTCAGCGTAACTCGCAGCGGGTTCTGAATTCCGGAATCGCGATCCCTGCCCTTGCCGGCTAGGGCAAAAACCAGCCTGGCGGCAATGATCGTGAAAAACACGAAATCGAACAGCATGAAGGCAATCAGCCGGTCGCTGAACTCGCCCTTAACAAAGTCCACGATGGCCAGCACGGTGGCGATCGTGACCAACGGAATGCAGGCGAGCAACGCGAACGATGTCCAAAACTCGGCGCGGCGATAGACCCGTCGCAGGAACAGGATGCGCAGGCGACTTGCCAGTCTGTTGATTGCGGAATTCATGCCTTGCTTGCTTGACCCATGACGGCGCATTCATCCTGGCAACGAACCACAAACGGATCCCACGTGCAACTTTGGAAGTTGCAGTTTCGCTCACTGAATCACAACTGTTGCCGTCAACCGGAGTTGCGCTATGCCGAAGTACCGTGGCGATTGCGACGGCGGTCGTCAATCCGAGGCTCCGACTGCATTGATGTGTGCTTGAACTTTGCGCGCCCGGCTTGCGCCTTGAGGCTTTCCTTATACATCAACTCTTCGAATTCATAAATCATGTCGATCTGATTCGGGTGCGTCGGAGCGCGCCTTTCGGCAAATTCAGCGCCGCTCTCGGCGTTCCGCGCTGAAACGGGGGACAACTGTTGCACAATGGCACTCTTCATTGTGGTTGCGCGGGAGCCTGCCATTGCGGTCGGAGGATTTGATGCGTGCCCTTGCCCGCACGCCTTCCTCGCCGATCACGCGGTTCATGATGAGCCTGCCGGCTGCCCCTCCGCCAACAGGTTGGGCTGGCAGGCGTGTTCAGCAGGCAGCGCATCGGGCATTTGCCAGCCGCGCCGAACTCGGGATTGCTTGAGAAGAAAAGCCCACGTCCCTTCGTCTAGTTGCAGTTGCCTCGCCCTGCCACCCCTGTTTGATCGGCAGGATTCAACGCCTGGCTTGATTCATGCCTTGAATTCCATGCAAAAATATCGTCTATTTGATTCCCGGGATTTTCAGGGAGCAGGAATTGCCGAAGTCTGAACCGGGATCAACAGAACCTGCCGGAGACAATCACTCCGGCGGGAAAGCGGCGGCAGTGGTGCTGGCCGCGGGAACGGGCGTGCGCGTTGGCGGCGCCATCCCGAAGCAATACAGGAGCGTTGGCGGCCGACCGTTGGCTGCGCATTCAATAAGCGCTTTCCTGAACAACCCCGCCATATCTCGCTGCATCATGGTCATCAACAGCGACCATCGCGAGATCTACGACGAACTGATCTTTCCGATTTTCGCTGAAAGGTGCCAGGTCGTTACAGGAGGGGCAAGCCGAACGGCGTCCGTGGCCAGCGCACTGAACCACCTTGCCGATGCCGACATCGACCACGTACTCATTCATGACGGCGCAAGACCATTCCTGTCCTGCAAGCTGGTTTCGGCGCTGTTGGACGGATTGAAGAACTCCGATGCCGTTGTCCCCACACTTCCAGTTGCCGACGCATTGTGGAAGGCACGCGGCAGCCAGTTGCGGACAGCGGTGTCCCGTCGAGGACTGGTCAGGACCCAGACGCCCCAGGCATTTGCATTCAACGAGATACTGGTTGCCTACCGCCGGCGGTCCGGCGACACAAATGACTGCGCGGCAATCGCCGTCGACAGCGGCATGAAGGTCAATTGCATCCCCGGCGAGGCAGACAACTTCAAGATTACGCACCAAGAGGACTTTCTCCGAGCCGAAGAGCAGTTTCACCGGCTTGCCGAAACACGAACCGGCCAAGGATTTGACGCTCACCGTCTGTGTTCTGGGGAAAGCATGAAGCTGTGCGGCATCGAAATCGACTGCGGACAGTCCCTGGCAGGACATTCCGACGCAGATGTCGGGCTGCACGCCGTTTGCGATGCCTTGTACGGCGCAATTGCCGAAGGAGACATCGGGGCCTGGTTTCCGCCCAGCGACAAATCCCTCAAGAACTGCGATTCATCCAGGTTCCTGCGCCATGCGGCTTCGCGCGTCGCCGCGCGGGGATATGAAATCGTCAACGTTGACGTCACGCTTGTTTGCGAGTTCCCAAGAATTCGACCGCATGTGGACAGCATGCGCGGCTGCATCGCCGAATTGCTGTCTCTTGATGTGGACCGAATCAGCGTCAAGGCAACCACTACCGAAGGAATGGGATTCACTGGACGCCGGGAAGGCATTTCGGCGCTCGCCACTGCAGCCGTGAGGGGTCGATGTCCAGGATCATAGCGACAGTGTTCGGGCTGGGTCATTTGCCATTCGTGCCCGGAACGATGGGTTCCGCGTCCGCCGTCGCTGCCGCGCTGGCGGTTAGCGCCATGGGCATTGGCCTGGGACAAGTAGCGTTGCTCACTTTGCTGATTTGCGGAGTTGCGTGGTGGGCGGTATATTCAGCCCTTCCGCACTTCAGTGGTAATGATCCCTCTGTGATCGTCGTTGACGAATTCACAGGCCAATGGGTCGCGTTGATCCCTCTGTTCTACTATGCAACGCAACGGAGCGACGATCGAACACTGTTGTGGTTGCCAGGCGTGCTGGCGGCATTTGCGTTGTTTCGCCTGTTGGACATAGCCAAGCCATTGGCGATAGGCAGTGCGGAATCGCTCCCCGGAGCAACCGGGGTTATGCTTGACGACATACTTGCCGGCATGGCCACGGCGATCATTCTGATCGCGCTGGCAGTACTGAGCACGCGCTTTGAGGCGCTATCATGAGCCTGTCGTTGCACCGACTTGCAGCGACTGGTCGGAGAGTGTTCGAATTGAACAATACAGCCGACGTCCCTGTCTACGCTCTCCAAAGACGCGGGCGTTGAATTTGACGGCAAACGGCTTTGGCAAGAAATTAACAGAACCGCGTCCGCGGCAATTGAAGCACCAAGCCAATTGAACCGAGGCGGACCGGTCAAGATAGAAAGGATGACATTATGATTGGCGCGGATACTGCTTGGATCATTGTTGCAACAGCCTTGGTGCTGTTCATGACGCTTCCAGGCCTAGCTTTGTTTTACGGAGGACTGGTGCGCGCTCGCAACGTCTTGAGCGTGTTCATGCAGTGCTATGCCATAGCCTGCCTGATGAGCCTGTTGTGGTTGGCGGTGGGCTACTCCATAGCGTTCGGCAGCGGCAGCACAATGCTGTGGGGTGGCTTCGACAAAGTCTTCCTGCTTGGCGTAACATCGGACTCTCTCAGCGGAAGCCTTCCTGAAATCCTGTTTTTTGCGTTCCAGATGACCTTTGCGATCATCACTCCGGCTCTTATCGTCGGTGCATATGTCGAACGAATAACATTTGGATACATACTGGCGTTTTCGGGCCTGTGGATGCTGCTGGTGTATGCTCCGGTTGTGCACTGGATCTGGGGCGGCGGCATGTTGTCCGACGGAGGGATATTCGGAGACACCGGTGTCAAGGACTTTGCGGGAGGCATAGTCGTTCACGAAACTGCCGGCATAGCGGCGCTAGTCATCGCCTTTGTGTTGGGGGCACGAAAGGACCGCTCGAAACCGCCTCACAACCCGCCCTTTGTAATGATTGGTGCGGCCATGCTCTGGGTTGGATGGTTCGGTTTCAATGGCGGCTCCCAGCTCGCCGCCGACGGCGGCGCCGCCATGGCATTGACGGTGACCCACATTTCCGCGGCTGCTGCGTCTCTTTCCTGGATACTTTACGAAAAGATAAAGTACGGAAAGTGCTCACTGGTTGGAATGGTAACAGGCACGATCGCGGGCTTGGCTTCAATTACACCAGCCTCAGGCTTTGTTGGGCCGATTGAAGCGCTTGTGATTGGAGCCGTTGCAGGAGTTCTCTGTCAGATTGCCGTGGGATTCGTCAAATCCAAGCTGCATATCGACGACACCCTGGACGTGTTCGCCGTACACGGTGTTGGCGGAATATTTGGAACGCTGATGATCATTCTGTTCGGTGACGGAAGCGCTGTTGCCCAGTTTGGCGGCGTTGTGGTTGTCGGCCTGTATACCGTCGTCGCAACCGCCATCATCGTCAAGGCTCTGCAACTGATCATGCCGATGAGGGCAAGCCTTGAACATGAGGTAAACGGTCTTGATCTGAGCATGCACGGCGAGCGCGCCTACGAGTTCAATTCCTGATAGTTCCTTGCTGCATTGACCGTAACGCTGACCGGCGCCCGGAATTCCGGGCGCCGGCCATCTCGCGTCAGGCAACGCCTGGTCAAACGGGGTCGAGTTTCGATGCACAATCCAAGCCAGGAATGACAGCTCACCTGGCCGCCGGCACATCCGGTCGGCCATGAGCAGGTGCGAAGGCCCGGTTTCGAAGGAAAGCAACGAAACTCATTGCCTTGCGACGAGCGATCGAGGGCAAATGGACCGGCTGTTCTGCGGAATTCCCTGCCCTGCCCGCAGACACTCCGCCCAGCTCTGCAGGATTGAAGCGCCTGAGACGTTCCTCAATTCATTGGCATCCGCGGGTTTGGCCAGCGCTTGGCGCCTGCCGGTCGGTTTCCTACACAAACGCGTCCGGCATGGATTCCTTTTTCCGTGAAATGAACGCAAGGAGCGCTTCGTCGACAGCAGGATCAATGGGCGGCTGTTCGTATTGTCCAAGCAGTTGCTTGACC
>JAPOOS010000146.1 GCA_026713305.1 Paracoccaceae bacterium
ACCATTTGAGCATGTTCCAGAAGATTCCCCGCTGCGTTCGACCGACGTGTATTGGCGATTGAACGAGGGACGTTTCGAGTAGCTGCGGCGAGCGGCGAATTGCAGAATAGAACGGAGAGCTGCGCAGGAACACGTTGGGGCTTCTGCAGGATGCCACCGAGAGGGCTGCCTGTCACACAAATTCGGATCGCCTTGCGGACGAAACAGTTGAAGGACGACACGCAATCGAGAGACTGCAATGTCTGTCTCAGCGATGTGCTGCTGCGAAAGTACGACTGCAACGCCCGAACACTGCCTTGGCGAATGCAAGACAGCGCTCACGAGCTTTCCGAAGGCAACAGGGTGTTGTTTGCCTAGTGTCGTTGCAGAGTAATTTTCGAGGTTTGAGACATGCTGCTTTCAGAGTCTACAGTTTGTTGGGATTGTTGATTGCCCGCGTGCTCCCCTGGTTGTCAAGGGATGCGTCGATGAAACCGGCTTGATCAGGATTGAGAGCCATGTGGTGCACGCTCGGTGGGTGGCGGCGGTTGACTTGCGAATGGGCGTGAGTGAAAGTCGGCCGCCAGCCCTGTTTCCCAGCATTTCCGGCCTTCATGGGTATGGACAAATGCGCTTTGTTTCGATTCATGGGGGTTTCCACAACAATGGAGGCGCCTGTGAGCAACATGCGCTGGCGAGTGGAATTGCACCTGTCGGAACGAGACGAATTGAAGGCCCCGCTTTCCGGCGGGACGGAACGCAACGGGCACACCATGCCACTGCTTGAATTTGTTTGACGCAGCGTGCAAATAAATCGCTGCATGGACATGAAAGCATTGTGACAAATTAGCTTCAACAAAGCATGCTATTCAACACCAGCAACAAGCTGCTCTGCCTTGCTGGATGTTGCATTGATCGAACGGTCACCCAATCGGTTGGCATTGTCGACCTTGGCTGAATTCGTCTTGCCAAGCAGGCCAACTGCCCGGCGACAACGCAAATGCCGCGCATGGCCCACACCCACCGTCGCCATGATGCCAATCCATTCGACTCGTCCTGCCATCGGAAATTCCGGCTGGCACACGTACTGCCAGTCTTGCTGCATGAACCGCTGCCGACGCTTCGCAACTGCGCCAACCGACTGCTTCGCACGGCATGCGGAAGTGTTGCCGGCCAAGCCTTTCCCATTCTTGGGCTTTCACCGCAAGCGCAAGTGACTGTTGAGCCTTGAGCCTGGTGCGCTGGCGCTCTCACCTCTCTTGAAGGTCAAAGCGCTTCTGTCCCGAACTGATCCACTGCAATGAAAGCTCGGAACGCCTGCTGCACAGGCAGGCATGTCTGTTCATCGGAACTGCATGAAGTGGACTCGGCCTAGTGTCGATTCAGAGTCCCGCCCCTTGGGCATCCAAGAATTCGCAACATGCCATTCTCTGGGGATGGAAACATTGGAACAGACGACTCTCGCTTGCCGACTGGTGCAGCATGCCATGAAGATCCAAAAGCTGATGCGGAAGCTGCGGTCCGGGTTTGACAGTTCAGCCGAAGGCAACACTGGTCAAGCCGACAACGGCGATTGTCCGGGCCGTCATCCGACCAACCAACGCAACATGAAGCCGATGCTGCCGATGACAATGATGACTCCGACGGCCTACATTCCGAACTTTCACTGAATGTTGTCCTTGTCGCGCCTAGCCATATCCTCGCGCAACTGAGCCAGGCTGGCATCAAACCTAGTTGTCATGGAGTCCACATTGGCCTTCACAACGGTGATCCTGCCTTGCAAACGGGCTAATTCCTGGGCGTTGCCTTGCCCATCACTCGTGGCTCCAAGTGAAAAACTACTGCCAGGATTCAACCGCTTCACAAACTGTCATCGCCTTTCTGCGAGCACCCCCGTGGCTCGACAGGGCGCATGCGCAGGGTTTTCGCTGCGTTCTGCATTTTAGAAATGAGTGGATGTCGCTTCATTTCTTCGAAATCGACACCAAATTCCTGTCGGCAAAGGTGGAAGACCATGATAGGGGCATTCGTGGGAAGGCATACACTGATTGATCTGACAAATTGCACCATAGGAAGTGCAGATCAGGAAGAAGGAGAGTTCCTCTTGCCAAGACTTGTCAGGAAGCTAGGTTGACCAGTGTTGAATGTTTTTGTCTCCACAGAATTTTGCGACTTCCTTGCGTTGAACTTCAACACGCCACATTCGCTGTGTCCGCCTTGCAGCGAACACTAGGGAGCTAGCCAAATGGATCATGGAGCGCCACGACTAGTACTAGCGATATTGTTGTTCGTTGCCGCTTTGGCCATGACCAGCTGTGGCGGTGATGGCGGTGGTGTTGTCGACGGCATCCAAGGTGGAGGTGCCAACGACGAGGTTGTTGACGATGAAGGCGAGGCCGTTGGTGGCAACTCCGGTGGCGGCGGCAGTGGTTCTGGCGGCAGTGGTTCTGGCGGTAACTCAGGTGGCGGCGGCGGCAATCCGCAGGCACCTGTCAACCCTACGAACCAGCAACCGCAACAACCAGTCAACCCTACGAACCGGCAACCGCAACAACCAGTCAACCCTACGAACCAGCAACCGCAACAACCGGTCAACCCTACGAACCAGCAACCGCAACAACCGGTCAACCCTACGATTCAACAACCGCCGGCACTGCCTAAATCAACGTTCGTTACTACGCTTGGGCCAACTTCAGCCAGTTCCTCCAATCAGCAAGCTCAGCCCCCTGCACTGCCGCTTCCCGCGATTGCCACCACAACAAGCCACTATCTCGTTGGGTCCAACCGCAAGCCCAGCGGAACGTTGGTTGCAGCGCCGAACCTATACCACGGTGTAACGGTCAAGAAGGGTCAGATTGCAGATGTCAGCAGCACAAATGCTGTTGTCAAGCATCTGGGTTCCTCGCTTATGTACCTATATCGGCCCTCAAAGGGTCCTTTGCTTGGGCTTGCCACTTTTTCAGTTGCACCGGTAATCAAAATTGATCCCGGCGCAACGGACGAGGAACGGCGGCGGGTCGAGATTGCCACAAGCATAATCAACTCCGCTCTTCCCCACGACAAGCGTATCAAGATAGCCTCCGACTACAATAACTTGAATGAAGAAGGCACCATTCAGATTACGTTCAACAGAAATTTCCCACGCAACCATCCTTTGCTAGGCCACGCAAAGGTGACGAGTTATTGGCAAACGCCAGCCACTGGAGACAAGAAAGACAAGCTTGTAAAACTGGTTACTTCAATGGTTGAAATGCGTCCCAATGCGTTCGTGAAACCGACTTTCGGGGACCCCGGACGGGCGATGATCCAAGTCCTTATACATGAAATAATGCACGCATTGGGAATATGGGGACACATAGACAACACCAGCTCATTGATGGGTACATACTACGCCTACAATTCACGCCCCATGTTCCTTTACCCCATTGACAGCGACATCCTTCTGGCAATGTATGGCGTGCTTCCAACAGGATTGCAGCCAGATGAGTTTGACGCCAACAGCCTGGGCAGTTGGAGCAACACCTCATCACACCTGGTCGGCGAATTCTCGTGGCAGCAAGGCACCACAACCACAACCGCTTCCTTCGGCGTCGCATATGCCAACGGCCTTGCGCGACCCTGGGCCACAGGCCCCAAACCCGGCAGTGCCTTGTCAGCCAACACTGACCTGTCCACAACCGTTACCTGGAACGGCGCCTTGCTGGGCTACACTCCGACTGCAGACGAAGTGGTCGGGAAGGCCAGCCTGGCAGTCGAAATATCCAGTCTGACCGGAAACCTGAACTTTACGGAGCTGAAAGACTTTTCCGACCAACAGTGGAAAGATGGCGACCTCGGTTACATGGTGGTCGTTGAAGAGAACTTCTTCAGGCGCACCGGCGGCGATGATGGCAACCTCAGGGGTACATTTGTCGGCAGCAAACATGAAGGCATGGTTGGCGTGTTGGAGCGCAGCGACCTCGCTGCGGGCTTTGGCGGCAAGCGATAGCTGCAGCACGCATGGAGGCAACTGAATCGTCACCGCACTGCGAACGCGACAGTCGTTTCGCTGCAGACTCGGTTCTTCGTTCCAGAATGGCTGCACACGCAACGAATTGTAGCGCACTTGCTGGTTCGATTGGTGCGTTCCAACCGCAAGATGAGTACAATCTGACTGTTCAAGCTTGCACCACAATCGCCATGCAAGCGGAGGCATGTTGAAGTGTCAGCCGTCATGCTTGATGCGCGCACGGCATTCGAGTTTCAGTCGCGTACAAGCGCAAGGATTCAATTCCCATTCAGGCCAACGCTCTGAGAAAGATTGCTCGCTAGTGGCAAAGATACAGGTGCCCTCCAAATGGCAAACAAGTGCAAGCACGGCTTGCCAATCGAAATGCAGCAATTCTTCAGACCGATCATCAGTGGCTTCGCATTCAGACCGGGCTGTGTGCGACGTCGATCAAATGGCCTTAACCAGTGTGCTGGTGCAATTGCGCCTCTGTATGCGACACTTCGCTGAATGAAGTGGATTCTGTGTTGGGAAGCTCTTTGAAACGAGGGGATGCCCTTTGCCCGAGAACCTTGATTCCATGGGTTGCCCGTAACCACCAATGGGGCTTCCTCCGTCGAACATCTTCACTGTAGCTCGCTTCAGTTGTTTCCGGAACTTCGGCGTCCTGAAGGAAGAATAGGCAGGACATTGCCTTGTCACCATAGTGCGAGAAGGCGTCTGGGCCTGGGAAACAGGCGCTTGAAGGATTGTGTTGCTCGTCGGCAAGCCAGAATAGGTTTTTCGTCGCCGCCTCCGTGTTGATGCATCACTGTGTGCATCGAATCAGAGAAACCCATGATGTGCACAACCCAAGTGTAGGGGTCTAGACCCTTGCGAACCGTCGGCGGTTCCGGGGCAAACGGGGAAAGCCGTTGCCGATGCACGCCACCACATTCAACATCAGTCCTGTCATGTCAAAGCGTTTGGATTGCACTGCGCCGCGGGCTTGCAAAGGCCCGGCCGGTCCTGCCGACAGCGCCGGTTCATGTACGTTCCACCTTCCTTGCCGTCCCAATGAAGCGTTCGGACCGATGATTGCCACATCCAGGCTCAAGCCACAGCGGCTGGCACATGCCTTCATCGCCCTCATGCCGGTCCCTTTCCGTCGCTCTGCTCACGAGAATCCCGGCATCCCACAGGCCGCTGGACCTTGGGCGGGAACTGAAACGACAGTGAAGTTGGCGGCCCCGACAGGATTCGAACCTGTGACCTACCGCTTAGGAGGCGGTTGCTCTGTCCAGCTGAGCTACGAGGCCGCGAAGTGGCAACGGTTGAAGATTCAATGACGAATTGTAGTTCAATGTCAACAGCTTGCCACATGCTGACAGCTTCGAGTGGCAAGTTCAACCAACGGCACAAGACCACTGGCAAGCTGCCAGACAGCACTGCAGGCGCGACTACGAATATGGGATTTCCCGCACTTGAGACATTCGCTCCCTCCAGCTTGCAGCTGTTCTACGACCATGAGTTCGATGAAATAATCGATGTGCGATCGCCTTCGGAGTATTCCGTTGACCACATTCCCGGCGCTGTCAGCCGACCTGTGCTGGATGACTGTCAACGCGCAATTGTGGGCGAGATTTACGCCCGGCAAAGCCGTCACAAGTCGATGCGGCTGGGCGCTGCCTTTGTTGCGCGCAACATAGCCGACATGTTGGACAGGGACCTGAACACGAAGGCCCAAGAATTCCGGCCGTTGATCTACTGTTGGCGCGGAGGCATGCGATCGGGTGCCTTGGCGGAAATCTGCAGGCAAATCGGATGGCAGCCCGCCGTGCTCGATGGTGGGTACAAATCCTATCGGCGACTGGTTGTGGAAGCCCTGTACAAGGAGTCGGTGTCCACGCCGATCATTTTGCTGGACGGCGACACCGGCTGTGCCAAGACAGCCATTCTCGAAAGACTGAGGCAGCATGGCCACCAAGTTATCGACCTGGAGGACTTGGCGAGACACCGGGGATCGGTTTTCGGGGCCACGAATGCCGAGCAACCGACGCAGAAGTCCTTCGAAACGCGCTTGGCGCAGGAATTGCAGGCTCTGGACCCAGATCGGCCTGTAATGGTGGAGGCGGAGTCAAACCGTATCGGCAAGGTCACGATACCGCCTGCCATGTGGAAAGCCATGTCAGGAGCCCAGCGCATTGCAGTCACGGCGCCGCTTGAAGCGCGTGTGCTGCACATCATGGAAGAGTTTGCACATCTGCGTCAGGACTGCAGCCGGCTTGCATCGACGGTCGACAGGCTGCGCCACTACCACCCCAAGGGGGTTGTCAGGGAATGGAAGGACTTGATTGCCGAGGGTGAATTCAAGGAACTGGTTCGTCAGTTGATCACCATTCACTATGACCCGAAATACAACCGTCAATCGAGGCCGAAGAGGGAACAGCGCGTCTGTGTCATTGAAGCCGGGAACCTGACGGATGATGGCATTGAGCGGGCCGCAAGCGAGATCGGGCGCATGCTCTGAACTTCCGATTTCCTCGTCCATGCCGGCCGCTGTGACTGTTGTTGGCTGCATTGGCTGGCGATGGGGTCGCTTGGGAAGCAAGCTTGCCTCCAGCCTGAATGGAAGTCCGGTCGACGCAGGCTTGCCGTGCTGTTCCCGGCAAGTGGCGCCGCCACGTTGCTCCTGTTCACGGCAACCAAATTCCGTTAAGTGGACTTGGCAATGACGAGTGTTGTCGCCAGCTGCGAAAGGCATTGGTTTCGGAAACCGGCACGTGAATGCGCAGCTTTGGCCGAATGAAACCTGTTGAACGGGCGAAGCGTCATGTTGGCAGCCGGGTCCTCGGGGATTCGCAAACTTGAACGACCCAGTTCAACACTTGGTGACAGCGGTGTTGGTTCACAGCAGTGTTATGGAGTTTTTCTGGCGTCCGTTGCCATAATGTGTTGCAACGGCACGCCGCGTTCCGGCGCAGGGGAGATCGCATTGATGCCGAGAGACAGGAAGTTGAAGACTTTTGGGTCTGGCTTCAAGGGTGGTTTCAGGTCTGTGTCCGCCTTGACCTCGGACCGTCTGCAGAGGATTGCCGAACAGAAGGGCATTACCTTGACCCGGCTGCTTACCGCTTGGCCGGAAGTCATAGGGAGTGACATAGGGGAGATATCTCGACCGGTCAAAGTGAGCTGGCCCAGAAATCCTCTCGAGGGAGGGACGCTGGTGCTGCGGATACCGGGGAGTTGCGCCCAGGAACTGTCAATGAAGAGGGAAGTCATAATCGAGCGGGTCAACAAGGCATATGGCTACAACGCCATTGGCAGGGTACGGTTTGAACACACGACCTTCGCCGACCTTGCCGCCGACAGCGACGACCACAAACCGATGTGTGTGGAAGTCAAGGATGGCGCTCGAGACGAATCCTGGATGGCGGTCCAGAATGTGGAAGACAAGGAACTTCGTGAAGCGTTGTTTGAACTGGGTTCATACATACTCTCAAGAGAGAAAGAAGAGAAAGAAAACTAACCAATGTCCATCATTTCAGTTTTGAGAACCACCAGACTTGCCTTGGCTTCAATGGCGGCTGTGTTTGCCTTCGCTCTTGGCGCGATCGAGTCTGCTGCCCAAACCGATGAGGCTCAAGCAGGCCAGTACCCCATCATGAGTCTTGGCAGCGAGTCTGCACAGGTTACCGTGACCGAGTATGCCTCCTTGACCTGCCCTCACTGCGCTTCGTTTCATGCCAGGGTGTTTCCTACTCTCAAGCAGAACTACATTGACACCGGAAAGATTCGATATGAGGTCGTTGAGGTGTACTTCAATCGATATGGGTTGATTGCATCCGTCGTCGCTCGATGTGGCGGGCCTGATAAGTACTTTGATCTGATCGACCTGATGTATGCCAAGCAGCCGGAATGGTCCAGTCAACCCACCGGCAATAAGATGCTAATGCGGCTTTCATCGCTTGCTCGTTCCGTGGGAGTGTCGGAGGAGCAGTTAAACCAGTGCATTAGAGACGAGGAAATGGTCGAGACACTGGTCAGTGGCTCGGACAAGCTCATGTCCCGGCACGGCATCAGTTCAACGCCGTCGTTCGTGATCAATGGCAAGACCTACAAGAACATGAGCTACGACGAAATGGCCGGCATAATTGACGAGGCGTTGAACTAACACGTTCAACCGGCCTGACGGCAAGGGCCGACCGGCAACCTCCTCTGTCTTGAATGGGAGTGGGCTGCGGCTGAAATGCCGGAAGCTGCGTGCGCATGGCGAGGAACCCACTCGTCAGGAATGGGCGCACAGTTGCCAGTCGCGGCAGCAATCCGAGCAATGGCTGTTCAAGGTTGAAGGCCGTCTCGCGAGCCAAAGCAGACCGGTGGCTGCCTACACGCCTGCCATTGCTGCGAAAGATTGTGAATGCAGCGCGATCACAGTGCCCCACGGGTCTGCGCAGTACACCATGCGCTTGCCGGGATCGCTTGGGTATTGTTGCCAGCATATGCTTGTCTGGTTGCCGCCAAGTTCAACGACGCGCTTCAGGGTTTTGTCGATGTCCAAGGCTGTGATGCAGAAGTGAAAGGTTCCGCTCTTCCAGTATTCCAGCGGGGGTTCCCGCGCTTCATGCGGAGGGTTGACCATCTCAAAGATCTCCAATCTCACGCCGTCCGACATGATCAACTTGGCAACCTTCATTCGTTGAAACGTCCTGCTGCTCAGCATATCCGCCGCCCTTTTGCCTTGCGGACCGTTTCGCCCAATCTCGATGATGCTGGCAACTGGCTGGCATTCAAATGCGTCGCAAATCAATCCATGGCTGGCGAAGGCCTTCGCGATCGCGTCTACCTTGACTTGCCTTGTTTGCGCAGAGTCTGAACTTGGGGAGGTTGGTTCTCCTTGCCGCGCAACACCTTGGCCGGGAACATCCAGTCAATCGTGA
This sequence comes from Paracoccaceae bacterium, assembly GCA_026713305.1. Taxonomy (GTDB): domain Bacteria; phylum Pseudomonadota; class Alphaproteobacteria; order Rhodobacterales; family Rhodobacteraceae; genus MPNP01. The sequence goes on from JAPOOS010000146.1 coordinate 8,887, forward strand.
TAAGCTGTGTCCCCAGAAATGGTCGGTTCTTCATCGACAACCACCGGTGTCAGGAGGAATCGCCTTACAGTCTTCTGAAAATGATCCTCAAAGCCATCGCTGGTCATGCCTTCAATCATCATTGTCAACAGCGGGTTGGATCAGAAAAGTTGTTTGCTGGCCCGGGCCACCTCTTTCGAGCGCCAAGTCATATCCAATTTCCTGCATCGCAGCCCTCGCAATGTGCAGTCCCATTCCACTGCCTCCCGGCTTCCGCGTATACCCGAAGTCAAATATGTCGTCACGGTCCAGAGGGTGGATGCCAGGGCCTGTATCCGAGACACGAAACACGCTTCCGGAAACATCAAGCTCAATGCATCTCTCAACGCGCTTGTTCTGGCCGGAAAGCCAATAGATCGAGTTGTCCACAAGGTTTACGAATACTGGGTAGAATGAAGACGGATAACCTAGGATCGTTGACTTGGAAAACGCATCGGTTGCAGTCAGTTTCACACCATGTCGATCCATGCGCTGGCCAAACAGGTCCGTTAGGTATTCATGGATCTCCCAGCCTCGAATGACCACCTTCTTTCGATGGAGCCTTCTGTGAAGCGGTGTAAACAGAGCAAGGCAACCGTCCAGATGGTCAAAGTTGGTTCGTATGCTGCCATAAAGGGAAGCCAGTTCTGGGTTCAAGTCAGCCCATTTCTTGAGGATGCGGAGACCCGACCGAATTGATCGGATTGCGGTTTCAAACTCGTGATTGATGATCTCGATTGCCATGCCGAGCTGGACAAGCTGAAGTTCGGCAGAGACTCTTTCCTGCAGAGCAATGTTGCTTTGTTCAACTGCAGCAATCTGATCCACCAAGGTAGACACTCCATCCGTTTCCATTGCGCTCAATTGCAACAGAATGGAATTCAGCACGTTGGCTGAGCGCTTCGACTCTTCGCGGATTCGCTCCTCCAGGGCCGAATGGAATTCGGTCTGTTGCCGCACATCCATGTTGGCGAGATCTTGCCGAGCAAAATCGTCCAACGCCGAGCGTATTGTCCTTTCCAAGTCCTGCCTGCATTGTTGGGCCAATTCCAGCGTGTGATCATTGATCTTCTCCACCGCCATTTTCACATTTTGGCAATTCGCCTCCGTCTGCTGCCGTGCGGAAAGGCCGGTGTCTGCAAGAGCAACCTTCATGCGCTGCCTGTTGATGGAACAACCTTCCCTTCCCCTGGTCAGTTCCTCCGCCACAACATGCTCAATGAAGTCACGAGTCTCCCGCGCGCGGCTGCGGAGTTCCCCATATGCTTCCTGATAGTCTCCCCAATCCAATTGCAGTGGCCGCGTCAAACCGACCCGCGGCCTTTCCACTGCGAGCCGCGCTTCCAAATCGTCAAGTTCCTTCAACGCGCAGCGCTCGATGTGG
>JAPOOS010000319.1 GCA_026713305.1 Paracoccaceae bacterium
TCTCAAGTCAATCGCTTTGTCGGAGGACGAGCTTCGAAACCAGGTCAACCGGCTGCCACTGTCCGCCGATGCCAAGAGAATTCTGTTTGCTGTCGCTCGAGCGACCATTTCGGCGGGCAAGGTCGTAATCAGAATCGGACAGAAGATTCTTGAGACCGTTATGTGGCTTCTACGTAACTTCCCCAATGCCACAACAGGATTGGTCATCGGTGCGGTACTTGGGTGGCTGGTAAGCAGCATTCCGATCATTGGCGTCATATTGGGTCCGGTCGTGACGCCATTGTTTGCGGCGTTGGGACTGGCAATTGGCGCAGTGGAGGACATCAAGGACAAAGCCTTGGAGAGGGAAATTCGCAATCAAGTCAGGCAATATGACAATCTCAGGACCCAGTGACGTACAACACTTGAGAGTGCACTCTAGCAGGCTCTAGTTCCACTTCCTTGGTAAGTGCGATGCACAATAGCTTGCAAAGGCGTTTCGAAAAGCTGGACGTAGACGCCATAGTGACGGATCAGCGAGCATTCAAAGCCAAACTGGCTATAGGTGAGAACGCCTACTTCAGCTCTCAGGTGATCTCGGCCGCCCGAAAATCCGTGAAATTCATAAGTGCCGCACACACAGGTGCCAAGATAGCCAAAACGTCGTATGTTGCCGCAATTCTAGCCACTACGCCACATGGGGCTCTGGTGGCAGGGATTGCCACAGGTGTGGGTTACCTGGTTGTCAGCAAGAAACTGGAGAAACTCAAGGGCCCGGTCGAGGTCATTCCAGTATTCATCAATTCACCAATTGACATATTGGCAAACCAACTGTTTGCACTGTTGGCGCCGCTTGTGCTCAAGATGGTCGGCGCAGACAATGAGTTCCACGCGGCAGAGATGCGCAGGGCGCGGCAGTACTTCGTGGATTCCTGGGGCTACAATCCACGCTACGTCGAAAAGGGACTTGAACTCTACAAGGCACATCTATCGCTGTTCAGAACCGAGGACATTGCGGAAGAACTCGCGATTTTCTGCAGGACGCACAAAGACTGCAATTTTCGGAAAATTACTGACGGCATACTCGACTTGCTTCAAGAACTGATGGAGGCCGACAACAAGATTCACCCGAACGAGGAATTTGAGCTCAAGCGCATCAGGCGGACATTCCGGCAGCAAGGGGGTCTTGGTTTGATACCGTAATGACCCCTCCAGCATGGACAGGATCAATTGGGCATTGTTTTTCTCCTGCAGATCACTTGCAGTTCAGGAGTTCCTTGCGGCGGGCATCGGGCATTCAAGCCACTCAAATGTCCTGCGTTCCTGGCTTGTGCATGAGGTTCCCGCAATGGACAAAAATCTTGGGATGGTCCCCCATTGGGCTTGTGTGGAATACATCGAGGCAATAGCGTAGCGTTCAACATTTGCCGTGCATTGCCAATGCTCGGGTAGACTGCCTGGCAGCAGTTCCAAGAGACGCACCGCGTTGGAAGTCTTTGAAACCCATGTCGGAAAACCCGACACATGTGAACACATCCTCGCAAGCTTCGCTCGTTCCTCCTGCTCTGCGAAGATGTCGGTCGCCGGGACAGGCCACGCACCCGCGCGGCGGCCAATGATTTCTTGACAATGCTCCATTGTCCCGGCGCACTTTCCCGATCATCCTTTGTTTCGGCAGTTTCTACACTGTACTGTCAAGAACTTTGCCTCCCGTTCGGTATCCGGGATGTCCGAACATGTCTCCAAGCATTGGGCTGGTCGGCATCGGCGCCTACGTCCGTCTGATGACAGCAGAGAGCAGGATGGACCAGCCTCGGTCCCACGCGCTTAAATGTCCATCAGCAAGAGTACTTCGCTGTTGCCTCCGGAATGCCAAGCGCGCGAAGCGGCACACTCTCTGCAATTGAAGGTTCGTGGGAAATCTGCCGGAAGCCCTTCCCGCTTGCTTCGCAGCTGACGGAACGGAAACTGTCACCACAGCTTGTCACTTCGTCACGCCATTGATTGAGCTTCATGTTGTCATGCCGCGAGTCACCGGGAAGCCACCTTCTTCGCAATCCTTGCCATCACTTTCCTCGGACTCCGAAACACTGCGTCTGTAGGGGACGGCCTGTCCATGCCGCCACACTTTGCGGCCAGGAACAGTATCCATTGTGGCGTTGAA
>JAPOOS010000238.1 GCA_026713305.1 Paracoccaceae bacterium
CCCTGATTCGCTGCAATCAACTCAATCAACAGTTCCAGCCTGCAGCGTCTGGCGGCCGAGAACAGCCGTTGCAGGCTGTCAAGTTGCCGGGACCACAGTTCGGCTGAATCGCTGATCGCACAGATGCACCGGACACGCACGACATGTTCAAGCGGCCATTCCTGCAGTCCTCCAAGATCACTGCCAAGGCGTCCCTCGAAGCGAAGCGGTCTGGAGTTGCTTTCTTCAACCGGTCGCCCAATCCACAGACCGGTTCCGGCGGCGCGATGGAGCGCGGAGCGGCCTGACTCGTCGTCGCAAATCACACCATATCCCTTTTCCTTGCCTGCAACTTTCAGTAGCGTGCTGAGGCAGGACAGGGGGGAATTGGACGGAGATCCGCCCCTTGTGCAGGAATTCCCTCCCTTGCTCTCGGATGGGCGTGATCCTGCAATGTTCAGAATGCGCAGGACGGGCCAGTCCGTGTTGCGGTTGGTTGCCCAATGCACCTGCTCGAGCTCGCTGTCGTGTCTCAGCGCGGGAGTCAGGACTCCTCTGGAAAGGAAGAATTCGAGTTCTTGCAGGGAGGGGTAGGAGGGCGCGCATCCATGGCGCGACACTGCAAGGGCGCCACACGCATTCGCTATCCGCATGGTGGTTTGCCAATCACTGTCGTCAAGCCAGCCCTTCAACAGTCCGGCCATGAACCCGTCGCCGGCTCCAAGCACGTTGAACACCTCAATCTGGAAGGCTTCCCCGAATTCACCCTCTTCCGCGGTCTTCGGGATCGGTCCGGCGAAAGCAACGGCGCCCAGCGGTCCACGCTTGCACACAAGTGTCGCTGACGTAAGTTCCCTGACATTCGCCAGGGCATGCATGAGCCTGGTGCTTCCGCCGGCAATGTGGAATTCCTCCTCCGTGCCGACAATCAGGTCGAACAGTCCAAGATGAGCTTGCATGCGATCAGTGACCCGATGGGAGGCGATGAAGCGAGACTCGCCCTGGTCGTGACCTCCCAATCCCCAAAGATTCGGCCTGTAGTCGATGTCGAGTGCGGTGCGGGCTCCGGCTTCCCTTGCCAGTGTCACCGCCTTGAGGACGGCTGCTTCGGTTTGTCGGTTGGACAGGTGGGTGCCAGTTGCGCACAGGCATCGTGCGCTTGACACGAAGTCCTTGTCGATGTCGTCCACGGAGAGCGCCATGTCGGCGCAGTTTTCCCGGTAGAAGATCAAGGGGAAGGTTTCGTCGTCGCGGATGCCGAGAATGGCAAGCGCGGTAAGCCGTTCCCTGTCAGTCACGACTTGGCTAACGTCCACTCCCTCGCACGAAAGCTGATTCTTGATGAAACGTCCGAAATGTTCGTCGCCAACTCTCGTTATCAATGCTGTGCGCAGCCCGAGGCGTGCCGCTCCCGCAGCGATGTTCGTGGGTGAACCGCCAATGTATTTGTTGAAGGAAGCCATGTCCTCGAGCAGGCCGCCGACTTGGCGTCCGTAGATGTCCACCGAGGCGCGACCGATCGTGATTACGTCCAATTGCCTGGTCACCACCAATAGCTCCATGATTTTCTGCAAGACTAGATTTGTGGAACGAATAGCGCAAATGGCCAGCGCATTGTAGGCACGAAGGGCATTGCGGGATGAACCGCCCTCAGGGCGGGCTGCGGGCAGGTGCAGAACTGGAAAACCTTCGCTCGGAGGAGGCTCGGAAGGTGCGCAAGCCCGTCGAAGGCAGCATGCAGTCCGACCTGACAGATGCGGAGTGGAAAGTGGTTGAAACTCTCCACCCCAGTCAAGGGGTCGCATGGAGAGTTTTCGCAACCCCGTCTTTCGCATGGGTTTCGATGCCATCCCGCAAGTGCTGTCCACGGGATGCCAGTGGCATTCCAGTCCGCCCCAAATCCTCATGTTTCGACTGTGAGGCGCCACCTCTGCAATCGTTCTCGCCAGGACATGGAGAAACGGGGCATACCCAGCTGAAAGCCCACGCAAAGGAGCCAAAGGACACAGAGTCCCCGTGAAGGCTGTGTCGGCAACGCCAAGGGATCAAGAGCCGCTTCGCCAGGAAATGCCGGTCCGCTGGACGTGGAAGACCAGCGACTCGTTCCTGACCGCCCGATGGTGGTCTGGATGGGAAGAGTCCCTTTCCGAGAAATGCCTCAGCCTTTGGGAACAGGTCCAGGGAGTTCTCCGAATTCCGCAGCTTCCCTGCCACAACCGGACTCCTTCCTGCCCATGATCCGATGACAGGCGATCGCTTGACACGTCAGTCGTTGCGCATTAGTTCGCATTTTTAGTGACACTAAAATGCCAGGCGTGCAGAGATTGTTCCGCTGTGCTGGCCCGGTGCAACGAGCGCATCCTGGACTGCGCGGGAAGGCGATGTGAAAACAGGGAGTAGATTCCAATGACCGGAGAAGTTGCAAGAAAGGTCATGTATTTGAGCCCCGTCGGCACCTCCGACTTTGACGACGTGTTTGCAGAAATGGCAAGGGAGTACAAACTTCCGGGAACGGAGGTGCACGTCACTTCGCTCAAGCCGGAAGATGGAAGATTCACGCACATCGAGTTTCGGTCATACGAGACCGTTGTTTCGACGGGCATCGTAAGGGCGGCAAGGGCAGCGCAAAAGGAAGGCTTCGATGCCCTCGCCATCGGCTGCTTCTATGACACTGCGCTCCTGGACGCGCGTGAGGTTTCCGGCGACATGGTTGTCACTGCGCCCTGCGTTGCTTCGCTGGAAATCGCCTCAAGCATCTCGAACAGGTTCGGGATCATTGTTGGCAGGCGAAAATGGGTACACCAAATGAACTCGACGGTTCAGCAAAACGGCATGGGCTCGCACTTGACCAGATTCTACCATGTGGAGCTGGGGGTGAACGAGTTTCAGGTCGACCATGATCGAACGAACCGACTGTTGATCGAGGCTGGACAGAGAGCTGTTGAAGAGGACTACGCCGAGTCCGTCATTCTGGGCTGTACATTGGAAATCGGTTTCTTCAAGAAGCTGTCCGAAGTTCTCGGCGTGCCAGTCATAGATCCTGCCATAGCCGCTTTCAAGCGTGCCGAGTACGCGGCCGTGCTCAAGCGACAGTGTGGCTGGATTCCCAGCCGCAGGTGGTCCTGCGAAGCGCCTCCTGAGGAAGAGTTGGCCAAAGTAGGCGTAATCGACGACTCCGATGTTTTCGGCAACCGGATTGTCGTCGAAGCGTAGTCAATCCAGCCGGCTGTTTGCCGCCAGCCCTGCGACCATGAGGTCTGAGGTCCGGCATTGAAAATATGGCTCGGAATCGAATTTGGGAGATTCAAGCGAGACTTCGGCAATCGCGCGATGGGCGGTCGTGAATGTGCGGACAGTGTGCTTCAGATTGACGAGCTCCTGCGGAGAGGACTGATGCATTTGGCAAGTGACTTCAAATCCGACGGTGGTGGCATGTGCGCCGGCGCTGCGGTGGCGGATTGCAGAGTTGGTGGCCACGCCACGCCAGGCGCTCGCTTGGGAGACGACGAAGATGAGCGCATTCGCTTTGCCAATGCTGCCGCCACAATCAAGTGTGGACGAACTGGAGGTCGAGCCTGCTACCCGAACCGCGCGGAGGTGGAGCGGCTGCTGAAGGGCGAGACACGGCATCTCGTGTCTCAATCGAGCGGCTGGACGAGACATGTCAATTCCTCGCTTTCGCACTGCAGATTCTCATGCGTGATTCCCTTGAACGGACCCTTTGCATCGGATTGACCTGTCCAAGCTCTGCGCACGGTCCATTGAATTGGGCATTGACAGCAGGGGAGGTGACAAGTAATCGATTTTTTAACCATACTAAAAACAGCAGCGCGCAATGCCCGAAGAAATTCCCGTCAAAAGGAACCTTAAGCAGGATTTTCCCTCACTTGCCGCCAACATCCGTTCTCGGCGCCAGGAGTTGGGATTGACACTTCAGGATGTGGCGGACGTCACCAATCTTTCTGTAGGGTTCATTTCGCAGGTGGAGCGCAACCTGACTTCCCCCTCGCTGTCCTCGCTTGCGGCGCTGTCCAGAACCCTTGGCACCAGAACAGCCGACCTTTTCGAAGTGTCGGACAGCGGCTCCTCGACAACAAGATCAGGTCACCGGCCGGCCTACCGGCTGGAGGAAAACGGCATCAGCTACGAGAGGGTCTCGACCGGATTCCCCGGCAACGTTTTGAACGCGGTTATCGCAAACATGCAGCCTGGGTATCGCAGCGAGGAAATCAGTCACGAGGGCGAAGAGCTCTTCTACGTCATCCGCGGCTCGCTGACTGTCGAGCTCGACGGAAATGCCTCCGTGTTGAAGACTGGAGACACAATTCACTTCCACTCCGGGTGTCGCCATTCGGCGTGGAACCACACATCACAAGCTGCAACCGTGCTCATAACTTGCACAATGGAGCTATTTGGCAACTGACTGGACGGCATGGGCAGTTTGGTCAGCGCCGTCAGACACTTGAGGATATAGCAAAGGAGAAACGAAAATGTTGAAGCTTACACGTCTAGTGGCGGTTGTTGCCGCGTTGGCAGCCTTGTCGACGGCAGCGCTGGCCGAGCGGGTGCTGCGGGTGGATGAAGTCGCGGTGGGTGAGCTGGACCCTGCCAAGGCGTCGGACTACGCCGATTCAATGCTGATGTTCAATGTATACGACACGCTCGTGCTGCCGCGGCAAGGCGGTCCAGGCCACGTTCCGCACCTGGCGGAGTCTTGGGAACAATCCGGCAATGACTACACCTTCAAGCTGCGCTCCGACGTAAAGTTCCAGAGCGGCAATTCCATGACGGCAGAGGATGTCGTGTTTTCCATGGAGCGGATGCAGACTATCGGCCAGGGACTCTCCTTTCTGTTTGTCGACGTTGAAAGCATCGAGGCGCTCGACGCCCACACCGTCAGAATTTCGCTGAGCAGGCCATACGCTCCATTCCTTTCGTCCCTCGTGCGCTTGCCAATTGTGGACAAGGCGCTGGTGATGGCAAATCTGGGCGAAGGCGAAGGCGAGATGAAGGATTGGGGTCAGGCCTACCTGTCGGCAAATGGAGGCGGCAGCGGAGCGTACATGGTCGAATCACACAATCCGCAGGACGAGACTGTAATGGTCAAGAATCCTGGCTATTTCCTACCAATCAGCGACATGGCGCCCGATCGAGTTCGCCTGCGCTATGGGCTGGAAGCGGCCACTGTGCGAACCTTGGTGGCCCAGGGAGAGCATGACATTACGTCGCAGTGGCTGCCGCCGGAAGTCAAGCGTGCGCTGGTGTCCGATGGCAACCAAATCCTGACCGAAGGCGGAACGGGTTCGTTCTACTTCAAGCTCAACAGCCAGAAAGCCCCGTTTGACGACGTTCACTGCAGATTGGCGGTCGCCAATGCATACGACTACACTTCCGGACTGAAGCTGGTCGAGATCGCCGAAGGCGTGGCCGAGGGAACGCCGTCGACAGGCGCAATTTCGGTAGGCATGTTCGGCGCCAATCCAGCCGACCAGACGCTGTCACGCGATCTCGATGGCGCAAAGGCTCATCTCGCGCAATGCATGCATGATCCGGCGGACTTTTCGATCGAGATTTCATGGATCGCCGAAGTGCCGGTGGAAGAGCGGTTCGCACTCCTGCTGCAGGCCAACCTGGCGGAAATCGGAATCAAGTCCTCAATAACGAAGATTCCATGGGCCGTCTTTTCGAGCAACGTTGAGAGCGCCGAGAACACCCCTCACGTTTCACAGCTCTTCGTTACCGCCGTCACCGGAGATCCGGACACCCTGCTTTGGGGCCAGTACCATTCGACCGCGGCTGGAACCTGGCAGTCGGCGGAACACCTGAACGACTCCGAAGTGGACAGTCTGCTGGAAGCTGGCCGCACGGCGACTACGGACGAAGGCCGCGAGGAGGCGTACGCGGCGCTGAACCAGCGACTGCAGGCAATCGCGGCTTCCGTGTACGTCTTCGACCGGCAGACGGTGTTTGTCGGACGTCCCGGCATCAATGTTCCTGCATTGTCCGATCCCGAAATGGCGTTCGGGCTTGATTCCATGGGCTTCGCATTCCGGCTCATAGAAGTCGAGTAGGCTCGACCAACTGTCCGGCGCCTGCACGCAAGGCGCCGGACATCAACCGGCAGGCATTTCGGACACGGTCATGAAAGCCGTTCTTGGTCTGTTGGCGGGCAGGCTGGCAATTTCAACGCTGGTCCTGGCCGGAGTCTCCGTGCTCATCTTCGGCATCGCGCGGGTAATTCCGGGAAACCCGGCCCGCATCGCCCTTGGGCCAAACGCCACCAAGGAGCAGGTTGCCAAGCTGGCAGCCGAATTGCACCTGGACGAGCCCATCTGGATCCAGTACGGCCACTTCGTCAGGGATCTGTCAAGGGGCGAGCTTGGCATTTCCCTGTACACAAACCGTCCTGTAACCACCGACATTGCGCAGTTCCTCCCAGCTACGCTGGAACTGGTTCTGATTGCCGGCATCCTGATGATCGGGATCGGACTCCCCCTGGGCATGGTTGCCGCGAAGTACCGTGGCGGGTTTGTCGACAATCTGGTACGCATCGTTTCACTTCTGGGAGTGTCGGCGCCGTCGTTTGTCTGGGCGGTCATCCTGATGTTGCTGTTCGCCTTCTACCTGCCACTGTTCCCCATCGCCGGAAGGATCGACACCGAGTTCGCAATCGAGCATGTCACCGGTTTCCTGCTGGTGGATTCGTTGATCGCAGGGGAATTTCGCGCCTTCGGCAACGCCATGTGGCACCTTTTCCTGCCGGCCTTTGCCCTGTCCCTTTCCGGAATCGGTCAGGCGGCGCGCCTGACGAGGGCCAACATGGTCGAGACCTACGAGAAGCCCTATATCGAAATGGCGCGATCCTACGGGTTTCCGGCTTGGAGAATAGCAAGACGATACGCATTCAAGCCATCGCTGATTCCGTCGCTGACCATCATCGGTCTGGACTTCGCCGCAATGCTCGGCAACGCCTTTCTCGTTGAGGCTATTTTCGCCTGGCCGGGGCTTTCGCGGTACGGCGTTGCGGTGATCCTGCGCAAGGATCTGAATGCCATCGTTGGAACGGTGCTGATCATCTCGGCGGCCTTCCTGATTGCCAATCTGATAGTTGACCTGCTGATCGCCCTGCTCAATCCGCGCATCAGATACGCCCGGAGCGCGAGGTGACCCGGACTGTCAGGATAATTCTGTCCAGTCCGCTCTCGATCACGGGAGTGCTGTTGATCGGGTTCGTCGTCCTGTCCGCCGTGTTCGCCGACCTCGTGACGCCGTTCCCGGAACACAGCGGAACCGTCGTCGACTTTGCCAAGCTCAACCAGCCGCCTCAATGGCCGAACATCATGGGAACCGACCTTGTCGGCAGGGACCTGTTCAGCCGCATCATATTCGCATATCGAATATCGCTCGTACTGGGAGTTGTGGTCCTGGTTCTGGCGGTTCCAACCGGCGTGACCATTGGTCTGGTGGCGGGCTATCTTGGCGGCTGGCCACGGTTCGTGTTGATGCGAACCACGGACGTGTTCCTGTCGATCCCGCCGCTGGTGCTGGCAATGTCGATAATGGGCGTGCTTGAGCCGACACTCATGAACGGCATGATTGCAGTGACCGTTATGTGGTGGCCCTGGTACTCGCGGCTGGTGTACAACATCGTGCTGGCGGAACGGGAGGAGGGATATGTGTTGGCTGCCGAAATCATAGGCGCCTCCAGGCTGCACATCATGTTCAGGGAAATCTTGCCCAACTGCTTCCCGGCAATCATTACCAAGATGACGCTTGACCTCGGGTTTGTGATCCTCATTGCATCCTCCCTGTCGTTCCTGGGACTTGGCGTTCAACCTCCGACGCCCGATTTGGGATCGATGGTGGCCGAAGGCGCCAAGTACCTGCCCGACTCCTGGTGGTTGACCGTGTTTCCGGGGCTGGCGATCCTTATTGCAGTTTTTGGCTTCAACCTGCTTGGCGATGCCCTGCGCGACATTCTGGGCAACGAACAATGACGCGGATGGCGCTGGAGATTTCCGACCTGCGTCTGAGTTTCGAAGGCATAACCGAAACGACCGAGGTGCTGCATGGCATCTCGCTGTCGGTGGCGCCGGAGGAAAGGGTTGCGTTGGTCGGCGAGTCGGGGTCCGGCAAGTCGGTTACAGCTAGAGCGGTGCTCGGGCTGCTGCAGTCGCAGAAGCGCGTTCGCATGTCGGGCAGGATCGAGTTCGAGGGACAGGATCTGGCCGCAATGACTTCACGCCAGAGGCAGGCGCTGCGCGGGTCGAGACTGTCGATGATATTTCAGGATCCGGTTTCGTCTCTCAATCCCGTCTATCGAATTCAGACACAGTTCCACGAGGTGCTGAAGCGCGACGACCCGTCAATCAGCCTCGAGGACGCCAAGCGGCGAATTCGACCCATGCTGTCCGAAGTGTCCATCGCCGAGCCCGACCGTGTGCTCGAGTCGTTTCCCTTTCAGCTGTCCGGCGGAATGAATCAGAGGGTCATGATTGCCATGGCGTTGATCAACGAGCCTTCGCTGCTCATTGCGGACGAACCTGGCACGGCTCTCGACGTCACTGTCCAGGATCAGACATTGCGGCTGATGCGTCGGCTGGTTGAACGCCGGCGCGCGGCAGTCCTTTTCATCTCGCACAATCTGGGAATTGTCCGGGAATTCTCCGACCGGATCTATGTCATCCACACCGGGCGAATCGTCGAGGAGGGACCGACGGATGCCGTCTTCGCCAATCCCGGGCATCCCTACACGCGAGCGTTGCTTGCAGCGGTTCCCAGAATAACCGGCGGCGACATCCCCGAAATCGACGAGAATCCCTCCGCCTATGAAGCGCCCCGCGTCGTCCACGCGCCCGCGGCGGGGGTCGCATGAGCGATCCGGTCCTGAGCTGTCGAGGGATTTCGAAGTCCTTCCGCGTCGGCGCCCACACGGTGCAGGCCGTCAGGGAGTTCTCGGTCGATGTTGCAGCCGGGGAGTGCCTGGCCATTGTCGGGGAATCCGGTTCCGGAAAGAGCACTGTGGCCAACATGATACTGGGCGTGATTCCTCCAAGCGACGGCGAAATCCGGTACAAGGGCGAGGCGCTGCCTGCGCGACGCAAACTGAGGCATCGAAAGGCAATGCAGCTGGTGCAACAGAATCCACTCTCGTCGCTAAACTCGAGCCGGTCGGTGGGCGCGTCGATACGCCTGGCTTTGGATGTCCACAAGATTGGCAGCCGCGGCAGCCGGACCGAGCGGGTGGGCGAACTGTTGTCGGAAGTTGGACTGGCGCCTAATTTGGCAGGACGCCCGCCGCGTGCGCTCTCCGGCGGTCAAATGCAGCGGGTGGCCATTGCCCGCGCCCGTGCCTGCGATTCGGAACTGATAGTCCTGGACGAACCCACTTCGGCTCTGGACGTCATCGTGCAGGCGCGCATCCTGCGGTTGCTGAACGACTTGAGAAGGAGCCGCGGCCTCACCTACGTGTTCATAACTCATGACTTGGCGGTTGTGCGAAACGTCGCTCATCGCGTAGTGGTAATGTGCGAGGGTTCCCTGGTCGAAATGGCAACGACCAAGGAAATTTTCAGCAACCCGCGTCACCAATACACGCGCAGCCTGATCGCCGCTTCGCCGGTCGTGACCAAGGAGGAGCAAATGCTGCGAGAACAACTTCGAGCCAACGTTCCGGACCGGGATTAGGTGGCATGGACTTTGCATCGGAGATTGCCTCTGGCGACGACCAGCCTCAAAGGGCCTGCCGAGGCCTCGAGGCCCTCGCCAAGGCTGCCGTTGGAGTGCGGCTGTTCACCTTGATGACCGTCGACATGAACGCCGGAGAGGGTGAGCGAATCTATTCGAACATGCCTCGAATCTACCCTCTCGCCGGCCGGAAGCCGTTGCCGGAGGGAAACTGGACGGAGCGGGTTCTCGAACGTCGCCGCCCGTTCGTTGCCAACAGCATCGAGGCCATTGCCGAGGTCTTTCCCGATCACGAGGTCATAAGGTCGATCGGATGCGGGTCCGTGTTGAACTTGCCGATCGTGGTGTCGGGCGAAGTGCGCGGAACGATCAACTGCCTTCACCGGACAGGATGGTACACGAAGGGACGCGTTCGACTGGCCAACGATCTCAGGCTGCCTGGCATGGCCTGCTTCCTGCTTATTTCGCAAATCTCCACCTACGGGGAAATTGACCATGAATGAAACCATAACAAGAGTTGCCACCGACATTGGCGGCACATTCACCGACTTGGTGAGCTTCGAGTTCGACCCGAATACCGGGCGGTCGCGTGTCAGGACGGCGAAGGTCGAGACGACGCCGCCCGACTACGAAATCGGCATGATCGATGTCATCCGCAAGGCCGGAGTGGACCTCGCGCAAATTGACTTCCTGGCCCACGGCACGACGGTCGTCATCAACGTCCTCACCGAGCGCAAGGGCGTCAAGGTCGGATTGATCACCACCGAGGGATTTCGCGACACGCTCGAAATCGCGCGTGGAAACAGGCCGGACTTCTTCAACCTGCACTACCGCAAGCCGCCGCCGTTCGTGCCACGCTACCTTCGGCGGGAGCTGCCCGGCCGCATGGACTACCACGGCCGGGAAATGCGGCCGCTGGACATCTCGCCGCTGAAGCGGATCCTGGAGGAATTTGTGGACGACGGCGTGGAGGCGGTGGCGGTGTGCTTTCTGCATTCCTATGCCAATCCGGCGCACGAGGTTGCGGCAGAGGCTGAGATCAGGCGGCTGTGTCCGGATCTGCCTGTTGTTTCTTCGCATAGCATCGTGCGCGAATGGCGAGAGTACGAGCGTTCAAACACTACGGTCCTTTCGGCGTATGTGCAGCCGGTGGCGGAAAACTACCTTCAGCGTCTCAACGACAAGCTGACCGCCAGCGGTTTCCGCGGAAGCCCGTATGTCATGCAGTCCAACTGCGGCGTGGATTCGTTGAGCGCCACCGCGAGAACCCCAATCACAATGGTCGAGTCCGGTCCTGCCTCGGGAATTTGGGGCGCTGCAGAGCTCGGCGGATTGATTGAGGAGCCAAACATCATTGCTCTCGACATCGGCGGCACGACCGCAAAGTGCTCGCTGATCGAGAACGGCGATGTGCGGATCACCACCGACTACTGGATCGAGCGCGATCGAAAGTCGGCAGGATATCCTGTCATGGTTCCGGTTGTTGACCTTGTCGAAATCGGAAATGGCGGCGGTTCGATTGCCTGGGTGGACGACTACGGGAAGCTGCATGTCGGGCCTCAATCCGCGGGAGCGCTCCCAGGGCCGGCAGCCTACGGCAGAGGGGGAACGGACGCCACCACCACCGATGCCAACCTGTTGCTTGGGCGAATCAACAGCGAGTACTTCTTTGGCGGCGAAATGGAGGCCGACATGGAGGCCGTCAACAGGGCGGTGGAAGCGGTGGGCAGGAAACTGGATTTGGCCCCGATGGAGGCAGCCCGCGGCATTGTCCGCATCGCCAACAACAACATGGTCAACGCCCTGAAGCTGGTGTCGCTCAACCGGGGTTTCGACCCGCGGGACTTCACGCTTGTGGCGTTTGGAGGCGGCGGCGGCATGCACGCGGTCGAACTGGCGCAGGAACTCGGCGTCACAAAGGTCGTGGTTCCGGCGGACGCCGCGGTGTTTTCGGCATGGGGAATGACCATGTCGGACTTTCGGCGTGACTACATCGTCACTCACCTTACGGATTTCGAGCCTCACACCGCCGACTCCATCGAGGCAGGATTCCGGGAACTGGAGGAAGCCGCCAGGGAACAGTTCGCCAGCGAGGGTGTTCCACGCTCGAACCTGGCGTTCAAGCGATTTGGCAAGTTTCGCTACCAGAATCAGGAGCACACAACCGAAATCGAACTGGGAGACCAGAGGATCACGGCCAGTCGGGTGCCGGCGGTCCGGGAGGGCTTCGAGTCGGCTTACGAGCGTGAATACACATACCGGCTTGACGCTCCGGTCGAGCTGGTCGGACTGCACCTGACGGCAACGGCTCAGGTCGGCAAGTTGAGCATAGAAAGGCGGCCGCCCTCGGGCCGTGACGCATCGGCCGCCATGCAGGCAACCCGATCGGTCGACTTTGCAACCGACGGAATACACGACACCGCGATCTACCGAGGATCCCTTCTCGAAGTCGGGATGCAGATTGGCGGTCCTGCCATAATCGAGGAGTCCGGCTCGACAACGGTCGTGAACCCAAACTGCAGCGCCGAGGTGGATGGCTTTGGAAACATTGTCATGAGCATCGGAATCTAGGAGGCGCAACAAGTGACTTACAAGACCAACGATCCAATCACACACGAAATAATCCAGAATTCGCTGCAGGCTGCCGCCGACGAGATGTTTGCCGCAATGCGCAAGACTGCGATGAGTTCGATCATCTACGAGGTGCTGGACATGGGCACCGGGATCATGGACCCAAGCGGCGAGCTTGCCTCGTCGGGAGCCGGCATTCCAGCCTTCATAGGCGTGCTCGACAAGTCGACCAGGGTGATCATCGAAAAGTTTGAACAGCCGGGAGACATCGAGCCAGGGGATGTGTTTGCAACAAACGATCCCTATTATGGCGGAGTGACGCACCTGAACGACATCGTGGTTCTAATGCCGGTCTTTGTCGGAGAGGAACTGATCGCCTGGTGTGGAAACATTGCGCACCATTCCGATGTGGGTGGCATGGCGCCGGGCTCCATGACCGGCGAGGCGACCGTGATCTTTCAGGAAGGGCTCAGACTTCCCGCCGTCAAGATCATTTCCAGGGGTGAGCCAATTGCGCCGGTCATGGAGATCATCAAGGTCAACTCGAGGATGCCCGAGGTGCTTGAAGGCGACCTTTGGGCGGCAATCGCGTCGGTCCGGATCGGCAACCGGCGGTTGGTGGCATTGGCCGAAAAGTACGGAACCGCGACGTTTCTCGCGGCGATCGAATCTTTCATGGAATATGGCGAGAAGGTGTCGCTGCGCGAACTTTCCAAGCTTCCACAAGGCGAATTTGAGCTGTCGGAGGAACAGGACAACGGCGCGATCTACAACGTCAAGATTGCGATTTCCGAAGACCGATTCACCGTCGATCTTCGCGACAATCCCGAGCAAATGAAGGGGCCGCTGAACACAAGCCGCGATGGCGTGATGGTGGCGGCCCAGATGCTGTTCAAGTCGCTCACAAGCCCGTACTCTCCGGCAAACGGAGGATCCTTCCGGCCCATAGAACTGCTGACAAGCGAAGGCACGGTCTTTCATGCGCAGGAGCCGACTGCGCTTGGATACTACTACGAGCTTGAGCTTCGAGTGTACGACCTGATGTGGCGGTGCCTGGCCGCCCACATGCCGGAGCGTCTGGCGGCGGGGCATTTCGCTTCCGTCTGCGGCACGTTCATCGGCGGAATTCATCCCGACACCGGACGGCAGTACACGATCATCGAACCGCAGTTGGGTGGTTGGGGCGCCAGCCTGTCGGGCGATGGCAACACGGCGATGTTTTGCGGGTTTCACGGCGAAACCTACAACTGCCCGGCTGAAGTGAACGAGGCTCGCAACGGCCTGTATGTGGACCAAATGGCTCTCAACACCCAACCCGGCGGTGAGGGCAAGCATCACGGCGGCCGCGGCATCATCCTCGACTACAGGGTGCGGTCCAAGGAAGGATTTGTGACCGTCGCCTATACGCGTTCGAAGTTTCCCGCGTGGGGCCTTTACGGCGGCCGGGACGGATCGCCCAACTACATAGAGTTCATTCCCAAGCGAGGCGAAAGGAAGGAGTTGGCCGAGGTTTCCGGACTTCCAACGACGACGGATGATGTCATCCGAGTGTTCACGGGCATCGGTGGAGGACTGGGAGATCCACGCGAACGTGACGAGCAGCTGGTGCGCAATGACGTCAAGAACGGGTTGATCACGGCCGAACGGGCCCGCGAGGTATTCGGCGTCGAATGCTGACAAACAGAGTTCGCCGCGGTGTCGTCACGCGCCTGACGGAGTGCGCGGGAGGATCCAGTGTCGCTTGCGCAGTGTTCGCACTCGAGGTCGGCATTGAAACCGAAGCAGTCCCGCGCCCGCCCGTCCGCGCAGGCAATCGCTGGCGCTCGGGTTCAACGGCGGATCTTGAGGTCGCCTCCGCAGTCGGGAACCCCAGCGCGGCTTCCAGTCTTCGCCGCCAGTTGGCGGCGTTCGAACGAGAGACATTTCGATGCCTCGCGACCTGATTACACAAACTGTAATTCAGGCAGGCTTTTCCGCGGCAGCCGACGAGATGTTCTCGATGTTGCGCAAGACGGCCATGAGTCCGATCATTCATGAAGTTCTGGACGTTGGCACGGGAATCACCAATGCTGAAGGACAGTTGTTGGGCTCGGGAGCCGGCATCCCGACATTCGTCGGCGTGTTGGACAAGGCCGTAAAGCGCATTCTCGAACTGCATGGCCCGGATTCGATTGCCGACGGCGACGTGTTCATAACCAACGACCCGAATTACGGCGGCGTAACGCATCTCAGTGACATCGTCATTGCGCTGCCTGTGTTCAGCGAGGGGAAGCGCATTGCCTGGACGGCCTCAATTGCCCACTGGAGCGATGTCGGCGGAATGACGCCGGGATCAATGTCCACGCGGGCGGTCGAGATCTTTCAGGAAGGTCTGCGCATTCCCGCTGTTCGTCTTTTTGCGGAGGACCGGCCCGTCGAGTCGGTGATGGACATCATTGCGGCAAACTCGCGTCTGCCGGAATTCACGGTCGGCGATCTTTGGGCTCAGGTGGCTGCGTCCAGGCGCGCCGCTCGTCGAATCCGGTCGCTGGCCGAAACCTACGGGCTGGCGGCGTTCGACAGCGCCGTCGAGCGCCTTCTGAAGGAGGGCAGGCGACGCGCCCTCGCCGGCCTGAAGCGCTTGCCGAATGGCCGGTACGAGATTGAGCTTGAACAGGACGACGGCGACGTTTGGCGGGCGCAGATCGATGTCAGCGATTCCCGGTTTCTGGTCGATTTGCGGGGAAATCCAGTTCAGAAGCGCAGCCCCTACAACACGAGCCGGGATGGAGCGGTCATTTCGGCGCAAATGATGTTCAAGGCGGTTACCGACCCCGAACTCTATGCAAACGAAGGATCCTTTGCGCCATTGGAAGTGTTGACCGAACCGGGAACAATATTCCACGCCCTGGGCAACGCGCCGCATGGATACTATTTTGAAACGCGCATTCGGCTTGTGGACATGCTGTGGAAATGCCTTGCCGAGATCATTCCCGAACGGTTGCCTGCTGGGCATTTTGCATCGATTTGCGGCACGGTCATAGCAGGCCGGCATCCGGACACCGAGCGCAACTTCACGATGGTCGAGCCGCAGATGGGCGGCTGGGGAGCGACAAGCGCTCGCAATGGCCTTGACTGCATGTTTTCGTCAAGTCACGGCGACACATACAATTGTCCTGCCGAGATCTGCGAGGCTAGATACGGCATTGAAGTTGGCTGGAAGCGGCTGAACCTGGCCGACAAGGGACAGGGCCGTCATTCAGGCGGGGCCGGCCTTTCGACCTGCTACCGTCCGCGCTCCAGGGTTGTCGTTGCCGCTGGCTACAGTCACAGCCGCAAGAGAGTGTGGGGGTCCAATGGCGGAGGTCCGGGCGGCACCAACAGCCTCTCGGTGAAGCGTCGCAACGGTCATTTGGAGAGGCATGCCTTCGTCAGCGATCTTGAAGTCGATTTGGGGGATGAGATAATCATTGAAACCGCGACAGGAGGTGGCTGGGGCCAGAAAGCCAGCGGAACCGCTGAAATGGGAGATCTCGGAGAGTGAGCGACAAGCGCAGGGCCATGGTCGACGATTTCCTGGCTGCAAGAAGAGGGGACAGCGCCGCAACGCTTGACAGGCTGCGGGAACGGTTCGGCCTCGACGCTGCAGTTCGATCCAAGATATCGGCGGACGCCGAGCTGCTGGTGAGTGACATCCGCAGCGAAACCAAGCCAAGTGTGTTGGACGCAATGCTGGTCGAGTATGGCCTCGGCACCGAGGAGGGATTGGCGCTGCTTCGCGTTGCAGAGGCTCTGATGCGGGTTCCGGACGCGGCTACCATGGACGCGCTCATTGCAGACAAGATCGTGCCGGTTGACTGGAAGCGTCACCGCGGCAAGTCTCCTTCAAGACTTGTCAATGCCGCCACGCTTGCGTTGCAGGCAACTGCGTACTGCCTGTCGGAGGAAGGACAGGCTGGTTCTTCCGGCTGGTTCAGAAGGGCGCTGCGAACTGCCAGCACGCCGTTGATTCGCGTGGGCGTCAGGCAAGCCACAGCGCAGTTGGCGGGAAGGTTCGTGCTTGGCCGGACAATGAAGCAGGCCATGAGAAGTTCGCGCCGCGAAGCCAGGGCCGGAAACCTGTTTTCCTACGACATGCTGGGCGAAGCGGCGATCACCCAAAAGGATGCAGACTTCTTTTTCGACGCCTACAAGTCGTCCATCGGACGCTTGGCGCCGAAGTGCAAGGCTGCGGACTTCCGTGCGAACGACGGCATCTCGATCAAGCTTTCGGCGCTTCATCCAAGGTATGAGCTGACCCAGCGGGGCCGCGTTCTCAAGGAGCTCACCGCCCGCGTCAGCGAGCTGTCCCGCATGGCAAAGCATGCGAACATTGGCCTGAACATCGATGCCGAGGAGGCAGACCGGCTTGAGATTTCACTGGAGGTCATCGAAGCCGTTCTGCGCGAGAAGGAGCTTGAGGGCTGGGATGGTTTCGGGGTCGTCGTTCAGGCCTATGGCAAGGCAGCGCCGTTTGTCATCGACTGGCTTTACGAGTTGGCATGCGAACTGGATCGTCGGTTGATGGTCCGTCTTGTCAAGGGCGCCTACTGGGACAGCGAGGTAAAGCGCGCTCAAGTGGAAGGCCTCGAGGACTTTCCGGTTTACACGCACAAGGCGGAGACGGATGTTTCGTATCTGTGCTGCGCAAGGAAACTGCTTTCTCTGAACGATCGCATCTACACGCAGTTCGCCGGTCACAACGCCCACACAGTGTCGGCGATTCTGGAGCTTGCCGAAGCTGGCCACGAGTTCGAGTTTCAGCGAATTCACGGTATGGGCAAGGCGCTGCACGACAAAATACTTGAGCGGGAAGGAACTCGCTGCCGCATCTACGCACCTGTTGGGGAATACCGCGAACTGCTGCCCTATCTTGCGCGGCGCCTGTTGGAGAACGGCGCGAACAGCTCCTTCGTGAACCAGATTGCAAATGCCAAACTGGAGGCGGCGAGCATTGCGGCGGACCCGTTTGATGCGTTGCGGCGGACCCGTGCCGGCAATGTCCAACCCATTGAGCATCCGAGAAACCTGTTTGGTTACGAGAGGAAGAACTCCAGAGGATGGGACCTGCATGATTCAGCCACTCTGAAAGAGATCGGCGAACTGCGGCAACCATTCCGCTCCTCTACCTGGACCAACAGCGAGTACAAGGTGGGTGGCCAAAACGGTGAACCAAAGCGGCTTTCAAATCCTGGAAATCCCCAGGACGACATCGGTGCAACATGGCTGGCCACGCGGTCGGATGTCGATGACGGGCTGAAGAGGGCCGTGCCCTGGGATGTGCCGGCAAGCGAACGCGCTCAAGCGCTGCTGCGAGCTTCCGACCTCTACGAGTCCGATGCAGGGCAGATGTTTGCCCTGCTATGCCGCGAGGCTGGCAAGACCTTGTCGGATGCGATTGCCGAATTGCGGGAGGCAGTTGACTTTCTGAGATACTATTCGGCCGAGGCGTTGCGGTATCCGGACAGGCGGCCGAGTGGGCTGGCGGCGTGCATTTCGCCCTGGAACTTTCCGCTTGCGATATTCACGGGCCAGATCGCCGGCGCGCTTGCGGCAGGAAACGGCGTGGTGGCGAAGCCAGCTGGCCAGACGCCGCTGACAGCCACATTGGCTGTCCGGAAGTTGCACGAGGCTGGGGTTCCAAGGGAAGCGCTGCAATTGTTTCCAGGCAAGGGTTCCGAAATAGGCAATGCGCTCGTGTCCGACCCTCGCGTCTCTGTGGTTGCCTTTACAGGTTCCACCGACACTGCAGGGGCCATAAACCGCACCATGGCGAGGCATCTCAAGTTGAACTCGAGGCTTGTTGCAGAAACGGGCGGGCTCAATGTCATGGTCGTGGACAGCACGGCGTTGCCCGAACAGGTTGTGAGAGACATTGTGGTTTCGGGGTTCCAGTCGGCCGGACAGAGGTGCTCGGCGCTTCGCGTGCTGTACCTTCAGGAGGATGTCCACGGTTCGTTTCTCGAGATGCTCTACGGTGTCATGGATGAACTTGTCATCGGCGACCCATGGGAGGTTCGCACCGATGTCGGACCGATGATCGACGAAGCTGCCAGGGACCATGTGCAGCAGTATGTTGATCGTGCGGGCAGGGAAGGCCGTTTGCTCAAGCAGTGCCAGGTTCCGGAGCATGGATGGTATTGCGGCCCAGCCGCAATCAGGGTTTCCGGAATCGAGGATGTCCACGAAGAGATTTTCGGTCCGGTGCTTCACGTTGCCTCATACAGGTCGAGCCAGTTGCAGGAAGTGATTAAGGCGGTCAACTCCTCTGGATACGGCTTGACGTTCGGACTGCACTCGCGGGTCGATGCCCGCGTGAGGCAGGCCACCAGACAGCTGCGCGTCGGCAACATTTACGTGAACCGCAATCAGATCGGGGCTGTTGTTGGATCGCAGCCATTTGGCGGGGAAGGGCTTTCGGGAACAGGGCCCAAGGCTGGCGGACCACATTACGTGAAGGCGTTTTCAAGGTCACGGACTGTGAAGAGGCACTCGCCTCCCGCCCGCGAAGTTTCCGCCGCCGAAGTGCAAGCCTTGCTTGACGTGGCCCGGCAGCAGACGCCGACGGCGCTTGACACTCTTGAAATGCCGGGGCCAACAGGCGAATCAAACCGCCTCGGCCAGTTCGCACGCGGCACGGTCCTTTGTCTCGGGCCCAGGGAAGTTGACGCGCAGTTGCAGGCTGATGTGGCAAGTTCGGTTGGTTGCTCGACGGTAAGAGTTGCCGCCGGAGCGAAGGGTGACAACGCAATTTCGGGCGTGTTGCCAAGAAGCCAGTTGACGCAGTTGGAGGGCATTGACGTGGTTGTGTTGTGGAGCGACGAAACCGATCAACGCGCTGCCAGAATCGCGTTGTCGGAGCGGGACGGACAGATTGTGCCATTGGTAACAACAGACAATCTTGTCGACTTTTGCACGCTTGAGCGTCACGTCTGCGTGGACACCACTGCCGCCGGAGGCAACGCGGCTTTGTTCGAAGTTGCCAG
>JAPOOS010000320.1 GCA_026713305.1 Paracoccaceae bacterium
TCGACGCGGATGACATGCTCGGCCCTCAACCCTTCGACCTCGGCGAACACGGGGCTGTCGGGGTCCGCAAGAACCTGGGTGATGCCGTAGTGGTCCCTCAAGTCCACAAACAACACGCCGCCGTGATCTCGAATTCGGTGAACCCAGCCGGACAGCCGAACCGTTTGTCCGGCGTTCTCGCTGCGCAGCTCGTTGCAGGTGTGTGTACGATAAGAATGCATATCCATTGCCATTTGGCGACCCTTGACTGAACTCGCGGCATTCACGGCAGTTTGCTCTCAATGTCAATGTCATTTTGCCAAACATGGCGCTGCCTCTGGCGCTTTCCGCCGGCAAATGTGCCATGCAGGCAGCTCGTTCTTGTGTTCCTGACCTTCCCTGCTGCACTTTCCGCGGCTTGCGGTGGGAGACGCGACTCAAGCGTACCAGCGACTTCGACCGTCGACTTAACCCTTGAATCTCCCAGTGCGGACCATTGCCAATTGAAGCCCGACGAACCCAACCCAGGACTGCTGCGCACAGGCGCCTTTCGAATGCGCCGGCCCGGCCTTGTTTCCACAGCCGCCCAGGCGCGCCTCTCAACGTCAGTCGGTTCGTCGAAGGTAGGCTTGCAGAATGCGGTCGGCGGACATCGCAATTAGCGCCATGCCCAGGCCGGCTACGATGCCGGCACCCGAATCAGCCTTGCTGAGGGCCAGATATATTTGCTGTCCAAGCCCGGTCGTTCCGACAAGGGCGGCGATCACCAGCATGTTCAGCCCAAACAGAATCGTTTGATTCACTCCGATCAGAATCTGCGGCATGGCCAGCTTGAACCGGATTTGCCAGAACAGCTGAAACGGCGTGCAGCCACTGCTGATGCCAGCCTCGATTGCTGTGCGCGACACCTGCCTCAATCCCTGCTCGGTATACCTGATCATGGGAACTATGGCGTAGGCCACAATTGCTATCATGGCCGTGAAGTCTCCCACGCGAAACAGCATCAGCGCCGGAATGAGCAACACAAACTGGGGAAGCGTCTGCAAGGTGTCGTTGATTGGACGAATGATCGACGACATTGTGTCGGAAGTCGAGGCCAGTATTCCAATCAACCCACCGACCAGCAGGCAAAAGATCACGGCCACGGTGCAGAGATAGACCGATATCATCGCAGGCTGCCAAATGCCGGACAGCAGGAGGAACAGCAGCGACGAGGTCACGAACAACCCGACTCTGGGACCGCCCAACTGGAAGGCAAACAAGCCAAAGACCAGCATCACGACCGGCCATGCCAAGCCCGTGAACCCAAAGAACAACAGGCCAAACGCAACTGGAAAAAGCGCCGCCAAGCGCCAGCGACCATAGCCAAGCGCCACCATCGATGCGACCGCGACAACTGTCCAAAGCAAGGCAATGCTGGTCGCCGTAAGCGAGAATCCCCACGTGAACGGCGCCACCGCGCGGAACAGCCCTATCTTGATCGGCAACAGCACGATGAACACAAACTGATTCTTGATGGCTTCGATCAACAGCCCGTTGGCCGCGACAAACCGATCGACTGCGCTGTTGATCGCTTCGGCAGGGTAGAACACCCAAGCTTCCGGCCAGTTCCACAGAGGCTCGGGAAACATCCAAGCCAGTCCCAGGGTGAAACAGAGTATTGCCAGCAGGCCTGCGGCGAACTTCCCGAGGCTCAATCCGACATGGGACGCCATAGGCAGCTGCCGCATGGCGTATGCACGTGTGATTCGGTCGAGTATGATCGCCAGGCAAACTATTGCCATGCCGGCAAAGATGCTTTGCCCAAACTGCGCCTTGCGAAGCCGCGTCAGCACTTCCCAGCCAATGTCGTCGAAACCGCCGATGATGGCGGCAATCACAACCATCGACAGCGCCGCCATTGTGGTCTGGTTGACGCCAATCAGCAGCTGCGGGAGAGCTGACGGCACCTCGATCCACCAAAACCGCTGCCGAGGCGTGCAGCCTGACATTGTGCCGGATTCGCGCACCTCGGTAGGCACAAGCCTCAACCCGAGCAACGTGTTTCGAACCATGGGCGGCGTGGAAAATATGACGCTGGCGATCAAGCCGACCGCAGGGCCAAATCCGAACAGCAGCAGGATGGGGATCAAGTACGCGAACGCCGGCACGGTCTGCATCAGGTCGAGCAGCGTGTTGAGGAAGGGGCGAAGAGACCGAAACCGGAATCCCAGCAGGCCAATCACAAACCCCAGCCCCACCGCAATCGGAATGCAGACGAGGACGAGTGTCAGGGTGTTGATGCCCTCTTCCCAGTATCCAACGACAGTCACATAAATCAGTCCGAAAAGAGCGGTCAATGCCGTGGTTCGACCACCGCCCTGCCAAGCCACAAACACGACAATCAACGTCACGGTGGTCCAGGGCAGCCAGTCAAGCGCCGCACGCAAGCCGGACATCGGCACTTCAACAAGCTGACTCATCGGTCGCATCAGCCAGTTGAAGTTGTCCGCTATCCAAGACATCACAGCTTCGACGGTCGCGGAAATCGGCGGCAGATACTTGGCGGGAGGATCAAACAGCCATTCGATCTCCCTTCCGAACATCATGACAAGCCCCGAGATCAAGATCACGAGCAACCAGGGCAAGGCCGAGCGAACGTCCCGACGAACTGTTGCCACAGCGTTGGCAAGCGCCATGTTCCTCAATGCCGATCCTCTCCTTCCCGGTAAAGGGCGCGGATGATCTGGACCGGTGTCAGGGAACCAACGATTTCGCCGCTTTCGTTTGCCACATCGATGGCCTCCGTTCTATCGTCGAAAAGCTGCATGGCGCCCTCCAGCAGCATGTCCGTGCCGACAACCGGATGTTTGGTTCCGGTTAAGCATGGCTTGTCCATCACGGCATCCACACACAATACCTTGGCAAGAGGCACATCCCCGGTGAATTCCCGAACGTAGTCGTCGGACGGACGAAGCACGATGTCCGGCGGAGAGCCGATCTGGACAACCAGGCCATCCTTCATGATGCAGATCACGTCGGCGAGGCGCAGAGCCTCAAGAATGTCGTGGGTAACAAAGACTATCGTCTTGTTGAGCTGCTTCTGCAACCGCAGGAATTCGTCCTGCATCTGCGTGCGGATCAGTGGGTCCAGCGCCGAGAAAGGTTCGTCGAGGAACCATACCTCCGGTTCAACGGCAAGCGATCTCGCAATGCCAACGCGCTGTTGCTGACCTCCCGACAATTCATGCGGATAGGCTTCCTCGCGGCCGTCCAAGCCGACAAGTTCAACCATTTCGGCGGCTCGGCGCAGCCGCTTTGAGCGACTCATTCCCTGCGCCCTAAGGGGAAAGGCGACGTTGTCAATCACGGTCAAGTGAGGCAGCAGCCCGAAGCTCTGAAACACCATGCCCATCTTGTGCCGCCGGATCTCGATCATCCGCCGAGGCGTGGCATCAAGCAGATTTTCGCCGTCCAGCAGAACCTCGCCGAAAGTCGGCTCCACCAGTCTGGATAGACACCTCAGGACGGTCGACTTTCCGGATCCCGACAGTCCCATCACGACAAAGATCGCCGCTTCCGGAACCTCGAACGCAACGTCTCCACAGGCAATGATGGCGCCGTCTTCAAGCGCGGCGTCGACTCGTTCCTGAGCGCTCGCCGCGCCAAGACCGGACGCGAAATACCTGTCGGGAGAGTCCCCGTAGATCTTCCACAGATTGCTGCACGAAATCTTGGCTGTTCGGGGGGAGCGCGCGTCCTGGCGCGCTCCCGCTGTGTCAGGACGCATGCCCGCTATTGATCGTCATGCCTGCTTGCGCAGGCTTGGTTGCCGTTCAGTTGGCCATTGCGGCGTCAACCCATGGCTTCCAGTTCGCCTCGTTGGAGTCGACCCACTCCTTGGTCACGGCGACCAGATCTTCGCCAAGGTTGTCAATTCGCAGCATCATGGCTTCCTGGTCGGCGTTGTTCATCTGGTACATGGAAAGCAACTCCCATGCGGCCGGCCACTTTTCCTGAAAGCCGGACCACGCAACCTTCACCGTCCTCGGCGCCTCGAAGCCGCAGTCGTTGATGGCCTCCTGGTTGCTGCCCCAAGCCGGATCCGCTTCACAGGCAGCTTCGAATGCCGGAAGCTCAACCCAGCCGACATCGACCTCGGCCAAAACCCAGTGCGGCCGCCAAAACATCATGAACAGCGGCTTGCTGGCCGCGTCCGCAGCCTTCAACTCTGCCACCAGCGCGCCCTCCGAACCTGCCGGAACGGCCTTGTAGTTCAGACCTATCGCTGCGATTCGGCCTTCCGACCGGTTTCCCCAGTCGGCCGGATAGGACAGAAACCTGCCCTGCGGAAAGGTCTCGGCAGAAGCCAGCTGCTCGGCGCAGGCATCCATGGCGTCGAGCGCAGGAAGTCCTGGGCACATCTCCTCCATGAATTTCGGATACAGCCATCCCTCGCCGGCATTCAGTCCCAGATCGCCGATGTCGACGATTTCGCCGCTTTCCTTCTTCACCGGGTAGATGTCGCCGAGGTTGTTTGTCCAACCCTCAAGCGTGGCATGAATGTCGCCGTCGGCCAGCGCTTGGAACTGCGGGTAGTTTCCCGCGTTCACGTAGTCGACCGTGTAGCCGAGCTTCTCCAGCAGCTGACCCGCCACATGGGTTGAAATATGCTGCCCTGTCCACTCGTTGATGGCAAGATTGATGGTGTCGCCCGACTCGCCCATGTCGGCCGCATTGGCCGATGCATTCGCAAACAGCGCTACAACAAGCGCAAGGCTTGCAGTGCGAATCACGTTCAGTGGTGCCCAACTTTTCATATGTCTCTCTCCACAATTTGCTTTGGGGCCACAAGTCAGCTCGCCCCATGCAGTTCAAAACCCCAATTTGGCGACATTTGCAATGTCTATCCCGAGAATGACCTTACCACATTGCGCCGCCGGAAACCTGAATGTCCTCTGCCGTTATGCCAAAAGCTTCGTCGCGGCACAAATATGCGCAAAGTGAAGCGATTTCATGCGGCTTGATCAATCGCCCCTGCGGATTCTGCGCAACGATTTCCGCCGTCAACTCGTCTGCGCCGCGGCCCGACTCGCTTCGCGCCGCCACCTGTTCGACGTTTCGGCGCATGAGTCCGGTTTCGACCCATGTCGGCGAAACCATGACACAGCTCACGCCTCGGGACGCTCCTTCAAGCGCAATGCAGCGGGTCAGTCCAAGCAGCCCCGCCTTTGATGCACAGTATGCCGGATTGTCCTTCCAGCCAACGCTGGCCGCCGTGGAGCCGATGTTGATGATGCGACCCCACCGTTTCTCCATCATGTCCGGCAGGCAGGCCCGCGCCATGCGAAACGCGCCGGTCAGGTTGGTGTCGATTATCCTGTTCCACAACTCGTCGCCATGCCCGCAGACGCCTTGTTCGGCCGTAGTTCCCGCGGCGTTGATCAAGATGTCCACCGAGCCCGTCATCGCCCTGGCCTCCTCGACAAACCGATCAACGAGTTCCTGCCGGCGCACGTCAAGGTGGCAGGCACGGACCAGCACGCCATGCCTGCGCAGAGACTCGCGGACTTCCGCAAGCGCCTCCCTGTCCGGGTACTCCGCAGCGTCCCCTGCAGAGCCGGCGTGAACATCGAGCATCGAGCCGGCGCATATGTTGGCGCCTCGTCTTGCGAGTTCGGCGGCGATCGCAAGCCCTTGCCCGGACAAGCCACCAGTCACCGCTGCCGTCCTGCCTTCAAGGTAGCGGTCAACGGACTTCGACGGATCCAGCATTTTGTTTCGTGATCTCCCTTGGAGTTGATCAACGCTGACCACGACTGGGCAACCAACTCAGCGGCCCCCGGCAGGGAATTCCCGGATCGCGACAATCGCAGTCCCCGCTCACCCTTCCCGCCACTCTGAGCCAACTCAAACCGTTGCATTGACGACGGCCAATTCGTTCATTCGTGGATGCAAGGCCGCGGTTGGGAGGTTGCAATCAAATTCGATTCCAGTTCCGGACACGAACGCGTCACGACAACAGTTTGGAATAGAGCAACCGCATGTGCTAGAAAACACATTGGACTGCGACGAGGGACTGCCTGTTCACGGGTTGCTGCCATTCTTCGCGATGCGAATGCACGATCGCTGCAAAGGAGGGACATGTCGGTGTGGTATCGGTTTTTTCGCTATCTCCTCAGAAACCTGATACAATCAGGCTTTCTGGTCGTTGAGTTGCCTGACGGATCAATTGCCCAGGCCGGCACGGTTGGCGAGCGGCCGATCAACATCAAGATACACAACGAAAAGGCTCTTCGCCGACTCTGCCTGCATCCCGACATGGCGCTCGGAGAGTGCTACATGAACGAAGAGCTGACCATCGAGAACGACGACCTGCACGGCTTTCTTGAACTCATGGTGCGCAACGACTCGCGTACGCACCACCTTTTGTCGCGAAGAATTGCGCTGGTGGTCCGCAAGGTCATGCGGGCGGTGGCGCAGTTCAATCCGGGAGGACGGGCAAGGCGAAACGTTGCGCATCACTACGACCTGTCCGACGAACTCTACGAACTGTTTCTCGACACCGATCTTCAGTACAGCTGCGCCTACTTCAAGTCGCCGGACGACAGTCTTGATTTGGCCCAGCAGCAGAAGAAGGCACACATCGCCCAGAAACTACTGCTGAAGCCGGGAATGCGAGTACTCGACATCGGCAGCGGCTGGGGAGGCCTCGGCCTGACGCTTGCCCGCGATCATGGCTGCAATGTCGAGGGAATCACGCTGGCCACAAATCAGCACCGCGTTTCGAACAGGCGCGCCGTGAACGAGGGTCTCGCAAGCCAGGTGAGGTTTTCGCTGCTCGACTACCGGGAAATGAACCAGAAGTTCGACCGAATCGTGTCCGTTGGCATGTTCGAACATGTCGGCACTCCCCATTACCCCAGGTATTTCAGGAAGCTGAAGGAACTGCTCAACGACGACGGTGTGGCATTGCTGCACACAATCGGGCGTGCAGGCCCCCCCGGAGCCACAAATCCCTGGATCGCCAAGTACATTTTCCCTGGCGGCTACATTCCGGCGCTCTCGGAGACAATGGCGGTGATCGAGAAGACCGGGCTGCGAGTGACCGATGTGGAGGTTTGGCGACTTCACTATGCGGACACGCTTGCCCATTGGTATCTGCGTTTCATGAACAACTTCGACCGCGCGCAGGAAATTTACGACGAGCGCTTCTGCCGAATGTGGCGGTTCTACCTCGTGGCCTGCGAAATGGTGTTTCGCCATGGCCAGCAGGTTGTCTTCCAGATCCAGATCACCAAACGGCAGGATGCTGTTCCATTGACTCGGGACTATGTCTATCAGCAGCCCAAGACGAACACCTGATCCGGAATTTCAAGCACTGGTTCGATGCCCGCCTAGATTCGACAGGTTCCAGGGAAAGGCTTGCCGGCCAAGGGGATTGAACCAGTTCCCGAACTTTCGCTGTCGACAGTCCGGTTCGCCGAGCCGAGCCATCCACGCATGCGGTCCCGCTGGTTCCCGCGTCAGCCTCTCAATTCAGTGATTCGATGCCCAAGCGTACCGACATTTCAACCATCATGATCATCGGCGCCGGCCCCATCGTGATCGGCCAGGCATGCGAATTCGACTATTCCGGCACCCAGGCCTGCAAGGCGCTGCGTGAGGAGGGCTATCGAATCGTGCTGGTCAACTCCAATCCAGCGACGATCATGACCGACCCGGAGGTTGCGGACGCAACCTACGTCGAACCGGTCATTGCGGAGACCGTCGAGCGCATCATCGCCCTCGAAAGACCCGATGCGATTCTGCCGACGATGGGCGGTCAGACCGGTCTCAACACGGCCATGGAACTGGCCGACCGCGGTGTCTTCGAGCGCCATGGCGTGGAACTGATCGGCGCTTCCCCGAACGCCATTCGCATGGCCGAGGACCGGCGCCTGTTCCGGGACGCAATGGACAGGATTGGCCTCGAAAGCCCGAAATCGTCGATTGCCAGTTCGCTGGACGAAGCCATGGTCTCGCTCGAAAAGGTCGGTCTGCCCGCAATCATTCGGCCGGCCTTCACGCTGGGCGGAACCGGAGGCGGGGTAGCCTACAACCGAAGCGAGTTTGTGTCGCTCTGCCGAATTGGTCTCAAGGCATCGCCCGTGGGACAGATCCTGGTCGACGCAAGCCTCCTCGGTTGGAAGGAATTCGAGATGGAGGTTGTCCGTGACCGCGCCGACAATGCCATCATTGTCTGCTCGATCGAGAATGTCGATCCGATGGGCGTGCACACCGGCGATTCGATCACCGTTGCTCCGGCGCTGACCCTGACCGACAAGGAATACCAGCGGATGCGCAACGGGTCGATCGCGGTTCTGCGGGAGATCGGCGTGGAGACCGGCGGTTCGAACGTGCAGTGGGCCGTCAATCCGGTGGACGGACGCATGGTCATCATTGAAATGAACCCTCGGGTGTCGCGTTCTTCGGCGCTTGCATCCAAGGCCACCGGTTTTCCAATCGCCAAGATTGCCGCCAAGCTGGCGGTCGGCTTCACGCTTGATGAACTGACCAACGACATCACCACGACGACGCCGGCGTCCTTCGAACCAACCATTGACTATGTTGTCACCAAGATACCCCGCTTTGCATTCGAGAAGTTCCCGGGCGCCGCGCCGGAACTGACCACGGCAATGAAATCGGTTGGCGAGGCCATGGCCATAGGGCGAAGCTTCCATGAAAGCTTGCAGAAGGCGCTTGTGTCGCTGGAGACGGATCTGACAGGTCTCGACGAAATCGCCATACCCGGCGCGCCGGACCGCGAGGCGACGATTGCGGCATTGTCGCGCCTTTCCCCCGATCGCCTGCGCATCATTGCGCAGGCCATGAGGCACGGGCTTTCGGACGGAGAGATCGTTGACGTTACAAGCTACGATCCATGGTTCGTGGAGCGAATACGCGAGATTGTCGATGCAGAGGAGGAGGTTCGCCGTTCCGGTCTGCCAGCGGAAACAGACGGACTGCGGCAGCTCAAGATGCTCGGCTTTACGGACGCGCGGCTGGCCGCACTCGGTGGCACCACGGAGAGCGCCGTCAGAGCGCTGCGCCGGCAACACGGCGTGGTGTCCGTGTTCAAGCGCATTGACACCTGTGCCGCCGAATTCGACGCAATGACGCCTTACATGTACTCGACCTACGAGCCTCCAAATGCCGGGACGGGCGATCCGGAATGCGAGGCATGGCCGTCGTCGCGGCGGAAGATCGTCGTGCTGGGAGGCGGTCCCAACCGCATCGGCCAGGGAATCGAGTTTGACTACTGCTGTTGTCACGCCTGCATGGCTCTTGCCGAAGCCGGTTTCGAAACGATCATGGTAAACTGCAATCCGGAAACAGTTTCGACCGACTACGACACCTCGGATCGACTCTATTTCGAACCGCTGCGCCTCGAACAGGTCCTGGAGATACTTCGGGCCGAGGAACGATCCGGCCATCTTGAGGGCATAATCGTCCAGTTTGGCGGGCAGACGCCACTGAAGTTGGCGAAGGCGCTGCAGGCGGAAGGTCATCGCATCCTTGGAACCACTCCCGAAGCGATCGATCTGGCGGAGGACAGGGAGAGGTTTCAGCAGCTGCTGCAGGCTCACGGCTTGCTGCAGCCGAGCAATGGAATTGCCAGCAACGCCGCCCAAGCGCTCGGCGTTGCCGAGCGGGTCGGCTATCCAGTGGTGATCAGGCCGTCCTACGTGCTCGGGGGGCGGGCCATGGAAATTGTCCATGATGCGCCTGACCTCGCACGCTACATGGAAAGCGCGGTTGTTGCGTCCGGAGACAGTCCGGTGCTGATCGACAAGTTCCTGCCAAGAGCCATCGAGGTGGATGTGGATGCCATCTGCGACCGGGAAACGGTGCATGTGGCTGGCATCATGCAGCATATCGAGCTTGCCGGCGTGCACTCCGGCGACAGCGCCTGCTCGTTGCCGCCCTACTCGCTCCCGGCCCCGATTGTGGAACAGTTGAAGGCGCAGACCACCGAGCTTGCCTTGGGACTGAAGGTCAGTGGTCTGATGAACGTCCAGTTCGCAGTGCAGGACGAAAAGATCTATGTCCTTGAAGTCAACCCTCGGGCTTCACGAACGGTTCCGTTTGTGGCCAAGGCGGTCGGCTCGCCGATCGCTTCGATTGCCGCCCGCGTCATGGCCGGCGAGAAGCTGAATTCCTTCGAACTCAAGCCGCCGGAAACGCGTCACGTGTCCGTAAAGGAAGCGGTGCTGCCGTTTCGGCGCTTTCCAGGAGTGGACGTGCTGCTGGGACCCGAAATGCGCTCGACAGGCGAGGTCATGGGGCTGGACGAAACCTTCGAAGGAGCGTTTCTCAGGGCGCAGCTGGCTGCCGACATGCGTCTGCCCGACAGCGGCCAGGTCTATGTTTCGGTGAGAGATGCCGACAAGGGAGATACCATTGCCGACTGCATGCGCATGCTTGTGGAACTCGGATTCTCGATCGTGGCAACATCTGGCACCGCCCGCTTCCTGCATTCCAAGGGCATCGAGAGCGCTCCGGTCAGGAAGTGCTACGAGGGGCGCCCCAACATCCTCGACCTGATGTTGAATGGTGAAATTGCTCTGGTGATGAACACGACCGACGGTCGAAGGATGCTGAACGAGAGCCGTCAGATCAGGTCGCAGGCAATCAACGACGGAATTCCCTATTGCACAACCGCGACCGCTTGCCATGCCTTGGCAAAGGCTCTCAAGGCAAGACGGAGCAGCAGGCTGGATGTCCACT
The DNA here is from genome assembly GCA_026713305.1 of Paracoccaceae bacterium. Taxonomy (GTDB): domain Bacteria; phylum Pseudomonadota; class Alphaproteobacteria; order Rhodobacterales; family Rhodobacteraceae; genus MPNP01. The sequence continues at coordinate 10,729 of JAPOOS010000320.1, forward strand.
CGCTTCAGCAGCTGGCCTCGCTTGGAAAGTCCCCAAACACTGCGCCCTCCACCAGCTGACCTTTCTTCGCCTTGCTGGAGCATGCCGCGCTTGCCGCCGAGCGACGGTGTCTCCTCACCGCATGAATGGCGCTACAGTTGACCGACTCGATCCTGGCGAAACCGCTGTCCCGGGACTTCAGTCATGAAGAGGAAAGGCATTCCTTGCTTCCAGTTGAATCCCCTAACCGCTCTTCGGTTGATGCAGGTCGAATGGTTGGACATTCGGACGGCTCCCGCGAACTTGGCATTACGGCGAACCGTCGGTCCGAACCGGCTGAATTGGCAATAAGAGCACCGGACGACCCGCATGGGCGCCGCGGCTACGTTCGCTCATGCCGTCCCCAAGTGTCGCTCAGTCGATACCCCTCCGGCCACGGATCGTCCGGGTGCAGCATGTGTTCATGGATTCCGGTTATCCACGCCTGGCCGGAAATCTCCGGAATGATTGCCGCCTTGCCGCCAACTTCGCAGACATCGGCAATGTATCCCACGAACTCCGAACCAATGATGGAGACTCCCAAGAACGATTCCTCGACCTTCAATTCCCCGCGCGCGTGCAACAGGGCCATTCGAGCTGACACAGCCGTTCCGGTTGGCGACCGGTCGATCTTGCCTGGCTGCACGACAACGGCAGACCCGGCGCAAAGGCCGCTCGGTCGCCGCTTGACCGGACCTGCAAACAGGCAAA
>JAPOOS010000213.1 GCA_026713305.1 Paracoccaceae bacterium
GCGCATTTCGTGTGTCACGCTTGTCAGCACCTGAGGAGAAAGATACGACCCTCCGTCGTCAGTCGAAAACCGGGGAATGTGGGCCACGGCGCCGGATGCCGTGGCCTCCTCAATCTGCCGTCGGACCGCATCTGCAAAGCGCCGCTGAGCCATCGGTCCAAGAGTGGTGTCGGTGTTCAGTGGGTTGCCAAGAACAAGTTCATTCACGGCTTCCAAGGCCTTTTCGAGAAACCGGTCGTACAGTTCCGAACAAACATAGATCCGCTCGATCCCGCAACAGCATTGGCCCGAATTGAACATGGCGCCGTCGACAAGCGCCTCCGCCGCCATACCTGACCGGCCGGCCCATCATCCAGGCAAGTTCGGGAACAATGTCTTCGACACGGACGACCAGAGCAGAATCGCAGCCATGACAAAGATGCCGTACATCACAACTCGTCCCAGCCGGCGGTTCATGGTGTCAACGACACTTACAAATCTCAGCATGAACAACGGCACTCGTCCATTCCCCTCCTAAGCGCATGTGATTGTGGCCAATAGACGATCGAGAACCGGCCAACGGCCATCCTACATGCTTTGCGGACCTAGTTGTAGCGTGAATTCGCTCACTGCGGAACGCTTGCCCGCTGGTCGAGTCGCTTGCGTGGTCAAGATTCCGCATGTGTCGAGAGCTCTGCCGGTCCGGGCAATGGACATGTCACAATAGAGCCATCGTGCGGCATGCCGAATCCAGAGTTCCTGCAAACGAAGCTTGAAGCCTCCGTCGCCGACAGGGTGTGGTTCACCGGACATGAGGATTTCCTGCCCCTTGGAAGCCGCCTTGGCCAATTCGGCTGATTTCAACTCCCCTCCTGCCATTGGGCGCTTTCGGCGACGGTCTTTGACGGTTCCGCAATGCACTGTCACGAAGCCTCGCTTCGGGTGTGGCATTGGGGGCAAGTCAACTCGCCTGATCTTGTCGGCTGCCGCAAGAATCCCTTCATGAAGGAGCGCTCTCGATGGGTGTTCTTCCGCCCGTTCCAGCCACCCAAGTCAAGCTCTTGACCACGTTCAGGAAGAAGTTCGACACCGGCATGGTGCACCAAGCCAACTGTTGCACGTGTTTTGGGTGAAGGTCCCGAGAAATGAAGGGTCAACCACCAGCTTTCCCGCGAGCCGTGTGTTGGTGTAGTACAACCTGGCACAGGCTCACACCAATTCCTGAATGCGCATGGTCCTCCTTGCCCTTGGCTGTCTGCAAACGGTTCCTTGACTGAGAGGGCAACTGTCCATGGTCCACCCGGAGCCAGCCAAGGTGCTTGAAACCGCAGGCCAAGGATGAATGGCCTGTGCTTCTGCGAGGATTGCGTCAAGGTCTCAGGACCTTTTCGGGGCACAAGAGGCATCGAACTGGGATCGTAGCCCGTTGCTAAGCTTGGGCAGGCCTGCCAACGACTTGGCTGTCTCCATCAAACGGCAGCGAAACTGGCATTCTCCATACCACTGGCCAGCACGAGCTTGCGGCGCGAATGGCGTTCTGCCCGCACAAAGGAGTCGGCATCCGGCGGCGAGAGCTCAATTGCGGAACATCCAGGGCCGCCTCTGCAACGCACAGACATCGCAAATCGTCTTGGGAATGCGCGCCATTCGTGCCGTTGCCGCGACATGAACGACAAATCTGGCAAATTGTGACGCGTCATGTTTCAATCCCCGCAACCAAGGATAGACTGTGGCACGTCGAAGCTGGAGGTGCTGCGTGTCGATTGGAGCTGGAATTCTAAATCCCGTTTACGCTGATCGAATGCCCGCGCGTGAAGCCACGCCGTCCCTCGAAGAAGCCGAAGCGCTGGCGTTGGCGCTTGGATTGGATGTCGCATTCAAGCAAACCGTCCGTCTGCGGACCATCAAGGGAGCAACGCTGTTCGGCTCGGGACAGTGCGAACTCCTCGGAAGCGAAATCAGGTCGCGCGACCTGTCGGTGGTGGTGGTCAACGGAACCATAACAGCGGTCCAACAGCGCAATCTTGAACGCTCTTGGGGAATCAAGGTCATCGACAGAACTGGATTGATTCTCGAAATCTTTGCGAACCGGGCCAAGACTCGTGAAGGCGTGCTTCAAGTCAAGCTGGCCCAGCTTGAATACCAAAGGTCGCGCCTCGTCCGGCGGTGGACACATCTGGAAAGGCAGCGCGGTGCGCTTGGTTTCGTGGGCGGTTCTGGCGAAACACAGATCGAGGCGGACAGGCGGGCAATTGACGAGCAGATCATTCGAACGAATCGCAAGCTGCAGACGGTCAAACGCACCCGCAGACTGCATCGCAAGGCAAGAAAGGCGGTTCCATATCCGGTTGTCGCGCTAGTCGGTTACACAAACGCCGGCAAGTCGACTCTGTTCAATCGTTTGACAGGAGCGGATGCATTCGCGGCTGACGCTCTCTTTGCGACCCTTGACCCAACGCTGAGAGCGCTTTCGCTGCCTTCCGGCATGCAGATTGTGGTTTCTGACACGGTTGGTTTCATTTCCGACCTGCCGACGCAGCTTGTGGCGGCCTTTCGCGCTACCCTTGAAGAGGTTTCCGACGCCGATTTGATCCTGCACTTGAGAGACTACATTCACCCTGAGTTCGATCGTCAGGCGCAGAGTGTCGATGCGATATTGGGCGAACTGGGCGTCGGTCCCGAAGACTCCAACAGAGTCATTCAGGTGTGGAACAAGATCGATCGATTGACCGTCGACGCGAGAAGGGAAATGCTCGACAGGAACTGCCCGGACAGGACAAGCTTTCCTGTTTCGGCGACAACTGGCGAGGGAATCGGGGCGTTGCTCAAGGAACTTGACGCAAGGCTCCGAAGCGATGAGCAAACGGCGGTTCTGCGGCTTTCCTATCGCGATGGAGAGAAGCGTGCGTGGCTGTTCAACGAGAATGTCGTGCAGGAGGAGTCGGCAGGCAACGACGGCATGGAGTTGACCGTTCGCTGGACGCACGTTCAGGCTTCGCGATACCAAAGCTTGTTTGGTGAAGACTTTGCCGAGGATGCCGCAGCCAGCATGTAGCCAGTACGTCAGGAATCTCTTTGGGAGCCTTCGCACGATGCCAACTGGCCCTGTCGAGCGCCACGACGGCATGGCAGCCGGGGGACACGGCCTTCGAGATGTCACCAAGATGAACGTTCATCTCCTCGGTGTTGCAGCGCTTGCACACACGGCCGACGGCCTTGCCCTTGCTCCCACA
>JAPOOS010000322.1 GCA_026713305.1 Paracoccaceae bacterium
CACGCGCAGAAGACCAGCTCTTCGACGCACTCGACATGAGGCAACTGGCTTGATGAAGCAGACCAAGAAACGGCATCCTGCAGGCAGCTCAACTGCAGAGACGACGAAGCGAAAGGAAAGGCTCTCGGCGGCGCTGAGAAGCAATCTCAGAAAACGCAAGGAACAAAACCGAGCCCGCAAGGGCGCCGGGAAGTCCACAGGTTGAAACCAGGCAGTTCCAAATGGATTCGATTGAAATACAGGGTGGAGTGGCCCTCAAGGGCAAAGTTCGCATCGCCGGCGCCAAAAATGCATGCCTGACTCTCATGCCGTCTGCGCTGTTGACAGATCAGCCACTCACGCTGACCAATGCACCGCGTCTTTCCGACATTACGACGATGACACGGTTGCTGACTTCGCTCGGCGCAGAAGTTCAGTTGCTCAAGAAAGGACGGGTCATTGCAATCAGCGCCCACAACGTCAAGGACGTTGAAGCCCACTACGACATCGTGCGCAAGATGCGGGCGTCCTTCCTTGTGCTTGGCCCGCTGCTGGCCCGCAAAGGCCGCGCCAGGGTTTCGCTGCCAGGCGGCTGCGCAATTGGCGCCAGAGCCGTGGATCTGCACTTGGCAGGGTTGAAGAGACTTGGGGCGGAAATCGAACTCGAGAACGGCTACGTCGAGGCTCGATGCAACTCGAAGGGGCTTGTCGGAAATCGAATTCGGTTTCCCTTGAGGTCGGTTGGCGCGACCGAAAACTTGATTATGGCCGCCACGCGCGCCCGCGGCGAGACAGTGATCGAAAACCCGGCCAGGGAACCGGAAATCGTGGACCTTGTGCATTGCCTTCGTGCTATGGGCGGCGAGATTTCGGGGGAGGGAACCGGTCGCATCCACATCCAGGGCAACGCCAGCCTGGGAGGAGCCACACACAGCGTCATCGAGGACCGAATAGAGGTGGGAACTTTCATTCTTGCAGCGGCGATCACCGGCGGTTCGATCGAACTTGAGCGAGGCACGTCCAGACATGTGGGGGCATTGGTCAAGGAATTGCAGGCGGCCGGTGTTGGAATTGAAAGCACCGACACAGGCCTTGGGGTTAGCTCGGGTCGAGAGAGGTTGAAGCCGCTTTCCGTTAGCACAGCTCCCTATCCTGGGTTTCCGACCGACCTGCAGGCGCAATTGATGGCGGCGCTTGCCATCGCCGACGGCAGAAGCGAAATTACGGAAACGATTTTCGAGAATCGCTTCATGCATGTTTCGGAACTGCGGCGCATGGGCGCCAGGATCGAATTGAATGGACGCACGGCCCGGATATTTGGCGTTGAGCAGTTGAAGGGAGCGCCCGTCATGGCAACGGATCTCAGAGCATCCGTGGCATTGGTTCTGGCTGGCCTTGCGGCGAAGGGCAAGTCCGTTGTCAGCCGCGTGTATCACCTTGACCGCGGATACGAGAACATAGAACGCAAGCTGCGCGCCTGCGGCGCCAGAATAAGGAGAGTGTCGGCGTGAAGCGACGGGATGCAAGATACGAAGATGCCAGCGATCGCCAGTTGCGACTGGCTGCGGTGGATGTTGACGATCTTCAGGTCATGTCTGCGCTGGTTCAGGATTCCCTGTTCATGCCCGCCGACATCAGGCATCTTGCGGAAAGCCGCCAGTTGGCGTTGTTGCTGAATCGCATTCGCTGGGAAAGGATTGACGACCGCAGGCTGGGCGGCTCCTACGAGCGTGTCGGTTCCGTTCTCCTGGTGAGCGACGTGCTCTCGCTTGCTTCCACTCTCAGGGACCAGGGCGACGACTCGGTTCCCTATAGCTTGCTGGCGCTGGACTTCCTGCCAGGCGAGGACGGTGGCGGCAGGCTGCAATTCAGGTTGGCGGGACACTGGGACATTGCCGCGGAAATCGAGTGCATCAACCTCTTGCTCCGCGATGTCACGCAACCATACACGGCGCTGTCGAAGAAGCTTCCGGAACACGAGGTCTGACCCGTGCCAGAGCCACTTGACACACGGGACCGCGATTTCGCTCGGAGGCTCAAGGCGCTGTGGAATGCGACCCCTGCAGAGCAGGGCAAGGTGTCCGAGCAGGTTGCGAGCATCATAGAGGACGTAAGGACGCGTGGAGACGACGCACTTGTAGCGTTGGCTCTGAAGTTCGATGGCCAGCAGCTTGCGCGGCGAGACCTGGTGGTGGACCCCGAGGAGATTGATCGAAGCGCCAAGTTGGCGACGCCGGAACAGATGTCCGCGATTGATGCGGCGCGGCAGCGGATTCAGGCATTTCATCGCAATCAGATTCCTCGGGACCGGACTTGGACGGACAACCTTGGCGTTCGGCTTGGGTGGCGATGGACTCCCATTGCAAGGTGTGGCCTGTACATTCCGGGAGGCGCCGCGGCCTACCCCTCAACTGCGTTGATGGCTGCAGTTCCAGCGACGCTGGCGCGGGTTCCCCATTTGTGCGCAACAACGCCAGTCGGGATGTCGCTGCCGCCCTTGCTTGTGTACGCGATTCGCGAGGCAGGAATTGGCCGCCTTTATCGGATAGGCGGTGCACAGGCAGTGGCGGCGCTTGCCCTTGGCACCGAATCGGTTCAGGCAGTGGACAAAATCGCCGGCCCCGGCAACCGCTACGTCGCAGAGGCCAAGCGCCAACTGTTCGGCGTCGTGGGAATAGACCGCATTGCCGGGCCCTCCGAGGTCGTCATCGTCTGTGATTCGGCAGCGCCCCCCGACTGGATAGCCGCCGACCTTGTCGCCCAGGCGGAACACGACGTGGATGCGCGGGTGCTTGCGATCTGTTGCGACGCCGACCATGCCAGGGCAGTGATTTCGGCCGTTTTCCGGGAAATGCAACGGTCAATGCCGCATGGCATCGCCCCAAGCGAGGCATCAGGTTCCAGCCGCGTCGTTTTGGCACGCGATGTAGGCGAAGCCTGCGCAATTGCCAACGATTTGGCTCCGGAGCATGTCCAGCTGATGGTGAAGAATCATGAAAGGCACATGGAAGCCGTCGATGCGGCCGGACTGGTTCTGGGTGGCATTTGGACGCCTGCGGCGATTTCGGACTACATCGCCGGCCCAAGCCACATTCTCCCGACAGCAGGTTCGGCGCGGTTCGCTTCCGGTCTGTCGGTAGAGGATTTCATGACAAGAGTTTCGCTGTTGGAGACCGACGAGGCTGCCTTTCGACGGCTCGCTCCGCACGCCTCGGAAATCGCGCGTGCGGAGGGGCTGAACGCGCACCGCTGGTCGATCAAGATAAGAACGCAGGTCTGAACAGGTTAGGGCAAATGTCGTCGACCAATCGATTGTGCAGCATCAGGATAGATGATTCCGACTTGCCGGCGCCTTCGCCGGAAGTGTCGCAGGAACGGAAAGTGGCAATCTTTGACCTGCTGGAAAACAACAGGTTCGAACTGGCGGACCGCGATGGGCAAAAGATGCAGGAAGGCCCGTACAGCCTGGTCATCAGCATCTGGGACGGACGCCTGGTGTTTGACGTGGGGTCGAGCGACGGCACGACAATCGTCAAGTTCTACCTGTCGCTTGCGCCCATGCGGCAAACGATGAAGGACTACTTTGCCATTTGCTCAAGCTACTACAATGCCGTCAAGAAGCTGCCCCGAGCCCAGATTGAAACCGTGGACATGGCGCGGAGAGGCATTCACAACGAGGGAGCCAGATCGTTGCGCCGACGTCTCAAAGGCAAGATAGACGTAGACACGGCAACGGCGAAACGGTTGTTCACATTGGTCTGCGCCTTGCAGCCGCGACGATAGGGACTGCTGCGGATGGCAGTGAATCGACCATCCTCCGTGCTGTACTGCTGTGACTACAATGCCGTTAGGTCCCCCATGGCCGAAGGCATAACCAAGAAGCTCTATGGCAGCGAAATCTACGTGCAGTCTGCCGGTGTGCGACAGGAGCTTGAAATCGACGGTTTCGTGATTGCCGTGTGCAGGGAGATCGACGTCGAGCTGTCGCGCCATCGGGCCAGATCGCTGGAGGAAATGAGCGATTGGGGCGATGACCTGTCGAGCTTTGATCTCGTGGTGGCCCTTTCTCCCGCAGCGCAGCGAATGGCTCTGGACCAGACAAGGTACTACTCGCTGGACGTCGAGTACTGGCCGACGCTGGACCCGACAGGGATGGGGCGAACACGGGAGGAGCAGCTCGTCTTTTACAGGCAAACACGCGATCAGATTGTCGCAAGGATAGAGAATCGCTTTGGAGCGCCCTGACCTGCCGCATCACGTGATCCCGTTGAATTCCCGAGCAGGTCAATCGGTCCGTGCATGGCTGGATTCGGTGGCGCCAAACATTCCCTTCGACCGCGAATGCATTGGAATTTGAAGAATTTAGCCCTTTGTGATATTGGGCCGTTGCGCGGCAGGCGAAGCTTTGGCTTTTCCGGGCGCGCAAGCAACAACGCAATCTCAAGGCTTCAAAAGGGAGAATCTGTGGCTAAGGAAGAATTGTTGGAGTTTCCGGGAGTGGTCAAGGAACTGCTGCCCAATGCAACCTTCAGAGTGGTGCTGGATACCGGGCACCAAATCATCGCTCACACTGCCGGAAAAATGCGCAAGAACCGAATTCGAGTTCTTGCTGGCGATCGCGTTCAGGTTGAAATGACGCCATACGACCTGTCCAAGGGAAGAATCAACTATCGCTTCAAGTAGGTCCGATGCGGTTGGTTCTGGCCTCCGCCAGCCCGCGTAGAAGAACGCTTCTTGAGCAGGTTGGATTTCACGCAGACGATATTCGACCGGCAGACATTGATGAGTCTGTCAGGCCCGGTGAAACACCTCGCCAATACGTCACGAGAGTGGCCTCGCAGAAGGCTGCTGCGGTTGAGCCATGTCCGGACGAAATTGTCCTCGCCGCCGACACGGCCGTGGCGCTCGGCCGTCGCGTCATTGGCAAGCCAAGGGACGCGGTGGAGGCGGCCAACATTCTGCGTCGACTTTCCGGACGGCGGCACCGCGTTCTGACGGCGGTTGAAGTTCGAGATTCCCGGACGGCGCGCCGCAGGGTCGTGACTACGATCGTGAAGATGCAGCGTCTTGGCGAAGGCGACATTGCGAGCTACATCGATTCAGGTGAATGGGTCGGCAAAGCGGGCGCCTATGGCATCCAGGGCCTTGCAGGCCGCCACATACCATGGATCCGTGGGTCGTTTACGTCTGTAATCGGTCTTCCGGTTGCCGAGACGTCCAATCTTCTGGTCTCGTTCGGACTGCAACCGAAATCAGGCTGTTGAAGGGCAGAACCGCGATAATTGATCGCCTGCGAGAGTTCGACATGGCGGCGCTTGTCGTCGATGGCGAGCTGAGCGATCTCTACATTGCACCCCACAAGGCGAAGTTCCCGGCGCCCGGCGCCGTGATGCTCGCCCGTGTCGAGCGCATCCTGCCGGCAACAGGAGGTTGCTTTGTGCGGCTGCCCTGCGGCTGCCCCGGTTATGTCCGTCATGCTGCAGGACTGCGGGCCGGAAACTTCGTCATGCTTCAGGCCAGCGCCTATCCGGACCGGGACAAGGCGCTGGCATTGACAAGGGACATCCGGTTGCGTGGCCCCTACGCCATCCTGACGGCGGGCAAACCGGGAATCTCGGTCTCGCGCAAGATTTCCTCCGAGAGCGAGAGATGTCGGCTAAGGGGAATTGCATCGCCCATGCTGGAAGGGATGGACGCCTCCTGGGGTCTCATCCTTCGCACTGCATCACGAAGTCAGGACAAGCTGCTTCGTGACGATGTCGCTGGGCTGGCAACTCTTGGCAGGAAGGTCGAGGAGGCGTCGGAATGGACAACCCCCAGGATCGCGATACCCGCGCCAACCCCCAGGCAACTGGCCTACAGCGAGTGGATAGCCAAGGATGGCTGTCAAGTGGACGACTATCCAGGTGCGGCAAGGGACAACCACTTGGACGACAGGATTGAGGAGGCATTGGAGCGCCGGTTCGCCTTGCCGTGCGGCGGCAATCTCTATGTCGATGAAACGCGCGCAGTGACGGCGATAGACGTCAACACGGGCCGTCAGTCAGGTGGAAACGCAGCTGCCAATGCGGCGAGCCAAGCTGCCAGAATTCTGCCGCGACTTCTTCGAATCCGAGGCATCGGAGGTCAGATTGTGGTGGATTTTCCATCCTTGCGCCGCGGCGCGAAGCATGCCGTTGAGCACGAACTCAAGTCGGCGTTCTCTGCGGATCCGGTCCCAACCACGCTTCTGGGCTGGACAAGGATGGGGCTGTATGAAATGCACCGAAAGAGGGACCGGGTGCCGCTTTCAACTGCCTTCGACGTCGAAGCTCTGTCCAGTTTGTGACAAACCTGCATCTGGGCGTTGCCGCCAGTTGGTCCAATGCGATGTGTCGACCCTGGACTGAGTTGCCGGCATTCGGAGCAACGCGGGTCCGAACTAGGCTGTGCATGCTGCGAGGTTCAGGAGCGGGAACTCGGACTCGAGGCCTTGCCGCAGTTGGGCCTTGCGCTCGCAACGCGCCCAGGCGCCTTTCCGAAGGAGACTTGGTTTGTGGCAGGCAGGCTGAAACAAGCGGCGCCGGACCGGCTCCTCCCCGAATTCAGCGACAAGGGAGCGCGAACACAGGTTGACACATTGGACCACTCCAAATAACCGCGGTGCACAAGACATTCTCGGTTTTCGCATCTGCGAATGTCCCCTCCAAGTCTGTGACCGAATGGGCGCTGCCTTTCATGCTTGAGAATCGCTCTCGGGAATCCGAGAACAGGGTGCGCAACAAACTGATTGTGGCGGTGCTGTCTGCCGCCGTGTTGTTGTTCCAGTTGGGCTGTGCCGTGCAACCCGAGCCGGAGGAGCAGATGTCCAGCGAAGAGCTGGATGCCTACTACTCGGACCTGGCTTCGGAACTGCTTGAGCGAGGATATCTCAAGAGCGAAAAGTCGGCACGGGAAGTGCCGTTCACCGCTGAGGCCCTTGCCATGAACTTCGAGCAGATTGCGTTGCACGACGAGTATGTGGCCGTGGACGGGGAGTTCGTGCAAAAGAAGGTGCCGGCGAGGATGCGCCGCTGGGACATGCCGATAGAGATGCAGCTTCATTTCGGGCCCAACGTGCCCGAACAGCAAAGAGTGGCGGACCGGAAGGCCGTTTCGGAGTTTGCAGCCCGCCTGCAGGACATCACGGGTCATCCAATCACCTGGACACGGAGCAACGGCAACTTTCACATTCTCGTCATGAATGCCGACGACCGAAAGAACATTGGGCCCTTGGTCAATGAGATTTCCCCTATGGTGGACAGTTCCATCGAAAGGGCAATCACCCATAGCCCGAAACACATTCTGTGCGCTGCCTACACCTCCTACAACAGATCGGATTTCACGTACGAGAATGTCATCGTGCTCATCAAGGCCGAGCATGCGGGCATTTCCCGCCTGTCATGCATTCACGAGGAAATGGCTCAGGCCATGGGACTCGTCAACGACAGCAAGGATGCTCGGCCATCCATCTTCAATGACGACGAAGAGTTTGCGCTGTTGACGCCGCATGACGAACTGTTGCTGAAGATCCTGTATGATCCACGCCTGACGGCCGGCATGTCCATTCGCCAGGCAAGGCCCATCGCCCAGCAAATCGCCAAGGAGCTTGTTGCTCAGGAGTCCCTGCCCCAAAGGCCCAGCGACGGCAGGCAGAGGCC
>JAPOOS010000324.1 GCA_026713305.1 Paracoccaceae bacterium
GCCGCACAATTGCTTTGGACCTTCGGCGACTTCAAGCCAGACCCTTCGTCAACCCCCAAATTGAGGAAACAACAGGTCATTTCGAGCCGTGACGACGATTGGCCCAAGCACTGGAAAGTAGGGGGATGGATTGGCACAGCCACCTCACCCAAGGAACTGGACAGTGGGGACATGGGCAATTTGAACGGCATCGTCGTGGTCGCGCGCGGCCGCTTGATCCACGAGAACATACTCGACAAGTTCAACGACGGTCGCCTGTACACAAAGTACCTTACCGGTCAAATCGAAGCCAACTTCCTTGATCAAGACAACGAACCGGATATCGCAACGAGCGATCGGCAGGGCTTGCAGGAGGACGACGACCGATATGTCAAATTGCTGTCCTTCCTGAAGTCGCGATTGGGAATCGTGGAACAGCATTGGACAAAATGGCGAGGCGAGCATCAGGTCAAAAGGGCCAAGGAACAGTCTCTCGGTTCTAGTCAATGGTTCGAGAGCCTCCTTTCTGGACCAAGGAAAAGTGCAGATGAGCAAATTGCGAGTCTCAGTTCTCTGCCCATGGACAAGGAATCCGACCGGAAAATTCTTTGCAGGCACGGATTGTTGGCAATCGAACGAATGCAGTTTCGAGGATTGACAACGGAAATTGCCAAAGGCGTGCAAGATCCAAGCACATTGTTCAAGTTGCTTGCCGACTCGGACGCCTTGGAAGCACAATTCTACCACGAAATCATCAGTTCTCGCTTGGAGGCCATTAAGAACTTCCAAAGAATTGTTGACAAAATCAAGCCTGAAAGGGAGCTGCATACATTCCTGTTTGATCACCTATGGCTGCTAGACCCTGCATGGGAACGTGCGACTGGCAGCGAGTTAACGGAATCTCGCCTATTGGATGAAGGAGTCATAACAGACGATCTTTCGGAGAAGGAACGGCTTGGCCGCGTCGGCATCAAGTACACGACGCATGCCGGAAAGCACATAATCGTCGAGCTGAAGCACGCGGAAAGAAAGATGAAACTTATGGAGTTGGTTGAACAGGGCTTTGAGTATGTCGACAAGCTGAAGAAGATACTTCGCAGCCAAAATCAAGCTTCACCCGACATAGAGGTCGTGTTCGTTCTTGGCAAGCCCGTGGACGAAGAGAAGAGCAATCCCAGTCGGTTGAAGGCGAGCATGACCGCGATTTCACCAGGCAGTCGAATCGTCCATTATGATGCACTGATTCAAAGCGCACACAATGCCTACGCCGAGTATCTTGAGAATTGTCCGAGACTCGACAGAGTTGAGAGAATCCTGGAACAGTTGTAGCGGCAAGTGGCGCAGTGCAGCCGCACCCTCGACGCCTTATGTGGAGTCGATTGCTTTGGCGCCGGCCACCATTGTGCTGCTCTGGACGTGCCGCCGAGTTGTCATTGCCAGTCGAGTTCGCAAGCGCCTAGGTCGGCAGCGCCGAACAGGACATAGAGCTCAAGGTCGCCTTTCGCAGTCCTGATGGCGCAATCCTTCATCCTGCAGGTCCGAGACCGGGAGGTCTCGAAAACGCGGTCCTTGCGAAGCAACTCAATCGCCGCAAGCCCGTTCACTTGGCCCCGACAATCTGTTCGCTGTCAAAGCGGGCAACCTGAAGATGCTGCAAGAATGTCTGTCGGTCGCACAAGCCGAACAGGGTCAGTCCGAGTTTCAATTGGGTAGTGAAGACACAAACAGCAACATTCCATGGAGGGGCCAAAAACTCGCAACGAAGATTCTGGCCACACCTACAGCGCACCTGACAATTCACCGGCATTCAAAGGCAAACTCTCCGCCCGGCCCATCATTGAAACCCGGTGCGCAATTCAACGTTCCGCCTCAATGCGCTCGATCGCCCTTTGCCGTGCGAAAGCGCTTTCCTTTCCGGTCACGTAGAGCAGTTCCGAAATCAATCGAATGTGAGAATCCTCACGGTAGTCACGCTCGCCATCGGCGAGTGCAAGGCTCCACAAAGTCTCCAGCAAATGACTTCGATCCTCCACCGACACGGCTTCCTTCAGGACACGCGTAAACCGCACTGTGTCGGTCGCTTCGGATTCAATTTCCTCCGCCTCCTTGCGAAGGGACCGAGCCTCGTCCTCGGACAGTCCGTAGTTCTCGCAAAGCACTCTCTCGATCTGGCGCTTCTCCCCAAGGCAGAAATTGTTGTCCGACCTGGCAACGCGAATCAACAAGGCTGTCAGGGCAAGCTTGGCGTCCAGCTCCGGAAGCGCTTCGCGACGCTTCGGCGCCATTCCCTTCCTTAGAATTCTCAAAAGAGACATGCGCAATCGCTCCCTCTCGGCTTGGAGATGGTTGTGACGGCAACTGCATCCCTGGACGTTTGAGAGCAGTCACGATTCATGCATTTCCCCTCCGGCCTGGCCTGCAAGCCTGTGCTGCCTTGCTCATGCCGACGCAGCGCTTGCTGTATTCTCCACCGTCTGCATTCATCGGCGACTGGCAGTGTCGTCGGCATTCGTCGACCTGCCTGGGTTGGGCTTGCCAATTCCCAGAAAGACAAACCTGAGCGGCGGCGCCCAAGCGACTCCGGCAACAAGATAGGCCAGCAATTCCAGAATTACAGGCAGTCTGTCAAATCTGCCTATGACATTGACGACAACGACAATGTACACCGGCAGCGCCACAAGCAGCACGAGTATCGCCATTGTCCTGCGTTGCCGATAGGACAGACGCATCACAGCGGTCCGTCCGCATAGCTTAGCGTGTCGTTTCTTTCGGGTGAAGTGGACAGCGCTGCAACTGGAGTCTCGATCAGTCTTTCGATGGAGTCGACATAGGTCCGCGCTTCCCTGGGCAGGTCCGCCTTCCTTCGAATTCCTGCAGTCGGGCGCTTCCAGCCGGGCAGGGTCAAGTACTGTGGCTCGACAATGGACTGAAGACGTGACTGGGCCGGAAGATAATCCAGACGCCGGTTGCCAAGTGTGTAGTGCGTGCAAATCTTGAGTTCGTCAAAGCCGTCCAGAACATCCAGCTTGGTGACTGCAACGCAATCGACACTTGAGAGTGCACAGGCATGGCGGACCATTACGGCGTCAAACCAGCCGCACCGGCGCAATCGTCCGGTTACAGTGCCGAATTCCCGGCCCTTTCTGGCCAGCCTTTCGCCAATCGCGTTGCACTGCTCCGTCGGAAACGGACCATTTCCGACGCGTGTCTGATAGGCCTTGCAGACGCCAAGGACAGATCCGATGTCCAGCGGCCCAACCCCGGAACCGCAGACAGCGCCTCCAGCGATCGTCGCCGAAGAGGTGACGTAGGGATATGTGCCGTGTTCAATGTCCAGAAACGTACCCTGGGCGCCTTCAAACAGAATGGACTTGCCTTCGTGAATGGCTTGTCTCAGAAACTTCCACACCTGTCCCACGAACGGCTGCAGTTCTCCGGTCAACATCTCCAGTTCGGAAACCACATCCTCTGCGTTCAGCTTCTCGACTCCCATGCCACGCCGCAGAATGTTGTGATGATCGACCAATCGATCGACTGCAGGCCGCAATCCCTGCGGGTCGACCAAGTCGCCTGCCCTTACAGCTCTTCTGCCGATCTTGTCCTCATAGGCGGGGCCGATTCCCTTGCCCGTCGTTCCAATGCTCCCGCCGCCGGACCTTTCCTCCCGCAAGACATCGAGCTGTTTGTGCAGAGGCAGCACCAGCGAAGCGTTTTCGGCCACCATCAAGTTGGAGGAGTCCACGCGAATGCCTCGATTGCGGACATTGGCTATTTCCCCCAACAGGCCCTTCGGGTCGACGACCGTTCCGCTTCCAAGAACGGCGACCTTCCCCGCGTGAAGAATTCCGGATGGCAGAAGCGAGAGCTTGTAGGTCTCGCCTTCGGAAACGATCGTGTGCCCGGCATTCTGGCCGCCCTGAAACCTGACGATGATGTCTGCGTTTGCGGCCAGCCAATCGACAATCTTGCCCTTGCCTTCATCGCCCCACTGCAACCCGATGACTATTCTGTTGGTCACAAACGAATTCTCCCGACGAGAGCGGATCCTTGATGGCGCCTGTTGGCAACGGCTCAATACGGCCTGCATTGCCCTTGAACAAGTCTGATTGGACATGCGCTGCAATTGTGATGGCGGTGGCCGCAAGGTGAAGCGGAGGCCGGGCCGCGTCCATGCCGACTTAGTGCAATCATTCCCCATTGTCTCGAGCGGCATTCCTGGAACGCGCCGCAAGGCCGGCAAGCAATTGCGAGTGTCATCCAGGTTGGTCAATCCTGCGAACTACAGATCGAACCCGGCTTCTGTCGCTGCCAGGACCTTTTCATGGAACCGCTCATGCTGAGGACAGCGGTGGTGCATTGCGTTCTCCGGTTCCTTGAGGTCACGCCCGAACCATGCTTGACTGAGACATTGTGCCGGCGCATTTGCCAAGTTGGCGGTGACGGTGATAGGGTTTGGGCTGGTTGATTTTCCACGAAGGGGGTTCTGTGGACGGATTCCTTACGACACATGTGCTGGACACATCGAGAGGCTGTCCGGCGTCAGGCATGACGATCGAACTGTACCGAGTGCAGGACGATCGAATGGACTGCCTTGCCAGAACGACAACCAACAGCGATGGCCGCACCGACAGACCGATTCTGCCGGCAGGGGAGTTCGAGACCGGATCCTATGAATTGCGGTTTCATGTCGGCGAGTACTTTGCCGCCGTCGCGGGACTGCATCCGGGCAAGCGATTCCTTGACGTCGTTCCGGTTTGCTTCGAGATGGCCGACAACGCCCATTACCATGTGCCATTGCTGGTTTCTCCCTATGGCTATTCGACCTACAGGGGGAGTTAGGCGTTCAAAACTGCGTTGCACGCTTTCGCCACGAACATTGTTCATTGAAATGTCCGAAGGATTGAACTACCTTTGGGCAGCCAATGGTTCCTTAGATGAATTGACAGAGTAAGCTTTCCGATGAGCAACGTCACACTTGTTGTGCACTTGATACTGGCTCTGGTCCTGATCGGCATCGTGCTGATTCAGCGCTCCGAAGGAGGTGGGCTAGGCATAGGGGGCGGCGGCAACCTGATGACCGGCAGACAAGCCGCAACGGCGCTGGGCAAACTGACCTGGGTGTTCGCAATCGCCTTTCTGGCGACTTCGATCACGCTCACCATTTTGTCGGCCCGAAACCTTTCTTCGGACAGTGTGCTCGAACGCCTTGGCGGACCGCTCACCGAAAGCGTGCCCGAGGAACCACTGAGTCTGGGCACCGACCTGCTGGTGCCACAGGCGACGGACGAACCAGCATTGCCTCCCAAGGCTGAGTAGTCTTGGGCGGTCAGGACGCCATTTCGGAATCTGACCACTTCTCCCGTGACTGTCTCCGGCTCTTCTCACACACTCGGAGCGAAGGCCGGGCTTCGGCAAGTCCTCCACGTTCGTGGCGCTGGCTTTCCTTGACGTTCGGGGACGAAAAGTGACGCGCTTCGTCTTCGTGACCGGCGGTGTTGTTTCATCGCTCGGAAAGGGTCTGACCGCCGCAGCGCTTGGGGCGCTGCTGCAGGCCTGCGGGTACAGCGTCCGCCTTCGCAAGCTGGATCCCTATCTGAACGTCGATCCCGGCACGATGAGCCCCTACGAGCACGGCGAGGTGTTTGTTACCGAGGACGGAGCCGAAACCGACCTTGACATCGGCCACTACGAAAGGTTCACCGGCGTTTCCGCCAGGCGAAACGATTCGACGTCTTCGGGACGCATATATTCAGCCGTGCTCGAGAAGGAACGCGAAGGGCGCTATCTCGGGCAGACCATCCAGGTCATTCCGCACGTAACCAATGAAATCAAGGACTTCCTTGCCGAGGCGGACGGAAGCGCCGACTTCGTGCTTTGCGAAATCGGCGGCACGATCGGCGACATTGAAGGACTGCCATTCTACGAGGCTATCCGGCAGTTCACTCTCGAACGTCCGCAGGGCCAGTGCGCGCTCGTGCACGTGACGCTTGTGCCGTATCTCGAGTCCTGTCGCGAGTTGAAGACAAAGCCCACGCAGCATTCGGTCAAGGAGCTGCGGTCCATCGGATTGGCGCCCGACGTGCTGGTGTGCCGCTCGAACCTGGAGCTGCCTGAGAGGGAACGGCAAAAGATTGCGCTGTTCTGCAACGTTCATCAGGACAGCGTGATTTCCGCTCCAAACCTGGAGTCGATCTATTTGGCGCCGGTTGCCCTCCACCGGAGAGGTCTTGACCGGGCTGTGCTGCAGTCGTTTGGCATCGATCCGTTGCCGTTGCCCGAACTGTCGAAATGGCGGACGGTGGTCAAGCGGATCGCAAATCCCGAGGGCAGGATAAGGGTGGCGGTGGTCGGCAAGTACACAGGACTCGACGACGCCTACAAATCGATTGCCGAAGCCCTAACGCACGGTGGACTTGCGAATCGGGTCAGTGTGGAAGTTCGGTGGATACCGGCAGAGAACTTTGAGAGCGAGGATCCCAGGATTCACCTTGAAGGGTGTCACGCAATCCTGATTCCGGGAGGTTTTGGCGAAAGAGGCTCGGAAGGGAAGGTAAGGGCCGCCGAATTCGCCCGCACCGAAAAGGTGCCGTTCTTCGGGATTTGTCTCGGCATGCAGATGGCTGTCATTGAAGCGGTCCGCAATCTCCTTGGCGTTGCCAACGCAGGGTCGGAGGAGTTCATTCCGAAAGGCGAGGAACATCTTGACCAGATCGAGCCGGTAGTCTTCTACCTGGAGGAATGGATAAGGAAGGGCAGCCTGGAGGTGCGTTGCAAGGACGGCGCCAAAGGCGCAACAATGCGGCTTGGCGCTTATCCGGCAACGCTGCAGGAGGGCAGCAAGGTGGCGTCGATCTACTGCTGCACGACGATTTCGGAACGTCATCGCCACAGGTACGAAATCGATGTCAGGTACCGCGACAGGCTTGCGCAGCATGGCGTCGTGTTTTCCGGAATGTCGCCTGACGACGTGCTGCCGGAAATCCTTGAGATTGTCGATCATCCTTGGTTCATCGGCGTTCAGTTCCATCCCGAACTGAAGTCGCGACCCTATGACCCTCACCCTCTCTTTGCGGATTTCGTTCGCGCTGCCATCAACTATTCAAGACTGTTCTGAGCTCTCCGGACAATCTTGCGGATCCAGAAGTCTCGAGTGTTTGTTTTGGCGGGCCCGACAATGCCAAGTCGCGAATGCGATGCCCATGTCGGGAGGCGGTCGCCCGCGCTCGCCTCGATCAACCGGAGTGCGGTCGGTGAAGGCGCAATGGAGTGCAAACCGAGCTTTCGGCATGCCAGTTGATCGGAAAGCGCAATTCAACAGGATCACGATTGTTGGCGCAGGCGCCTGCACCAGCGAAGAGATTCGGCAGGCGGCTGCAGTCGCACCGACCATGATTGGCGCAGACGGCGGCGCTGCAAGGATTCTCGAGGAGGGCCTTACGCCCGCGCTGGCCATTGGCGATTTCGACTCGATTCCCGACAGGACGCGTTCGGCGCTGGCCCGAAGTCAGTTGCTGAAAATCGAAGAGCAGGAGACAACGGATTTCGACAAATGCGTTCGGAGTTGCGAGGCCGGCCTTGTCGTTGGCGTTGGTGTGTTGAGCCCCGGAATCGATCATGGGCTGGCAGCGCTGAACGTTCTGTTCAAGTATCGCTGGCGAAAGATCGTCCTGTTGAAAGCTCCGGATGTTTGCCTGTTGTGCCCTCCCGACATTCGGCTCGAACTTCCGGTCGGCAGCAGGCTGTCTCTGTTCCCGCTTGCGCCCGTTTGCGGCAGCTCGGTGGGGCTGGAATGGCCAATCGACGATGTCGAGCTCTCACCTCATGGCCGAGTCGGCACCTCCAATCGAGTGTCCGCCGAGCGTGTGCGGCTGCGGTTCGCACAGCCCGGGGCGCTGCTGATTCTGTCGCACCGATTTCTGCATCAGGCAGTCGCCGGACTCGTGAAGGCGTCAGGCTGGACGCAATAGCGGCGCCGGACGGGGATGCGGCAGGCAATGTCGGCCTGGAGTTTCGGCCAACGCCGTGAACTGGCACGGAAACTTCAGATCAGCAAAGCGTAGAAGCCAAACGCGTCCGGTTTCGTGGCCCACATGAGGCGGCATCTCAACAATTGGGCACGTTTACCGCCAGCCCGCCGAGCGACGTTTCCTTGTAGTGGTCGCTCATGTCGAGCCCGGTCTGCCAAAGCGTTTCAATGCAGGCATCCAGCGAAATCACGTGATCGCCGTCTCCGCGCAGGCCAAGCGATGCAGCCGCAACCGCCTTGATGGCGCCCAGCCCGTTGCGCTCAATGCATGGCACCTGAACCAGTCCGCGCACCGGATCGCAGGTCATGCCGAGGTGATGCTCAAGCGCAATCTCGGCGGCGTTTTCAACCTGTTTCGGCGTGCCGCCCAACACGGCGCACAGTCCGGCCGCAGCCATGGCCGAAGCTGAACCAACTTCGGCCTGGCAACCGCACTCGGCTCCCGAAATCGATGCATTCAACTTTATCAACCCGCCAATTGCCGCCGCCGTCAGCAGAAACTCGGGAATCTTGTCCCTGCGGGCGTCCAGAATGTGCTCGAGAAAGTACTTGAGCGTGGCCGGCACGACTCCCGCAGCGCCGTTTGTGGGAGCCGTCACGATCTGGCCGCCCACGGCATTCTCCTCGTTCACGGCCATCGCATACACGGACAGCCAGTCGCTGTAGGCATGCGGATAAACGAAGTTGGCACGCTTTTCGTCATTGAGCTTTGTGAAGATGGCGCTGGCTCGGCGACGCACGTTCAGTCCGCCTGGCAGGATACCGCCGGTCGACACACCCCGGCCGATTGATGCGTCCATGCAAGTCCAAATCCTGTCGAGACCTGCATCGATTTCATGGCGTGGCCGCAGGGCCATCTCATTGGCAAGCATCAGGTCGGCAATGCTGCAGTCTTGGCTTGCTGCCATGTCCAGCAGTTGCCTGACGCTGATGAAATCGTGTGGCACCTCGGCCCATGCCAATGTAGAGGGACTTGCCAGTTCGTCCTCAGTCAGGACGGTGCCGCCACCTGTTGAATAATAGGTCTCCTGGAGTGTCGTCTTTCCCTCGGCGTCGGTGGCCCGTATTCGCAAGCCGTTGGAGTGGCCCGGCAGGCGATTCTCGTAGTTGAACACCAGGCTGGAATCGGGGTCGAAGTGGAAGGGCGCCAAACCGGCAACCTTGATTTCGCTGGTCTTGCGTACTGACGTGAGCAGTCTTTCCGCCTCCGCGGCGTCATATCGCTCGGGGTGCACGCCGGCGAGACCAAGAACAACAGCCCGATCGGTGGCATGGCCCTTGCCCGTGAACGCAAGCGAACCATGCAGCGACGCCGTGACGGCATGGGCAGCCTGTCCGCTTGCGCGAAGGCTGTCGAGAAAGCGGCCCCCTGCAATCATGGGTCCAATTGTGTGGGAGCTGGATGGACCAACGCCGATCTTGAAAATGTCGAAAACGCTGACAAACATGCGACTACCTCGATTCTGTGCCCAAATCGCAAACGGCAATTGTCCGGGAGTGGATCATCGCAATCTGATTTCCTGCGGTGTGGGGCATAGTATGTTGTGCGCCCGACTCCAAGGTTCAAATTCGTCCCGCAATGGAGCATACACTCGCAACGACCGACGGATATAGTTCGCTTGAGGCCATCAACAATGGGAAACGCAAAGTTCTTTGCCGCCAAACATGCCCTCGCCCTTGTCGAGGACGGCATGAAACTGGGACTGGGCACAGGCACGACTTCCGAGGAATTTGTGCGCCAATTGGCCGCGCGCGTGCGATCCGGAAACCTGCAAATCGTCGCCGTGGCAACTTCCGAACGAACCCGTGTGCTTGCGGAGCAATGTGGATTGGGAATTTCCGAACTGGACCGGGTTGGCAGTCTTGACCTGACCGTCGACGGTGCGGATGAAATCGATGCTGAACTGAACCTCATCAAGGGCGGGGGTGGAGCGCTTCTGCGCGAGCGAATTGTGGCTCGCTCATCCGCCAGGATGGTGGCAATCGCCGACAGCTCGAAATTGGTGGAAAGGTTGGGAGTCTTTCCCCTGCCAATCGAGATTGTTCGGTTCGGGGCTGAAACGACCGTGCGGCGAATCGGTTCGTACCTGGAGGACAGCGGCTTTGGAGCCGTTCGCGGCGAATTGAGAATGGTGGATGGCAAACCGTTCGCCAGCGACGAGAACAATCTGATCGTTGATTGGAAGCTGCGTCGAATCAACGATCCCTTCAAGACCGATCGGGACCTGAAATGTCTGACCGGCGTGGTTGAAACAGGTCTGTTTGCCGGAGTTTGCGAATCTGCGATTGTGGGGCATGAAGACGGCACCGTGTCGACGCTTGCAGCATCATGCGGGAATGGCTGATGCGAATCCATGAATCATCCGGAGTTTGACGGAGTGGCAAAAGAGACATTCGACTTCGACCTGTTCGTTATAGGCGGCGGGTCCGGAGGCATCAGGGCCGCGCGCCTGACCGCGGAGCTGGGATACAAGGTCGGACTTGCGGAGCAGGACCGACTCGGGGGCACCTGTGTGATCCGTGGCTGCGTGCCAAAGAAGCTGATGGTGATTGCGGCCGACTTCTCGAGCGGTTTCGAGGCGGCCGGCGGGTATGGCTGGAACATTGGCGGCGGATCCTTTGACCTGCAGGCATTCCAGCAGAGGAAGGATGCCGAGATAGAGAGGCTTGAGGGCATCTATCGCAGGAATCTGAACCGCGCCGGAGTGCAGTTGTTCGCCCAGAGCGCGCGGTTGGAGGACGCCCACACGATCGGCCTGGCCGACGGCAGAACAGTTGCCGCGCGTTATGTGCTTGTCGCCACCGGAGGCGAACCGTTCAAGCCCGACATTCCCGGCGCCCATCTGGCATTGACTTCCAATGACGTGTTCGAGATGCAGGAATTGCCCGAGAGGCTCGTGGTCTGCGGCGGAGGATACATAGCCTGCGAATTCGCCGGCATCTTCAACGGGATGGGCAGCGAAGTGACGCTCTTCTATCGAGGGCCGCAAATCCTGCGGGGATTCGACGAAGACATCCGCAATCACGTCTCCGAAGCCATGAAGGCTCGCGGAGTGGATGTGCGGCTGAACACCAATCTGGCCTCAATCTCCCGGGCAAACGGCAAGTTGGAGGTTGCAACGGAGAGCGGCGATTCCGCCGCCTGCGATGCGGTTCTGATGGCAACCGGCCGCCGCCCCAACACACGTACACTCAATCTTGAGCCCGCAACGGGCATGAAGCTTGATCCTTCGGGAGCGGTTCCCGTCGACGGATACTCGCAGTCGTCCGTTCCGTCCGTGTTTGCCGTTGGCGACGTCACGGATCGCTTGAATCTCACGCCGGTGGCCATCCGCGAGGCAGCAGCCTTCGTTGCCACGGTCTTTGAAGGCAGTCCGACAAGAATGGATCATTCCGACATTCCGACGGCGGTGTTCTCGCGCCCCGAAATCGGCACCGTTGGGCTGACCGAGGAGGCGGCGGCCGGCCGCGGACCGATCACGGTGTACCTGGTACGATTCAGGCCGCTCACATACGCACTTGCCGGGCGTCAGGAACAATACCTGATGAAGCTTGTGGCGGATCGTGATACAGGAAGGCTGCTGGGCATTCACATTGTTGGAGACAGCGCGGCCGAGATGATCCAATTGGCCGGCGTGGCGCTGAAGATGGGCGCTCGCAAGGAGGACTTTGATCGCACCGTGGCGGTCCACCCGGTTGCGGCCGAGGAGCTGGTGACCATGACCAAGCCGGTGCGCTCAACTTGAAATTTGAATTCAGGTCAACCACATCTTGACATAGAGGGGAAAGCTAAATGCAGTTGGCAACGGGGAATCGAAATGGCGGACGATAACAGAGGCGGCCCATGGGGCGGCGGAGGCAGCAGCGGTGGTCGCGGCAACGGCGGTGGCCGTGGCAGCGGCGGCGGCGGCGGTGGTCGCGGCGGCGGCAGCGGGCAGGGCCCAAACATCCCTGACATGGATGACTTTGTCAATCGCGGCCGCGACAGCCTCAAGAGCATGTTCAAGCAACGTTCTAGCCGACGTTCGCAGCGACCTGAGCGCGGCGGCCGGCGACAGTCGCCCAGAGGGTTGATAATCATTGCCGTTCTTGCCGCGATAGGCGGCTGGATGTGGCTTTCCTTCTACACGGTCAAGCCGGAGGAACGCTCGGTCGAGCTGTTTCTCGGCGAGTACTCATCGACCGGGCAGCCGGGCCTGAACATCGCGCCTTGGCCACTGTTCACCAAGGAAATTCTTGCGGTGACGAGGGAGCAGACCGAGGACATCGGCGTCGGCCAGGGCTCGAGGATTGACGAAGGGTTGATGCTCACCGGCGACGAGAACATAATTGACGTCGACTTTCAGGTGGTGTGGAACATTTCCGATCCGGCCAAGTTCCTCTTCAACCTTGCGGACCCGCAGTTGACGATAAGAGCCGTTGCCGAGTCGGCGATGCGCGAAATCATGGCGCGTTCGGAATTGGCGCCGATCCTGAACCGCGACCGCGGCATTGTGGCATCCAATCTCCAGTCGCTTATCCAGACCAATCTTGACAACTACAACTCGGGAATGAACGTGGTGCGTGTCAACTTTGACAAGGCCGACCCGCCGCGCGAGGTGATCGACAGTTTCCGGGAGGTGCAGGCGGCGGAGCAGGAACGCGACCGGCTGGAAAAGCAGGCTGACGCATATGCCAACCGCATACTGGCGTCGGCACGCGGCGAAGCGGCGCAGCTGGAACAGGAGGCCGAGGGATACCGTGCCCAGGTTGTCAACCAGGCCGAAGGCGAAGCAAGCCGCTTTCTCGCCGTTCTCAACGAATACACCAAGGCGCCCGAGGTGACGCGCAAGCGGCTGTACCTGGAAACCATGGGAAGCGTCCTGGGATCGGTGGACAAGATCATTCTTGATGGTGGAACCGATGTTCTGCCCTATCTGCCGCTCAACGAACTCCGCAGGGGAGGTAGCAACTGATGAAAAGATCGACACTCATTTTGATAGGGGTCGCCGTTGTCGTGGCCGGGGCGCTAAGCTCCATGTTCATAGTTGACGAACGCGAGAAGGCGCTTGTCCTGCAGTTTGGGCAGGTTCGGGGAGTGAAGGAAGACCCCGGTCTGGCGTTCAAGATTCCACTGATTCAGGATGTCGTGCGTTACGATGACCGAATTCTGTCTCTTGAAACGCAGTCGCTTGAGGTTACGCCTCTTGACGATCGCCGCCTGGTTGTCGACGCCTTTGCACGGTATCGAATCAACGACGTCGTCCAGTTTCGCGAAGCGGTGGGTGTCGGTGGCGTCCGCTCTGCCGAGAGTCGGCTCGAGCGAATCCTCAACGCCTCCACGCGTGAAGTCCTGGGGTCGGTAGCCTCCAACAACATACTGTCGGCGGATCGTGCGGCCCTGATGGAGCAAATTCGCGATCAGGCCAAGTTGGAAGCCGAGAATCTGGGCGTGGAAATTGTCGACGTGCGATTGAAGCGAACCGACTTGCCTACACAGAACCTGGAAGCGACCTTTGCCAGAATGCGCGCCGAACGTGAACGCGAAGCCGCGGACGAAATCGCCCGAGGCGAGGAAGCCGCTCAAAAGGTGCGTGCCCAGGCAGACAGGACACAGGTGGAGATCGTTTCGGACGCTCAGAAGAAGGCGGAAATCATCCGCGGTGAGGCGGACGCCCAGCGCAACAGCATCTTTGCCGCTGCCTATGGCCAGGATCAGGATTTCTTCGCCTTTTACCGAACCCTGAACGCATATGTCGAAGCCCTCAAGGGTGAAAACTCCAGTATCGTGGTGACGCCTGACGGCGAGTTCTTCGACTTCTTCAAAAACTCGGTTCCAAGTGATTGATGATTTTGTGTTGGCGCTTGGCTTGGCGGCTGTATTCGAGGGAATGGTGATCGTTCTGGTTCCGAGGCATGCTCTTCAGATACTGAACTGGCTGTCCAGGGCATCGGTCGACGAACGCCGGACGGCGGGGTTGCTTTGCGTAACGCTCGGCGTGTTCCTCGCCTGGCTGGCGAGAACAGTGCTGGCGTAGTTGAAAAAGGGGATCCTCGCGCGAGGCCGGCCAATGGCAGTCGGAGCGCGAGACCCCAAAGAGCCGACCGGGCAGCAAAGGGCTGTGTCGACCGGCCCGTCGGAGCGGCAGTCCGCTGGGGGCATCCATTTTCGAGGAAACCTCGCGTCGGTCGCAGGCGGTTGGCAGGAACGTTTGGTTGTGCCAACAAGGCCCATGGCTGAATTTCGTTCGAGGCTGAAGAAGGGTTCGCTGTCGGCAACCCCGCCAAGCGGCGTGTCTTGGCAGGCAATGCATGGATGCGCGGCCTGGCGGTCTTGAACCAGACTCCGGAAGCTTCGGAAGATGGCGATGGCTGTGGGAGACTTGGCGAATAGTCGAAGTTTGACTCGGCAAAGGCCTTCCTCTCCTGGTTGACGCCAAGGCTGGATGTCGAAGTGGCATTGGCATTGTGAAGAAAACGTGGCACAAGGGATCCAAAGGATGCCGTCACAGGGGCTGTCGCCCATCCAATCTCAACAGGAGGACGATGGATTGTGTCATGTGACAACCTCATTGGGCGTCATTCATTCCAGTCCCGTTCATTCATCAGCCGGGTCATGCCGCCCCTTGGAAATCCGAAAGCCGCTACATGGCTTTGGCTCAAATTCAGCGGATGATGTGCTTGCCGGTGATCGCGACGCGCAGAAACGTCAATGGGCGCTTGATGAACCCGCTGCCAGTGACAAGGATGTCGACCGAATTGGACAAGGCATCTCCGGAACGCATGTGACGAGCTTTGGACTGCGGGCTGAATTCATGGTTTCCTGGTGGGCCAGCGTGTAACCTGCTGCTGCCGGACCATGGGCAGAATGTTTCAGGTCTTCTACACAGTGCCCGGCAAAGGCGAAGGAGCAAAACCGAATGCCTCTTGCTTGGGCAATTGCGGGCAAGTCACACACCAAGGTTGGCCGCCCAGATGCGGTGATCGCCTTCGGTTGCTCTGACCTCGCGTCGGAACATGACAATTGGAGAGCAAGCAGTCAGGGCTGCAATGGGCAAAAGCTTCGTTCGCAATTTGCCGAACTGTGCTGCAAGTTTGCACCATAAGCCGACCTGCAAGTGAAACAGAGGGAAGGGCTATGTGGACACGCTTCCGGAATGGCACGAACCTTGGCAGCCGTTCGGCTGTGCTGGTCAAGGCGACAGGACTGCTGAGCGCCGTTGTGATGGCCTGGTCGATGGCGCTGGCGCCCGCCGCCAACGCTCACGAGGATTTGCAA
>JAPOOS010000298.1 GCA_026713305.1 Paracoccaceae bacterium
AATGGTCTCATGATATTCCGTTCCACTTGCACTATGAAACCTGCCTACGGGGAAACCGTCCAATCATCAACATGCAATCGCGCTGGCGATGAATTCAAGGCGGCTGCATGAATTCACCTTGCGCCAATGCCCCTTGCAGGCCGGTGTGAACGCATTGCACGGGCGCCGAATGTGGTCCTGCAACGGGAAAGCGCCATGCTTCGAAGCGCCTCCGCGGTGCAGAGTTGCTCACAAATGTTGCACGGCCTGTCCTGCGCAATTGCGACGCGACATGTCACGATCAGCGCTTCGCCCGAAACAGCGATCAAGAGGCAAGACTACGTTGGCAGGGGGATTTCGCCGGCATGATGGGGCACCTGGTATCCTTTCCGGACGGCGGGACGATCGGCAATCCTCAGATACCAGTCTCGGACGAATGGAAAATTTGCAAGGTCGATGCGTTGCCACTCAAAGCGCGCAACCCACGGCCAACAGGCGATGTCTGCAATCGTGTATTCTCCCTGGCCTGTCCCCGCGATGAAGCGCCGATTGCGAAGCCTGTTGTTGAGAACGCCGTACAATCGCGAAGTTTCGGTCAGGTAGCGTTCTTCTGCATACTCCGAAATGCCGGGATTGAACTGGGCGAAGTGATGGGTTTGTCCGGCCATTGGGCCAAGGCCGCCCATCTGCCACATCAGCCATTCGACGGTGCGCCAGCGCTCGCGACCTTCCGGAATGAAGCGACCATGCTTGTCCGCCAGGTATAGAAGGATCGCGCCGGACTCCATGAGCGTCACGCCGCTTTCCTTGTCGACAATCGCCGGGATGCGGTTGTTGGGGGCGATTCTCAGAAAGGCCGGCTCGAATTGCTGGCCCTTCATGATGTCAACGGCGAAAACACTGTATTCGACCTGCAGTTCCTCCAGCATTATCGATGCTTTGCGGCCGTTTGGGGTGGTCCAGGTGTGAAGTTCGATCATGAACAGGATCCAAAGTTGCGAAATGAAAGCGTTTGTTTGAGGCCTATCAATACCATGCCCTCGACTCAATTCATTTCCGCCCTCTTTCTTCAATGGCGCGTCGACAACGCGTTGCCGGAAAGTTGAAGGATTGATTCCGCTGCCGACTGGGCCGGAGTTCGGCCTGTCACACAGTCAAACGTTTAGTCCATGCGCCTGCAAGAATGTTGGCAGCCTTGCGCCTCGAGATTGCCTGCATGTCGCGCTTCAAGCCTTGTCCGATCGTCAATGCGTTTGGCAACGGATGTCGTTTGGAGAGGGTAGGTCTGGCGAGTTGGCGGCAGCGAGTCAACCCGCAGGCCGTGGCAGGGGCATGTCACTCTGCGGCAATTACGAGCCGAACTGAGGTAGCGCTTTCCAAGGGGTTGCCAACGCTCACGCTCGCAAAGCTCTCGGACCAAGGCACTGCGTGTCATTTCCTACCGCTTGACGATGCCGAGAGTCGAACATGGAGAATTGACAGCTGCATGCCCGCGCGAAAGATCCGAAAATGCAGATTCCCCGTGACAGGAGATTGTATCGGCAGCGACACAGGATCAAAAACAGCCTTTCCCGTCTCCAGGACTGGAGCCGCGGTGCGATCGATGTGCCGAAGTGCGCCTTTCGGCATGCATGCTGGCCGCAATGGTCATGCATTGGCAGAAATAGAGTCGAAAACATCTAGGCTATGTCGATCTACCGGGAACAATATCGGCATATTAGCGCCTCCTGCTTTATCAACTCCGCGCAATACGGGCATTTGCGATGCGATCCATCCTTCAATTTCTTTGACTCCAGAGCCTTGGCATCCGGTTTCATCAGAATCGCATGAGGTAGTGCCACGATAAAAAGGAGTGCGCCATAAATCCAGAATCCCGCGAAACTCCGCCCTTTGTTCCGCGCGATTACCGCCGGGATCAGGCCGAGAAGAATAGCAAAAATGAGTATTTCCATGGCAAACTACCGTGCAAAGCTACGACCGCCAGTTGACCACAAGTTTAGAGTCTCGCTGTATGGAAACGCTGTGATTACGACGTCTTCGCTTAAGATTTCTTCGAGAACCATTCCCCGACAAAAAAAACTCACACCTCCAGTCTATCTGTCGCACCAAGCGTCGGCACTATCCACGAACTTCAATGTCCCAAGACGCCAAATGACAAGAGTCCGACCTTCAGGGAGCAATCCAATTAGGTTGCACTGCCAAAACTGTCAACTGCGTGCTCAGCAGAAAGGCCGAAGCTACAGGGCCAATGGGAGCCACGATGTGAAACAGTTTCATCAAGGACTCCAGGCATCCTGAGTTCGTGTCATCATTCAGCACAATCCTTTCGTTTGATTGAGAATAGTCCTCGGTGGTCACATCTCAACTCGCCCATCGACGTATCAGCGAAGTCGCGTCCGCTGCCAGTGACAAGGATGGCGTCTTCCATATCGGTTGTCGGTTACTACAACATTTTGTCGGCGTCATGGACTCCAAGGGCAATGGGTGCGAGGTTTATCGAAGCGATCAGCCCTTCAATTTGCCAGAAACGCCGAATGGCCAATCCACACCGCGAACATTCCGTGCCACCATTCTGGCCTGTCAAATCCTTCAAGAAATGAAGCTCACCGCCACACTCAGGTCCAACAATGTCATTGGCTTGGATGGATCTTTGCCGTCAACAGAATTGTACTGAAAGAGGCATGGCAGAAGTTTGCCCACGGCTCGGACTGGATAGCTTCGATCATGACACGGGAGAGGGCCACTGCGTGCTCACCGAGTTAGTGAACCAACGGCAAACCATCAATGATGGCTTATGCAAATTGGCATTGGGAGTCCCAAAATCACTCTTGGCTGGAATTGCCGTCAGACGGCGACCCAGCCACAATTTCGTCGCTGTACCGCCCGGATCTGTTCGCATGACCTTTGCTGAGAGATTGGAATAGGACGGTTGGACCTTCGTGAAGGCAACCGAATGCAATACCGTGACGTTGGCAGCGGTTTGGCAGTTGCATTTGGCATTTGGCAAATGGACCTGTCCATGGTGACGATGAAGCCGGCAAGGGGTTCACCTGCAAAACGGTTCATGTGGTTTCCGCCTCCGAGAGCGAGTGGAACGCCACGGCTGCAAGCAACGAAGGCCGTTGGTGGCCCCTGTGGTCGCAGTCGGTTTTTCGTGGGTCGGGATGTGCAACCAGCCATGTTGCAGCAGCGACTGAAGCGGTGCCTTGCCCATGCGGCGTCCCAAACCGGAAAGCGTGACAAGCCGAATGAATCGCTCCGACAGTTGCGGAGATGGGTTGTGTTCTCGCAAGACAGTGTGAAAAGGTATTGCAGCATTGACCCTCACTGCTCCGACCCAATTTCATCCGCGTTGCGTGGCAGGTTGAGGGCCGGGGTCACTCGGCAGTGCGACGTGTTCAACTTTTGACGGAGCCTTATGCCATGACCTCATGTCCCGGTCCGAACCGGAAACTTGCCTTTCACGCGGATCTCGAATTGCAGACCGCGTTTGCGTATGTTGCGTTCCCATCGAATTGCGAGCGTGGGAGCTCATTTCCTATGCGCCATGCTTTGTCGTCGGAGACGGTCAGGCAGCGAATTGACGTTGGTGCACCGTGAAGGAGCGCGGCAAGTACAATTGGACGCTGCTTCACCGGGCGGCAAGAAACAGCAATGCGGAAGTCGTGCCAATAATCGCTGATTCCGGCGCAGACGTCAATGCGCGTATCAACAGCGATCAGACCCCGCTGCACTTTGCCGTGAGGCTGAGCGAAACGTCTGCTGTGGCAAAGGCCCTGATTGACTCCGGCGCGGCTCTGGACGCGGGGGACATCGATGATCGGACGCCACTTCACTATGCATCGGAAAGTTGGGCGACGCCAGCCGCATTGCGGATGCTATTGGATGCCGGAGCGGAGGTGAATGCGCGCGACGCATACGGCATGACCCCTCTGCATTGTGCGGCAAGCTGCAGGAGAGAGCCGATCGTAGTGTGCACCCTGCTTGATGCCGGAGCGGAGGTGAATGCGTGCGCGGCAGGCGATTTCACCCCACTTCAAGCTGCAGCTGAACGGAGCAAGTCGCCAGAAATCGTGCGAATGCTGATTGAGGCCGGAGCGGATCTGCATGCTCGCTCCGACGACGGTTGGACATCTTTGCACCGTGCGGCATCCAAGAGCGTCACGCCGGCTGTCGTGCAAGTTCTGCTCGATGCCGGAGCTGAAGTGGATGCGCGCGATTTCGACAAAAAAACACCGCTGCATTGTGCGGCGTCCGACAGTGAAACGCCTGCCGTCGTGCAGGCGCTGTTGGATGCTGGAGCCGATTTGAACGCACGCGACTGCGAAGGCTCGACTCCTCTCCACCGGGCTGCATCCAAAAGCAACGCGCCCTGTGTCGCCGAGCTCCTCCTCGAATCCGGAGCCAAGGCGAACGCGCTCGACAATCGTGAAAGGATTCCCTTCGACTTGATTCCGGAGACATCGCGGCTTCGACGCTCGGTCGTCTATTGGCAACTGTTCGAAGGGCGCTTCGAGTAATGGTCGATTGGCGACCATGACCGATTCAAGCGGCGATCCGGTAGCGTGAGGCGGCAGATCTGAAAACACGGCCAAGATTGGTCGTTGCGTCGGGCGGCCGAAGGGACAGGCAAGCCCGCAATTTGTCAGGAGTCGGCAACAAATTCAGTCGCCGTCGTCTGCGTCGCAAATGCGCCCCGTGAATGCGAGCAAAGAAAGTGCACAAGGGATGGTGTCACTCCAACCCAACGCAAATTGTCCATGGAGGAGGGCAGGAGGTAGTAGGCAGGGACGCCGAACCGGTGGTGCGGACATGCCGATGGACTTCGACCAAACGGAGCGCTCGATGGTCAAGGTCCGACAAGGTGTGGCCAAGATTGGTGAAGGCGACCATTCGCGTGCATTGCCTCCCACGGGGAAACGGGACCTGCCAGGATCGCCTGTTCGCAACTACGCCAAGGCGCCTGCAACGCAGGGACAAGCCGAATGCGAAGATCGTAGGGCTGCCACTGACATGATAGCGTGAATCGCCAACGTAAAGTGCGAGTCAGAAAGCGTTCTTGCGTGTTCTGATTTCTCCGAAAACCTCTGATTTCGAAGCGGACGACATGCCGAGGAGCGCATTGAGAGCTCGGATGGCACGGACGGCAAACCCGCGTTGCGCCGCGCATTCACTTCCTCGACTCGGGCTGGAAGCGCATTTCTTGCGGATCAACCGACAGCGCAAACTTGGCATTGGAAGGGGTGCATTGGCGTCCCAAATCAATGGTGAAGAATTTGCTCATGGCCGACGCGGTTCGCAATGAAGCAGTCCCCAGTGTTGGAAATGTCCGACCAAGCGAAACCGGAGTTTCGGCTGGTTCAGCAGATGCTGTCCCGCCTGTTCACTCGTCAGTTTGCGGCAATGCCGCTACCGGGAATGGCGTTCCACGCTGCCCTCATCCGACCGGCCAACGCACAATGATGCAGATGACGACGACGAAGGCAATCCACATGCCTACAAGCCATTGGAAGTTGCTCTTGTCTCGCTTTTCCAGCTTGGCGTCTTGCTCAGCCTGCCATGCAATCAGCTTGGCGTCTTGCTCAGCCTGCCATGCAATCAGCTTGGCTCCTTGCTCAGCCTGCATTGCAATTAGCTTGGCCATGGACTCTGCCATATCCGTTCGCCACTTCGCAAGGT
>JAPOOS010000314.1 GCA_026713305.1 Paracoccaceae bacterium
AATTGGGCAGTTGTCTCTTGCAATTTGACCTGTCCAAGAGGACGATGAATCCGGCAAGGGGTTCATTTGCAGGACACCTCGGGTGGTTTCCGACCCCTTTGAGCTAAGGGAGCGCTACTACTGCAAGCAATGAAAGCCGCTTGTGGCCGTGTGGGCTGCCGGCGGTTTTTCTTGAGCACGGGTGCATAGACTGCAATGGCTGCGCAGAGCTTGAAGCGAGACTTTCCTCAGTGCAGGACAATGGATCGCGGTTGCCAATCCAACGCTTCTCCAAGCAATTCGCGCACTCAGTTTCATTCCTCAACATTCAGGTACTTGCCGATAAGCGCGCGGGAGTGGGCCAAAAGGCGTCCAAAGCAATTCGGTGGAATGCGACCGCCTGCTTTCATTCCTTGAATTGCCCCTTTGTCCGACGAGGCTGTCACGAAAGGTCTCCTGTCGGAATTCGTCGGGGACAATCTCAAGACGCCGGTCATGTAGGTTTCGGCAAGAATGTCTTCAGGAAGCAGCGCCCACGAATTCGGAATGCCTGCGGCATCCAGCTTTCAAGTTCCACCCATTTCAAGGCAGTTCCCGTCGGATGAAGACAAGACCTTAACAGCAATGGCAAGGGCGGACATGGGATGGCCATGCAGTTTCTCTTTGGGCGCCGCACTCAAGCGCTGTGAAGCAGGCGCTGGCACCAGGTCTTTCAAATCCAAACCGACGCGCATCGAATGGTCTTCCAATTCGTTTCCTCGACATCGAGAAAGGGCCAACCTGTTGAACATGGAACGATTGAAATGCTCCTGCCCTTTAACTGCCTGTGCAGGCATTCAGGTTGAGGCGACGCTGAAACGACAGTTTGAAGACTCGCCACTGTCATGCGGCAGGACATGCTTAACGACGTTTCGGTGATTGTCCCGAGATTGACAGTCGCCTTCCGTTGGCCGCTAGTCGGCATAGCGCTTGACCAGAAGACCTCGTGTCAAGGTCCTTAGCGAAATCCGCTGCCTGCCTTGGGAATCGAAGTTTTCAGGCTTCAGCCATGCGATGTAGGCCGCTCGCAAGCGCGGCCATTCGCTGTCGATCGTGGCAAACCAGGCGGTGTCGCGGTTGCGGCCCTTGTAGATCGTTGCCTGCCTGAACACCCCTTCAAACGACATGCCCAATCGTTCAGCCGCCCTGACGGAGGAGACATTCAGCGCATCGCACTTCCATTCGTACCGGCGGTAGCCAGCGTCGAAGGCCCATTGCATCATCAGAAACATCGCTTCCGTTGCCGCCCTGGTTCGCTGGAGCAACGGCGAAAAGTTGATGTGACCAACCTCGATGCTTCCTCGCTGGGGATGGATTCGCAGCCAGGAGGCGACGCCGCAGAATTGGCGGCATTCGCGACTGTGGATGGCAAGAAAGTAGGGATCTTCCTTTGCAGACACTGCACGAACCCACTCACGATAGCTCTCTTCGTCGTGAAAGGGGCCGTACGGGAGGTAAACCCAGTTGCGATCAATTTGGTCCTTGATGTTCGCCAAGTACAGTTGCCTTGCGTGAAGATCGGGATCAAGGGGCTCAAGACGGCAGTGTCTGCCGCGCAACGTCAATTCCCCTGGCCTGGGTGGCGCAGTCCAACCCGCGATCGGCTTGCCGACGGGAAGTTCACCCGGAAGGTTGGTCATCGCCGCAACGCCGTCAGCATCACAGAGCAGAGGCGCCGCTGCATGCGGTTGGCGACAATTCACGGGCATGCTTGTTCATGCCGGTCAAGGGCGCC
>JAPOOS010000220.1 GCA_026713305.1 Paracoccaceae bacterium
AGGAATGCCGAAAGCTTCATTCGCAAAGGCAGCTGGAGGTTTCGCGCAAGCAGCGAATCATCGACCAAGTTCCGCATGCCCAAAGGCTGCAAGACATCAGGCGTGAACTGGAACCGCTTGCAGCGCTGAAGTCGCCTCCATTCGGATGGCGGAATCAACTTGAGAGCATCTCAAGAAGGTCAAGCCGCAACCAGGCACGAAGCGCTCAGGCGCAGCGCGAGGTCAAGCGTCTCGAGCACGAAAGGGAGGTCATCACGGAAGACACCGTGGCGCTTGGCATTGTTGGCAGCGTCAAGGACACCGCCACGACAAAGTCGGCATATGACGAAGCAGTCAAGGATTTGCCGCGCCGGCGCGATCAGGCCGACATGCTCAACACCGACATTGCCATACTTGCAGATCGCCTTGGCATCCAAACGACCGATGTGGACAGCTATCTTCCGACGGCGGGAGTGTTGAGCGACATCCGCAGCCTGATAGAGAAGCACGCGGAAGTTAAGACACGCCACGATACGCAGGTAGAGTCGGTAAAGCGGGCGGACGAACGGCTCAACAGACTGTCCACGCCGACCGCCCAAATCAAGGTCGACAGTTCAAAGGTGCACGTGGTCGACAACTTTGTGACGAGTGTGATCAGGTCGAATCCGAGACAAAGGCTGCAAACGGCCCTAGAGTATCTCGAGGATGTTCGAGGCGACTTCAAACGGCGTCTCGATGCATTGCAGCCTTGGAGAGGCGACATCCTGAAACTGATTGATCTCGACGTTCCGCGTGTGGCGGTTGTCGAAGCCTGGAAGGCGGAACTGGAGCAGCTGGCAAAGCGGCGTGACCAGTTCGACTCGGAACTCAAGAGCCTGCACAAACAATTGCTGGACATTGAACGCAAACGCTCCGAACTGGATACAGTCTCCCAAGTGTCGCTGGCTGAAATCGCCGAAATACGTCAAGTCCGTGAGCATCGCTGGGCCGAGCACCTTGAGGACTTGGCAGTGGAAAGCGCAATGGCATTCGAAACTGCGATGCGCACGGACGATGCCTTGGAAGAGCGCCGCATCCGTGAATACCTTACGGAGGAGAAGGCCAAGGAACTCAACCGGTCGCTTTCGGATCTTCAAAGTCAGATCAGCAGGCAGCAATCGATTCGGGGCGAAGCCGACCGCGAAGTTGGCCAGGTTCAGAGCAAGGTGACCGAACTGGGCAGGCTGCTGTTCGGACCGGCAGGAGACGACCTTGACTGTGGCGATTTGAGTGCATGGCTCAACAGTCGCGAAGTCACGATTCAGGTCTGGCGCGACGTTGAAGTTCGCGAAGCACGCGTCAGGGCGGCTGAGCAGGAAGTGGACAGGATGCGATCCAACCTGGCGCAGTCTCTTGAAAACTGCGGCAAGACCGTAAGTCAGGCTGATTCCCTTGAAGCGTTGCTGGCCGTTGCCAGAGATTTTGTAAGTCGGTTCCGCGAGGCCGAACAAATCCGAGACCAGCATCGTGAACGTGTCAACGAACTGAAGCAAGCCAAGTCCGTGCTTGCCCAAAGCGAGTCTGCACTGAGCGCCTGGAAGGAAAGGTGGGCCGACGCTTGTTCACAGACCAAGTTTGCGAGGGATGGAACGCCCACTGTTGCCTTCATGCGCGGCATCGTGGATACACTGGACAAGCTGGACCGACGGCGTGACGAGCATCGCAGCCTGATTGATCGCATTGAAAAGATGACCGCCAACCGGGACAGGTTTCTTCAAACAGTTCGGGAGTTCGCTCGACGGCTGGAACTTGGACAGGGGAAGCCGCAGGAGCAGTGGCGCCAAATCACTGCGAGAGTGGAACAGGCCGTCAGCGACAAGACTCGGCTTGAGCAAATCACCAGGGAACATCGGCAGCGCAATGCCGAGGTGGACCAGTTGGGCGATGAATTGATCGCGCTGGAGGCTGAAATCGCCGAACTCGGCAAGCCATACGGTGAAACCGAACTCGAAGTCATCCGCGAGAGGCTGACGGCGGCGGACAGGGCCAACGAACTCAGGAAACGGGAATCAGCCTTACTGGCAAGCATTCGTTCCGCGTTGGGAAGTCAGCTTGGCGAGCGGGAATTGAAGGACCTGCACACCCTGGACATCAGCCAACTGGAACTTGATCTCATTGAACTCAACAGCGAAGCCAAGCAGGCAAGTCAGGATGTCGAGACACATCTCAGTCAAAAGAAAAGCATTGACGACAAAATTGCGCTGATTGGCGGCAACCGGCAAGTCGCGCTTCTCAAGGAAAGACATGCCAATCGAATGCTTGAAGTGCGCGAGGAAGCGGTCGAGCATTTGCGGCAATACATTGGCGCACTGGCGGTGGAACAGGCAATCGCACTCTACCGGGACCAGCACCGCAGCGGCATGCTGGCAAAGGCTCAGCAAGTGTTTTCGACGATCAGCGGAGGCGCGTACACCGCGCTGGGAACGGTTGTCAGTGGCAACAACCTGGAGCTCAACATCAGGTCTCCCGAAGGCAACACCAAGTCCGTGAATGAACTCTCCGACGGCACTCGCTGTCAGCTCTATCTGGCCTTGCGAATTGCCGGCTACTACGAAGTCATGCAACAGCTCGAACCTCTGCCGTTTGTCGCCGACGACATACTCGAGTCGTTCGACGATGACCGAGCCGCGCGAACCTTCGAAGTGTTGGAGGAAATGTCCGAAGTCGGACAGGTTGTGTATCTGACGCACCACGCGCATTTGTGCGACATTGCACAGCGAGTGTGCAGAAACGTCACAGTCCATACCCTTTAGCCCTCGCAAGCTGGCGTCCGGTCATTGAATTGTAGGTCCCTGCGCAGTGTGCCGTGCCACTGATCAAGTCCTCGTGACAAAACCTGCCTGCCTGCTCCGGACCAATCACTGTCCGTGCAAGCTTGCTCAAAACCAATGTTGAAGACATGGCGAGAAATGCAGATGCATGACCCAATGCGCATGTCCTGCACAAAGGACGGTCCCGGTTCATGAAGAAAGGGGAGACAATTCACGCCGACATCCGTCAGGGAATTTCCAACCTGTGCGCCCGGTATCCAGGCAAGTACTGGCAGGAATGCGATCGCGACAAGCGGTATCCCACCGAATTCGTGGAAGAACTCACAAAGGCTGGATACCTTTCCGCATTGATCCCGGAGCAATATGGCGGTCTCTCGCTTCCGCTTTCCGCGGGCGTGGCCATCGTCGAGGAAATTCACAGGGCCGGATGCAACGCTGCGGCGTGCCACGCCCAAATGTACACCATGGCTACGCTGCTCAACCACGGCAGCGAATCTCAGAAGAAGAGATATCTTCCCCGCATCGCAAGCGGCGAGTTGCGATTGCAGGCATTTGGCGTGTCTGAACCTTCGAGCGGAACGGACACCACTTCGCTGCGCTGCAGAGCGCGACGCGAAGGCGATGCCTACTTCGTAACCGGCCAGAAAATCTGGACGAGCCGGGCCGAGCATTCCGACCTCATGCTGTTGCTGGCACGCACAACGCCAAGGCACAGGATTGCCAACAAGACCGATGGACTGTCAGTGTTTCTGGTGGACATGCGAAAGTTCGTTGGAAAGTCGCTTACAATCAAGCCAATTCCGACAATGATCAATCATGCAACCACGGAAGTGTTCTTCGACGAAATGCCGGTTCCGGCAGCCAATCTCATTGGCGAGGAAGGAAAGGGATTTCGGCATATCCTGACCAGCATGAACGCCGAACGAATTCTTATCGCCGCGGAGGCAATTGGCGACGCCAAGTGGTTTATCGAAAGGGCAACCGACTACGCAAAGGAGCGCAAAGTATTCGGAAGACCAATTGGCCAGAACCAGGCAGTGCAGTTCCCAATCGCCGCCTCATACAGCCGAATGCGTGCCGCCGAACTGGTGGTGCATGAGGCGGTCCGCTGCTTCGAAGCCGGCAGGAATGCCGGCGAACTGGCAAACATGGCCAAACTGCTGGCCGCCGACGCCCAATGGGAAGCTGCCCAAACCTGCATGCAGACGTTTGGAGGATTTGGCTTCGCAACCGAGTTTGATGTCGAACGCAAGTTCCGTGAAGCTCGCCTGTACCAGGTGGCTCCAATCTCCACGAATCTCGTCTTGAGCTATCTTGCCGAACACGTTCTCGGCCTGCCCCGCTCGTACTGACACCAGCAGCGGGAGGCGCTCCGGGAAGCCAGCTCCGAAAACCGCCGGGCAAACCAACCTCTGTGACATAGGCTCACTGGTCGTCGGCAGCCCGCAACTTTCGACCGAACGCGTTCAAGGTGCGCCCTGCCCCGACATCGTGACGAGCCAACACCTTCTGTATTTCCACCAGGCATTCGTCCCTTATGGCCTCAAGCTCTCGAATTGAACGGCCTGCCGATTGGTCGCTGGTTCCTTCAACGAAACGATCGATCAGAGACTCGGTCAGTTGCGGCGCTTTCATGTTGCACCAAGGCAGTTCCAATGCAGGGCCGAACTGTTCCATGAAGCGCCGGGCTCCGCCCTGCCCGCCAGCCATCATGTAGAGCTGGTTCATGCCCATTGCGGCCCAACGCAGTCCCGGGCCGTAGACAATGCTCTCGTCCAGCTCGCCTGTTGTCGCAATGTCATCTGCCAGCAAATGCAGTATCTCCCGCCACATTGCCTCCTG
Source organism: Paracoccaceae bacterium (assembly GCA_026713305.1). Classification (GTDB taxonomy): domain Bacteria; phylum Pseudomonadota; class Alphaproteobacteria; order Rhodobacterales; family Rhodobacteraceae; genus MPNP01. The sequence continues at coordinate 4,632 of JAPOOS010000220.1, forward strand.
AAGCCGGTCCGAGATGTGTCCGGGTATCTCGCGGCGAACGATGAGCACGTGCATTGCCAAAGATTCGTACAGCCGCCGTGCGGTGGCACTTGCACCGCTCGAAGTTTCCTTTCCTCCAACCACTTCGACAAGAGGACACAGATAGACCGGATTGAAGGGATGGCCCACCAGGATTCTTTCCGGATGGTTTAGGCCGGCCTGCAAGTCCGAAGGCATGAAGCCGGATGTGCTGGATGCGATCACAATGTCTTCGGAAGTGAGCGACGCTACCTCTCCAAGTACGGCATGCTTCAATTCCAGAACTTCGGGCACGCACTCCTGAATGAAGTCTGCCCCTTCTGCCAAGTCCGTCAATTCCGTCGTGAAGTCGATCCTTCCACGCTCGGGCATCGAAATGCCTTCAGTCAACTTGCCGAGCATTTCGCCGGCATCTCTGGCCGTTCCAAACAACCAGTCGCACATTTCGGGATTGACGTCGGAAACTATGACGTCGAGTCCGCAATGCGCCGCCCTCGCGGCCCACCCTGCGCCAATTACTCCCGCGCCCACGATGCCCATTGTGCGGACAGGGCGCACTATGCGTTCCCCCGCCCTATGCCGATGCGGCGAGAACGATGCCTGATTCGGTCGGTCTCATCGCGTCCGAGTCGGCGTGTCCGCAGTCTGCTCAGGATACTTTCCGGAAAGACTGCCGCCTTTGGTGTCCCCGCCTGACTTACATGCAGCTGTAGGCTCTCGCATGTCGCTGCCAGGCGTCCTTCATGAAGCATGGTTTGGTGCAGATGATATCGCTTGCTGTCGCAGTCCAGCACCCGAGACTCGATGCGCAGCGGATCATGCAGTTTGACTTCACGCAAGTAGAAATTGTGCATCTCAACAACATACATCGTGCATCGGGTCCCTTGCCGGTAGGCTGCGTCAAGTCCGACCGCATCCTGGACACCGTCAACCGCAAGACTGAAGAGCAGCGCGTAGTAGGCGTCACGCATGTGTCCATTGTAGTCTACCCACTCCTCCTTTACATGCGCTTCGTAAACGAATGCCTCGGTCATGCCCATTCTCCAACATTGTTTCCGTCAGCTTTCATCGTCCTGAACCTTGCCGCCGACTTGCGCCATCACAGTCACGCAGAGATGCAAAACAAGTTGTACTAGCCGTTCCGAAAGTCTCTGTCGAACGGGTCCGGACGGTATTTCACGTTTGAGAGATACAGGCCATGTGCCGGAGCCACCGGGCCGCATGCATCCCTGCTTCTGGCCTTGAGCGCGACCGTTACCTCCTCGGGCCGCCAGGCGCCCTCGCCCACCTTCACCAAGGTTCCCACGATGCTTCTGACCTGACGGTGCAGAAAGCTGCGAGCCCTGAACGTAATCGCAATCTCGCTGCCGAAGGGCAGTTCCACTGTGTGAATTTCGATGCCTTCCAATGTCTTGACGGGGCTGTGCGCCTGGCATTGTGCCGCCCGGAATGTGGTAAAGTCGTGTTTGCCGGTCAATCGCCTTGCGCCATTCATCATTGCTCCACAGTCAAGGCGAGAGCGAACATGCCATGCCAGTTTGAAACCGACCGCCCGCGGAGCACGTCGGTTGGTGATCTTGTATCTGTACTCCCTCATGACCGCGGAAGTTCTGGCGCTGAACTGGCGATCGACCTCCGACACCTTCAGCACAGCAATGGAAGCTGGTCGCAGCTTTGCATTTGCGGCCTCACGAAGCCGAAAGGGATTCCACCTTCTTTCCAGGTCGACATGTGCGACTTGTCCGGTAGCATGAACTCCACTGTCGGTACGGCCGGCGCCGGTCACCGTTGGGCGACCGGGATCAAGTTTTGAAAGCGCCATCTCCAATGTCTGTTGCACGGAAGGAGCGTTTCGTTGCCTCTGCCAGCCGCTGAACTCGCTCCCACAATACTCGACACAGAGGGCAAATCTGTGAAAGTCTTTGTCTCGGTTCATGATTC
>JAPOOS010000327.1 GCA_026713305.1 Paracoccaceae bacterium
GCCCACGTCGTGCTCGCAGAGATCGCTGGTCCCGCCGAACGGCGACGGGCGATCCCCCGGGTTCGATGACCAGCAAACAGCAACCCGGCCCATGCCGGTCAAACTGTCATGCCAACTTTTCCAGTTGGGAATTCAGGCTAGGCATCACACATGGGGAATTCGCCGGGCATGAGTTTTGGTAGGAGAAGATCTCGGGACTGGGCGAATGTCTCGTTTTCCTTGGCATGCGCGACTATACGGGTGTGAAGCGGCCGAATGAGCCTACCGTAGGTAGCGAGGATTTGCTCCGACGGGACTAAAACTCGAATGGATCGGAAGACGCTCTTGCCAGTTTCGGCGAAGGTCCATTCCCCCGAGATATCATTCATGTAGTCAAGACTTTCATGGCGCCAGAAAGCAACAAATGTGTTTGGAAGCCGCTTCTGGCAAATCATGGCGATGAATCCTTGGTTAACAGCGGTTGGCGCTTCTGCGCTCGCAAGGTATCCAATAGGTGCTCGAGACGACATATGGACGGTACCTATCGGCAATGGTCTCGAGCTGATCTTGTTTGCTCCGGCATCAGCAATTTTTCTTTCCGTGCGAAGCAGTACTGGCGATGTCAGCTTACGACAGCCTGTGCGAAGCCATGACGAACACCAAGGACCATGCGTATAGACTTTCCAACCTGCTGGAGTGCCCTCAACCTGCACGACCAATGGTGGAGGACAGGTAGCGGCTCCAACTGCGGTTCGGAATTGGAGGTAGTGTTTTTGATCAAGGAATGTCAATTCCCGTGAGTCTCTCGAAGAGCACGCATTGGGAACCCTTGAAGAGTCTCTTCGCCAACCTAGCGCAAGATGATGCGATGATGATCCGTGCCGCGGTCGAAAGTCGACGAGGTTCCACAGGGGAAAGTCATCGTGGCTTGGGTATTCCACAAATGAATGAGGTGGTCGAGCATGCCCCGCACGGACGCCTTCGCGTCTTGTCTCGGCGAGGCCGATACATGTATACAAAGGACAAGGGCGTGCAAACTGGAACTTTGGCAGGGGATATCGGAGGCACGCTGATTAACTGGCATCTTTGGTTAGACACTTCATCGAACAATGACAACAATCAACATAGCTAGTGACTTTTCACGGATACCGGCCGGTCGAACCGAAGAAAATCACGGCCCCCATAGCGGCGAGGCGTTTCGGAAGAGACATCTGATTCCGAAATTAACGGAGGCAATCAATAGCCGTTCAGAACTTGTGGTCGTGCTTGACGGCGCGGCCGGATATCCGGCCGCGTTTCTAGACGAGGCCTTTGGCGGATTGATCAGAGAAGGTCGATGGCCGAAGAAAACAGTTGTGCGGCACTTGGACATAAGGGCTGAGAGTCCTGCCTACGAAATCTACAAGATTCTTTGTTTGAGGTACATCAAGGAATCCAGCTCGCGCGTCCAACGCAATTGAATCGAGTGCCGGTCAAGATGCCGACATAGGCAATTATTGAGCTTGATTGCTGTATTGGGCGGCATTCCAATCTCCTGTTTGGCGCTTGTTGGCGCCATTCGTATCCAGGATGTAAATCGGCGGTTCGACCGCCCTTGTGATGACATACGATGCACCGCGGATAGAGGCGTAAATTGTTGGCTTTCGGTTGATTCGAAGCACTATCAAGCGCTTGAAGCTAGAATTGTCGGGAATCAAGAGCTGATCAACTCTTCCGTGTTGTTGTTGGGCAAACTCTTGGACTCCAAAAACGAAAGGAATTGGGCTGCGTGCCAGGAACGGCTGTTCGCTGAATTGACAGGTGGGAAATTCATGGAACGTGACTGCAATTTCGAACCAGACCGAGCCAGGTTGGTGCAAAGCGAAATGCTGATTGCAGACATCAGGAACTTCCAACACATCACCATGAAGTGGCGCCGTCTGTTGGCAATCGCGTTCAAGCACAAGTAGCTGGTTGTGCGTTGGCAGTTTCAACCAAGGGTCTCAGTTGCCAGTCCTCAACATTCCAAGAAAACTCCGAAACTTGCCATGGCAGAACAGCGCAACCTGGCGACATGGTCAGTTCCGTGAGAAATGCGGCAAGTCCATCCGCGCCAACAGGGGGGGGGATGTGCGGGGCACGTTTCAGTGTGCTTGATTGGCGTTGGAATTCACTTGGGTGCGCCGCGATCCGTGGCTTGCCATGATTCCGGAAAACTCTTGCCCATTTCCCTGTTAACTCGACTCAGGTTGATGCTGCCCGCCAATTCGTTCAATCGTTCCCGGAACCGGTCTGCATTCACCAAGGTGTCAAAAACTTCCACTTTGGCTTCCCATCGGTGGCACCCCACGTGATCTTCAAATGCCTTGGAGCAGGTGGGTGTCCGACATGCCTTGACGAGCCAGACAGTTGATTGGTCACCTTCGAACGCTGACTGGCAAGACTCTTGAATTTCCGTTGATGTCCCTTCTGCCAGGCGCGACCAATGTTTGGCAGGCCATTGGCGTCCTTTGCCTCGACAATCTAGCCGTCGCGGGAAACGCCACGAAGTCTTTCCAGAGCTAATGCCAATCCGCTTTAATCATCATTGATGTCTTTCCGTTCGGTCAATGGCGTCGACAATCGTGAGCCCAATCCGGTTTGTATAATGTACTCCACTCGCAAACTGATTGTGGAAGGGACGATTCATGAAGAAGCTCGCATTCGTGCTGTTCGCCAGCTGCCTCGCAGCATCAAGCGCCAGAGGTGGAGAATTGCCGCCGTTCTACCAAGTGTCGGCATACAATGGATACAGCGTGACCATCACCTGCTTTTCGGAGTACGGCTACAACTGCGAACTAAGCCTTGTCCAAGCGCGACTGTTGATTGAA
>JAPOOS010000328.1 GCA_026713305.1 Paracoccaceae bacterium
ACGCCGGTTTGGAACAGTTTCGACATGATCCGAGCGACGAATCAGGATGCATCGAGGAAATCCGTCGGCAAACTTTGGCAACAACATCAACAGAAACCGCTGACGCCAATCAAGGCAAGGGGAAAGAATGACTGTCCAAGCAAAACACGCCTTCAAACTTGGATTCACCATTAGCTTGCTTCTGTTTGCGACTGTCCTGATCATTGTAGCCTACGCAACAATTGCTCAAGAAGTCATCTTGCTGCCCGAGAAGCGGCAAGAAGCCGCGGACATCGAAGCCAGATTGCCAATGCTGCGCTCCGACCGTGACATGTTGGTGAAGGAAATTGCCCAGCTGAAGGCGGAGGTCACAAGCCTTGCATCACAGGTTGAAGAGGCTCAATCCGTTGCAAGTTCCCTTCCTGGACTTCAGGCGGAGGAAGAAAGAGCACGCGGAGAGCGAGATCGCCTGGCAAGGGAGATCGCAAGCCTGACAACCGACTTGGCTTCCAGGCGAGAAATCTCTGATTCACTTTCAAGCCAAGTCGATGGCTACAATCGCAACATCGACGATCTCGCCACTCTGCATGAGACCCAGCGCCAGGATTTGAAGGAGACAAATGATGCGCTCGCTGCCAGACGCGCCGAGTTGAGAGGCATTGACTCCGACATCGCAGGCAAGAGACTGGAACTGGAACAGCTGCAGACTGATGTCGCGAGACTGACAGCCGAGCAGGAGGCGCTTGGCGATCAGGTCAAAGGCTTGAATCAGGAAAGGGCCACGTTGAACGCCCTTGTAGAACAGAAACCCAAACTCGCCGCCGAAGTCAGCGATCTCACCACTCGCCTCGACGCGGAGCGTACACGATTGGATGAAGTGCAACAGGAGCTAGCAGGCAAACGACAGGCCTTGACCAGCACCAAGGATGCGGTTGCTGCCGAACGCGCAAGTTTGGCTCAGTTGGATAGCGAGCATGCAAGCAGCAGGATACTGCTCGAAACCTCGCGGACGGAAGTTGCAAGACTGGCCGTGGAGGAGCAGCAACTCAGCGACCAATCAGAACTGCTGAAGCAGCAGAACGCCGAACTGACGACAGACAACGCCAACCTCAATGCTGCAATCAGCGATCTCTCAACTCGCTTCGACGCAGAGCGGAAGCGATTGGTGGAGTTGCAACAGCAGCTCGCAAGCGAACGGCAGGCTTTGGCCAGCACAAAGGATGCAGTGGCTGCCGAACGCGCGAGTCTGGCCCAGGCGGAGAGCGATCACGCAACCAGCAGGCAGCTGCTCGAAACATCTCGGACGGAAGTTGCAAGTTTGGCTGTGGAGGAGCAGCAGCTTCGCGAACAAATCGAGAGCCAGAAGCAGGAAAGGGCCGCATTGTCGAATGCCAATCAGCGAGAGGCACAGCGGCTCGCCGACCTCCAGATAGACTTGAACGCCGCAAGCGACACATACGCGGCAAGGCAGAGCGACTTGAGCAGCGCAAATGCCGAACTCGGCCAAGCGAGAGCGGAGTTGGAAGCATTGCGATCCCAGATCGACACAACCTCCGCGCGCCTGCAAGTGTTGCTTGGCCAAGATGCCAAGGCCCGACAGCAGCTACGCGGCCTCATTGACGACCTGATTGATGCGGAAGGAATCAACGCAAGTGCGGAGACGCTTCAATGACAGGGGGCGGGTTTCTCCTTGACATGACCGCCCTTTGGGTCGTTCTCGCTGTTGCTGGGCTGGTGGTGTCCATTGCGCTGGTTCTGATTGGCCACATGATCGGCGTGAGGCAGCGGAGTGGTGAGAAATCGAACCGCATTGAAGAGCTTGAACGTCGGCTGGAAGATTTAGCAGCCAGGGTCGCCGAACATGAGGCGAAGCCTGTGCCTTGCCCGGCAGACATTGAACGCTTGCTTTCGGAAAATCAGGAATTGCTGGACGACATGGAGAAGGCAAAGGAGCGCTTGAGGAACATTGATCGCAAAGTCGAGGAGCGGAAGACGAAGCCTGACGCTCCGGATGTACCGAAAGACGCCACAATTCAGTTTCCCAGCGACGAACTGAGAGTGGCCGTAACGAAGATGCCAGACACTGCAGGCGGAAGGTCGGTTGAGGAGCAGTTGAGCGCCTTCAAGACCATGCCCGAATGTCTGCGAGGGTATGAAGAACAACGAGAGGATTGCGACGAACAGCAATTGCTCAATAACTTCGAAGTGGCCCTGAGGAATTCAGGACTGCATTATCCGACACGGATCATTCGGGCATTTCATACGGCGTTGAAGGTCAATGACATTTCGCCGTTGACCGTGCTGAGCGGACTAAGTGGCACTGGAAAGAGCCAGTTGCCCAGAGCATATGCCCGGTTCTTCGGAATTCATTTTCTTCATGTGCCTGTGGAGCCAGGCTGGGATTCACCGCAGGACATTCTCGGCTACTATGACTTTGTGTCGGAGCGCTATCGACCGACTGATCGAGCGCGAGCGCTTGGCCATTTCGACCGGAAGTTCGCGCATGAAATCGGGATTGAGAACGACCGCGACTGGAACAACAGGATGCTCATCATCCTGTTGGATGAAATGAATCTGGCCCGTACGGAATACTACTTTTCGGAATTCCTGTCGCGTCTGGAAATGCGAGGGCCTCGCCCCGACAATGTTGTGGTTGAAGAATTTGTGAGACCGCAAGAAGCGCAAATTGCGATTGATCTCCCGTACTCGGACGACCAGGAGCCCAAGCATCTCTACGTGCCACACAACGTGCTTTGGATTGGAACCCTGAACGAAGATGAGACTACCCAGGCACTTTCGGACAAGGTGATTGATCGCGCCAATACGCTGCGCTTCGCGCCGCCCAACCCGGACACGCTCCTCAAGCACGCCCAAGCGCCGGAGACAGACATCGAGGCAGCCTTCGAGTTTCTTCCCTATGAGCGGTGGCTGGAGTGGTCCAGTGTTAGGGAACTGCAACAGGCTGGGGAGGTTGACGCCACAATCAGGGAGCTTGCGAAACTCATGAAGAGTGCCGGACGAGGGTTTGCCTACAGGACGACGCAAAGCATGCGGGCCTACATTGAGCGCCATGTGCTGCCCAATGAAGACAACGACTGGCGTCCTCCGATGATTGACCAGATTAACATGCGCCTGCTTCCCAAACTGGCTGGTTCGGAACTGGAAGATTGCCAAGAGGCTCTCGACGAGCTCCAAGAGCTTTGTAGAGACAGGCTAAACGACGGTGAATTTGCCGGAGCGCTGGAAGACTCAATCACGGATGCAGAGAACACTCAAATCTTCTCTTGGCCAGGCTACACCTACCCCGATTCTGAATAAGCAGGGGCAATTTTTTTGTTGGGAGGAATTCAATCTCCCCAATGAACATGATTCGATGGGGAAAACCAAAAACAAGGATCCCTCCCATGAATGAAGTGTCCATCATAGCTTTGTTCGTTTGTCTCGACGACTTCGCCATCCTCTTCGAACAATGGCAACGCCATCCGCATGGTCGGCTACGGATACAGCGCCACGGGCCGCTTCTTCGGCCTCAAGCTGCATGTGGTGGTCAACAGCAAGGGACAGTTCATGGCCATGCGCACAACGCCCGGCAACACCGACGA
>JAPOOS010000228.1 GCA_026713305.1 Paracoccaceae bacterium
ACCGATGGCAGAGACAACCGCATTTGCAATCCAAAGCGCTTTGAATATAATGGAACCAAGCATGAATGAAAAACATAGCACAATTGGAGAGAAATCGACATGAATATTCGCATGATGGCGGCAGCCTTGGCAACCGTGGCGGTTGCGGGCGGCGTCCAAGCCCAGGAGGAGCTGCTGTTCCCGCCTGGAGAGGATGAAAGGTTCAACTGGGAAAGCTACGAAGCGCTGAAGAGCATGGATCTGTCGGGTGAGACCATAACCGTGTTCGGACCGTGGCTGCAAGCCGACAAGGAGTTGGTCGAAAACACTTTCGCCTATTTCGAAGCGGCGACCGGCGCCGTCGTGGACTATTCCGGTTCAGATTCATTCGAAACGCAGATAATGATTGACGCCGAAGCTGGCTCACCTCCGAACATTGCCGTCTTTCCGCAGCCCGGACTGGCCAGCAACATGGCGGAGCGTGGCTACCTGTCGCCTCTTGGCCAGGAAATGGCCGACTGGGTGCGCGAGAATTATGCGGCAGGGCAGTCCTGGGTTGACCTGGGAACTTACAAGAATCCAGATGGAGATAGCGATCTCTACGGCTTTTTCTACAAGGTGGATGTCAAGTCTCTGGTCTGGTACGTGCCCGAAAACTTTGAGGATGCCGGATATGAAGTGCCGGAATCCATGGAGGACCTGATTGCGCTCAGCGACCAGATCGTTGCCGACGGCGGAACGCCATGGTGCATCGGACTCGGTTCCGGCGGCGCGACCGGTTGGCCGGCCACCGACTGGGTCGAGGACCTGTTGCTCAGGCTGCAGCCACCGGAAGTCTACGATGGATGGGTGTCCAACGAAATCAAGTTCACGGACGAGCGCATTCTCGCCGCCATTGACGCGTTCGGAGACTTCGCACGCAACGAGGACTATGTCGCCGGTGGAGCGGCGGCGGTGGCGTCGACCGATTTCCGCGATTCGCCCCATGGCCTCTTCTCCTCTCCGCCCCAGTGCTTCCTGCACAGGCAAGCGTCGTTCATTCCGGCCTTCTTTCCCGACGGTGTCGAGGTTGGTCTGGATGCCGACTTCTTTTATTTCCCCTCCTATGATTCGCTTGACTTGGGCAAGCCCGTGCTTGGAGCCGGCACCCTGTTCGCAATCACCCAGGATTCGCCGGCAGCGCGTGCCTTCATGGATTTCCTGAAGTCTCCAATTGCCCATGAAGTGTGGATGGCGCAGGAAGGCTTCCTGACGCCGCACAAGCACGTCAACACAGACCTCTATGGCAATGCAACCCTGCATCGTCTGGGCGAGATCCTTCTGAGCGCGACGACATTCAGGTTCGACGGTTCCGACCTGATGCCGGGCGCCGTCGGAGCCGGCGTGTTCTGGACGGGAATGGTCGACTTCGCCGGAGGAACTGACGCGTCCGAAGTGGCCGCTGCAATTCAGGCCACATGGGACACGCTGTAGGGCTGGACTGCAGTCACAGCTTCTTGACAGCCAGATAGGAAGAAAGGAGGGCGCAGATGGAACAGGTGTTCTGGGCATTGGCCACGATCGTAATAGGCGTGTTTGGCTGCGTCCTCTACTTCTATTTGACCAATCTGTTGCTTGACTTGGCATTGCCGGGCCGAGGCCCGAATGCCGGCCGCAACATCAATCGTGCGTCGGCCATTCGCCCGTGGCTTTTCATGGGGCCAGCCATTGTGCTTCTCTCAGTCTACCTCGTTTACCCGGTGATCAACTCGGTATGGCTGTCCCTGCGAGACGCCACAGGCGACAACTTCGTCGGTCTCGACAACTATGTGTGGCTTGTTGGCGATCGGAAGTTTCTGGAGTCCATGCGCAACAACATGATGTGGCTCGTCGTTGTGCCGGCGGCCTCGACGGGCTTCGGACTCCTGGCCGCCGCGCTCACCGATCGAATTCGATGGGGGAACTTCGCCAAGTCGCTGATCTTCATGCCGATGGCGATTTCCTTTGTCGGCGCGTCGGTGATCTGGAAGTTCATCTACGACTACAGGGGCGAGGGATTGACCGAGATCGGGCTGCTCAACGCGATAGTGGTTGCCATCTCGGGTGTAGCGCAGGGCTGGATAACCATCGAGCCCCTGAACAGTTTTCTGCTGATGGTTGTCCTGATCTGGATTCAGACCGGGTTCGCGATGGTCATCCTTTCGGCTGCGTTGCGAGGAATTCCCGAAGAGACCGTCGAGGCCGCGGTGATCGACGGCGCGTCGCCGCTGCAAATCTTCTTTCGCATCAAGGTGCCGCAGATCTGGGGAACGATTGCCGTTGTCTGGACCACAATCACGATTCTCGTGCTCAAGGTGTTTGACATCGTGCTGGCCATGACCAACGGGCAGTGGGGCACACAGGTTCTCGCCAATCTCATGTTTGACTGGATGTTCAGGGGCGCCGACAGCGGCCGGGCTTCGACCGTGGCGCTCGTGATCATGGTGCTGGTCACGCCAATCATGATCTGGAACATTCGCAACGCCAAGCGCGAGATGCAATAGGAACGGATAGTCACATGGACAACATTGCCGGAACCCGGCCCAAACTCGTATGGACCGTGAACATAGCGGTGTTCCTGCTTGTTCTGCTGTGGATAGTCCCGACGACAGGCCTGCTTGTTTCCTCCTTTCGCGATCGCGACCAAATCACCGTCAGCGGCTGGTGGACATCTATGTTTTCCTCCGAAGCGAACGTCATAGCGCGTTCGGCCCCTCCGGACGCGCAGGTTGAGGAAGACGGCGTATACGTCCTGTCCGGCAACGTGTTCGGAAGTGAACCGGGCCAAGTGATTGCCTTTGGAACATCCTCCAGGGCCCCAGAAGCGTACAGCCCCGGCGATCTGGGCGAAATGTCCAAGGGCCGGACGTTGGTTGTCGAGGCCAATGGCGACTACCGCCTCGAAAGCCCGGAGCCGCACAGCGGCAGCCGCGGCGCAAGAATCTTTGTTCGCACGTTGGAGGCGCCGCGCTTCACTCTCGAAAACTACGAAAACGTGATTTTGGCGGAGCGTCTTGGGCAGTCCTTTCTGAACACGTTCTCCGTGACCATTCCAGCGACGGTCATTCCAATTCTCGTCGCCGCGTTCGCTGCCTACGCGCTGGCATGGATGGAGTTCCCGGGACGGGCGCTGCTCATTGCAGCCGTCGTCGGACTGCTGGTGGTGCCGCTTCAGCTGGCGTTCATACCGCTGCTCAAGCTTCACAACGCCCTTGGCATTGGCAAGGACTATCTGGGAATCTGGCTTGCGCACACCGGGTTTGGGCTCCCGCTGGCGATCTATTTGTTAAGGAACTACATTGCCGGACTGCCGCGTGAGATAATCGAATCCGCGCGTGTGGACGGCGCAACCGATTTCGAGATTTTCCGCAGAATCGTGCTTCCCCTGTCGTTCCCGGCGCTGGCCAGCTTCGCCATTTTCCAGTTCCTGTGGGTGTGGAACGATCTTCTCGTTGCCACGGTGTTTCTGGGCAACAACGAGCAGCAACTCGTGATGACAGGCCGATTGCGGGAACTGCTGGGCTCGCGCGGCGGCGACTGGGAAATACTTGCGGCGTCGGCGTTCGTTTCAATTGCCGTTCCATTGATGGTGTTCTTTGGCCTGCAACGGTTCCTTGTGCGCGGCCTGCTGTCGGGTTCCGTCAAGGGTGGATAGCCGGTAATGGACAGCGAAGGCAGGTCTCGCCGGACCGGCAAATTCGTCAACGGCTCGGAATCCCATTGGTGGCGCGGGGCGGTTGTCTACCAAGTGTACCCGCGCTCGTTTCAGGATTCGAACGACGACGGCATTGGAGACCTAAAGGGCATCCGCAGCAGATTGCAGTACATCGCCGACCTGGGCGTGGATGCCGTCTGGATCTCACCCTTCTTCCGGTCGCCAATGAAGGATTTCGGGTATGACGTCGCCGACTATCTTGATGTCGATCCCCGCTTCGGCACGCTGGACGACTTCAAGGAACTGCTGGCCACATGTCATGAAATGGACATCAGGGTCTTGATCGATCTGGTGATCAGCCACACGTCCGACCGGCACGAATGGTTTGTCGAAAGCCGGTCTTCACGCACCAATCGGCGCGCCGACTGGTATGTCTGGGCCGATGCGAAACCCGACGGAACGCCTCCGAACAACTGGCTGTCGGTGTTCGGCGGGCCGGCATGGACATGGGATTCCATGCGAGGACAATACTACCTGCACAACTTTCTGCGTTCGCAGCCGGATCTGAACTTCCATTCTCCCGAAGTCCGGAAGCAAGCGCTGGACGTCGCGGACTTCTGGCTGGACTTGGGCGTGGACGGGTTTCGCCTGGACACGGTGAACTTCTATTTCTGCGACAGCGAACTGCGGGACAATCCGGTCGTTTCGAAGGAACACCGGAACAGTTCGATCGCGCCTTCGGTCAATCCCTACAACATGCAGAGCCATGTTCATTCCAAGAACCGGCCGGAGAACTTGCAGTTTCTCGAAGAGTTTCGCCAACTGCTGGATCGCTACGAGAATCGAACCTCGATCGGTGAAGTGGGAGACGCCCAGAAAGGGCTGGCGATTTCCGCCGAATACACCAAGGGGGAGTCTCGACTTCACAGCTGCTATTCGTTCGAACTGCTTTCGGGCGACACGATATCCGCCCGGCGCCTTGCCGAGGTCATTTCCCGCTTCGAGGAAATTGCTCCCGATGGCTGGGCCTGCTGGGCGTTTTCCAATCACGACGTGGTCAGGCATGCAACGCGATGGCAGCTTGACCGGAAGCAGCAGGAACTGCTGATCATGGCGCTGGTTTGCCTTCGTGGACCTGTTTGCGTCTTCCAGGGAGAGGAATTGGGATTGGCGCAGGCGAATCTGGACTTCGATGCCATTCGAGATCCCTACGGAAAGGAGTTCTGGCCGGAGTACACGGGGCGCGACGGTTGCCGCACGCCGATGGTGTGGAGCGCCGACGAAAGGCATGGCGGCTTTTCGAACGCGGATCCCTGGCTGCCGGTGCCAGCGGAACACCTGCCGCTCTCGGTGAAGGAAAGCGAACACGACGCGTCATCGCTGTTGCATGCATACCGTCGAGCAATAAGAATGCGTCGGCGATTCACGGAATTGCGCAGCGGAACGTTGGAACGGGTTAGGGCGGAGGAAAACGCCCTGACGTTTTTGCGCAGAACGGGGTCCACAGCCTTGTACTGCGCCTTCAACCTTCAGGATACGCCGACCATTGTCACGATGCCGAGCGGCAATTGGCTGAGCGTGGAAGGCAGTGGTGGAAATGACGGTGCAAGGCACCTGCAAGGGTCGTGCAGACTAGAGGAATGGGGCACCCTTGTTGCCCGCAGCAATTAGGAAGAACAGATGGCTGAACTCAGTCTAGAGAACATTGGCAAGAAATACGGCACAGTAGAGGTCTTGCGGAACATCAACCTCGAAATCGAGCAGGGCGAGCTCGTGGTGTTTGTGGGACCATCCGGTTGCGGCAAATCCACGCTGTTGCGCATGATTGCCGGCCTCGAGCAAATCTCCAGCGGCGAACTCACGATCGAGGGCCTGCCGATGAACGACGTTCCACCGGCCCAGCGGGGCATCGCAATGGTGTTTCAGTCGTATGCGCTGTACCCGCACATGACCGTGCGCGAAAACATGGCCTTTTCGCTAAAGATTGCCCGCAAGTCGAAGAGCGAGATTGTGGAGGCGGTCGAAAACGCCGCGCGCATACTTCAGCTGGATGAATATCTGGATCGCCTGCCCAAGGCCCTTTCCGGCGGTCAGCGCCAGCGAGTTGCGATAGGCAGGGCCATCGTCCGAAACCCCAAGGTGTTCCTGTTCGACGAGCCGCTTTCCAATCTGGACGCCGCACTTCGGGTCGCCACGCGCATCGAGATTGCCCAGCTCAAGCAGGACATGCCCGAGGCCACGATGATCTACGTCACGCACGATCAGGTCGAGGCCATGACGCTTGCCTCGCGAATCGTCGTCCTGCATGGCGGCGGCATCGAGCAGGTTGGTCCGCCGCTTGAACTCTACGAGAGGCCGGCCAACGAGTTTGTCGCGAAGTTCATCGGTTCGCCGGCAATGAACATGTTGCCTGGAAGAATCACGGGAACCGGACACCAGACCACAGTCGAACTTGACGCAGGCGGCCAGGCCGTTTCCGCGATTCCAACAAGTGGCCGAGAGATGGGACGGAAAGTCAGCATTGGCGTAAGGCCGGAGGACTTCGACGTTGCGGAAGGCGGTGAATTGTTCAGTTCGCTTGTCGAGTTTTCGGAGGCGCTTGGAGAGGTCACATTGCTCTATTTCGCTCAGCGTACCGGCGAGCCCGAGAAGGTGATCGCAAAGGTCTCGGGCATTCTCGCAGGAATCCGAGGCAAGGAGGTGCGGCTGACCGCGGATCCCAAGAAAGTGCATCTGTTTGCCGACGGCGTTTCAATGCGTCCCAGCTGACCGGTCTCCGGATCCGCCATCGAAGCAAGGGGCAGCCAGCGCCTGGGCGGCATTCGAACCTGCTTGGCCGATGGACGAGTCCATTGCACGCAGTCGTGCGACCGCTGCATTGAGTTCTTGGAAGGCCGTGACCTGTTGGACACTCGCGGTCAATCGCCTTGGCCGCCGTGACTTTCCTTTCGCAACCAAGCAAACAGCACGCGCAACCAAGCAAACAGCACGCGCAACCATGCAAACAGCACGCGCAACCATGCAGACAGCTCTCGCAACCATGCAGACAGCTCTCGCAACCAGGCAAACAGCTCTCGCACCCAAGCAAACAGCTCTTGCAGCCAAGCAAACAGCACATTGCCCAAGGTGCCGTCATTGCCAATCAGACGACGCTCACGCTCGTCAACGTGCAACCATGTAAACAGCACGTATCCCAAGGCGCCGGCAAACACCGCAACATCTGCAAGGTTGAACGAGTACGGATTGTAGATGCCGCAACAAGTCACGTTCAGGAAATCAACAACCGCACCGTGCAGCAAACGATCCAAGGCATTTCCCAGCGCGCCACCGACGACAAGCCCTAACGCGATCTCAATCCACAGCCCACGCCTTTCACCCAAGGCGTAGACGACAAGCAGCAGCGAGAGAACAACGGCAAGGGCCGCAAGTCCAAAGCGTGCAACATCGAGGTTGGATTCCAGCAGGCCGAAGTTGATGCCCGTGTTCCACGCAAAGCGAAGATGAACGAATCCCGGCAGCACGTCCATCCGGGAGACGGCCGGAAGGTCCAGCACGGCCAGCACAACGAGTTTCGACAATTGATCGACGGCAAGGATCAGCCCGGCCGTGCACCAGAGGCGCCTTGTGCCGGCGCGACGGGAGATCATGCCTATGCGCAACATGGCTGCATGACCTCTGACCGTGAAGGTTCGCTGATGGGGATGCCCTCCGTCAACTTGAAGCAATCCGGTCGCTAGCTTGGCGACTGCGGCGGCTTGTGCGGCATGACGATTTGACGTTGCCGAGGCGTCAATCTTTCCAGCAATGCTTTGCTTGGCCGGTAGTTGTGCCGAAAAAAGCCCCATGACGGACCGTATCGATAGACCGAAATCCTTCGCTGACCTGGATTCGTGCGTTTCGCCGACCCGTGCATAATGGCATCGACAAAGAGGAGTGCGTCTCCGGCGCACATGTGCACTTCGATGGCTCCCTCAACGCCGTCGACTGACGTCGCGACAGCGGCCATCGACGCCGCGTCAAACTGAGGATGCATGACGTTCGACTTGTGGCTCCCTGGAATGACCATTGTGGCGCCGTCACCGGGCCCGATGTCGGTCAGGGCAACAAGAATGTTGATTTGGCCGCAATGAAACTTGCCGTCATGGTACCTGAACTGGCAGCGCGTGACTCGATCCTGGCCCCCGGAATGCAGGCCTATCGCCTCTCCCGGTCCGCGAATTGACACGAAGTTCTCGTCAATGAAGCAAGGTCCATGATGGCTGTCGAAGTTTCCCGTGTCCGATCCAATGAAATGTATGACCTTGTCTATCCAGGAAGGATGGTCGATCAGGACTTCAAAGGCTTCGCCGGCCTCGTAGACCTGCTGTAGGTTGAGTCCTTCATGGGCGCCTGTGAAGACATGGCCATGAACGTGGCCGTGCCATTCACCGTCCTTCAGGCTCTGCAGACCGTCGATTGCGTGATTGCATGCCTGGACCTCCGCTTCGGAAAGCGCGCCTCTGAGGACCACAAATCCGTTGAGGTCGAAGAGATACAGTTCCATGTCGGAACAGGGCTTGCTGTCATTGTTCATGCTGTCCTCCATACCCTTCCACGAAATCTGCGACGGCTTCCTGCAACCGGGGCACGTCTTTTCCCAGCGCAGACAGCGCGTAGGCAACCGGTGCGAGTCGACTGGTTTCCACCGTGACCAGAATGCCTCCCGAATGGCCGATCGATGCGATCCAAAATGCTGCAACGCCGCCTTGAAATGTCAGTTTGTCGGGCCCGATCAACCTTGCCGCTCCCCGAACTCTTACCGACAGGGGGTCATGGAAGTATGGCAAGTCGTTCCCGACTTGATCCGTCACCCTGACCACGATCCTTGCATGGTCTGCCTCGTCGGCGAGCATCACGCGATGATCCGCCTCAAACGTCAAGTTGCTTGGCACCGGGTCGGCAACCATCATGTGATCGATGCAGGCCTTGCCGCCCGTAAATCCGATCAACAGCGCCTTCTTCCAAGGCAGCCCCCACTGTGAAAGATCGTGGTCCTCCAACATCCGCCTGTCGATGATCACCGGTGGGTGGTCGAGCCATGGATACATGCTGCGATTCGGTTCGGCCGAGACAGCGAGCCGGCCGTCGTAGTGAAGTTCCACTCGGTCGCAGTTGGTTAGAATCCACAGCGGCAACACTCCTCCAATGCTGCGGTCGCCGCGGGTCCAATGCGTTACCGGAACCATGACCGGTCCGGCTGAAGGCGGCATCTGGCTGGCGTAGGCGTGGGCGGCAAACTTCGGAACTCGGTACATGTCAAGGACGCCGTGGTGGCAAATGCGGTCGCCGGACCCAAAATCCTTGTGCGTATTGTAGTCAAACATGCACCAGCCAATGCTGCCGGCCACATCGTCGCGTCCTGCCGCTGCGTTCATGACGTCCAGAAAGCGCCTGACATGCTCAATCTGCCGATCTTCCGAATCGATGCGCTTGGTTGGAAACATGTGGCCGTTGAATTCAGTGATCAGGTAGGGAACTGGGTGCGGCAGCCCCGTGACCTCCTCGCGTGTGCGCAACGCCGTGCGTGGATGGTTGGCGCCCGGGAGGTCCTCGCTGCCGAGCACGAAATCGTTCATCGTGTAGACGTCTTCCAGGAATTCGCTGTCTGCAATGTTGCGCACGCCGCCAGTTGGGCGCGTGGGATCAAGCGATCTCGCCAATGCGTTTGTTCGCCTGTAGAACTCGCTGCAGTCGGCGGACTCGTTTATACGCACTCCCCACATGACGATTGAGGGGTGATTCCAGTCCCGTCGAATCATGGAGGCCACGTTTTCGAGCGCCCGGTTCTGCCAGTCCAGGTTCCCGACATGCTGCCATCCCGGGATTTCCTCGAACACCAAGAGACCAATTCGGTCACAGTGGTCCAGGAACCAGGGCGACTGCGGGTAGTGCGACGTGCGAACCAAATTGCAGCCAAGCTCGAACTTCAGAATCTCCGCATCCTTCTCCTGTGCCCGCCTCCCCATGGCGTATCCGACATACGGGTAGGATTGATGTCTGTTCAGACCGCGAAGCTTGATGCGGCGTCCGTTCAGCAAGAACCCGTCAGGCGAAAACTCGATCTCGCGAAACCCAAACCTCTCGACGACCAGATCATGGAAGTCGGGGTGCAGCAATTCACATTCGATGCTGTACAGGGTCGGAGAATCAAGGTCCCAGAGTTCAATGCCCGGCAAGTCGCCAAGCTCGACGGTTGCCTCTCCGGTTGACGCCGACGCCGTTCCGGCCGCAACTTCGTCGTTGGCTGGATCCAGCAGGCGAACTTTCAGCTGTGCGTCCTGCAAGCGCTCCGGACTGCCCCGAAGCCGGCAGATTGCCCGCACCGCTCGACTGCTGCCAAGCATGTCGAGGGGCTCGATCTTGACCAGGTCAATCGCTGCCTGGTCGACAACCTTGAGCCAGACGTCACGATAGATGCCGGCGTAACACAGGTAGTCGATGCGGCCGCCAAACGGAGGGATGTCGGGATTCTCGCTGCCATCCAGCACCACGCTGACCTGATTGGAGCCTTCGCGAAGATGTCCGTTCAGAGACACCTCGAATCGCGTGTAGCCGTCGGAATGCGAAGCGACGAGCGCGCCGTTAAGATAGACATGGGCATTGGCCATGACGCCGTCAAACAGCAACGAGACAATCCTGCCGTTGAATTCCGGCCGATAGGCGAGTTCCTTCTCGTAGCGGAACTTTCGCCACCATGCACCTTCGTCGAAGTAGTTCAGGGGAATGTCGACGGCGTTGTGGGGAAGCGAAACCGGAACGCCATCAATCGTCCGGGTGTCTCTGTCGTCAAGGTGGGGATCGAAAAACATCCAATCCCGGTTGAAGGAACTGATCGTCCGCATGTCTGTTGATCCCTGTGAAGATTCGCTGAGACTAGGCTTGCCGGTCGCGATCCATTCGTCATGCTTCCGACGAGTTGGCAACCCATTCGAGGAACTCACGATGGTCGGACGCCCGCGTTGAAAGGAGCCGAAATCTTCTGCTCAATTCGTTGACGTGCTTCCCAAGGGATGGTCGCAGCCGCCCCATGGTCGTCAGTTGGCGCCTGGCGGTTGCCTGCGGCAGCTTTTCCAGCCCGTCGAGCACCGGATAGTACAGGTGTTCGTCAACCGGCGCGATGTTCTCGCGGTCGGTGGCGAAATCCTGGGCGGTCGGCATTTGCCGCTGCCAGCGGCGAAGTCGCGAGCGATTCATGGGATCGATGCATTCGCTGGCGACATGTCGCCAGAAGGGCGTGTCCTGTCGCTCGCCGGCATAGTGGATGTTGATGAACCTGGCAAAGTCGTCCACCTGCCTCGCCACCAGCTGGTTGTAGGCAGTGGAGTTCGAGGCTTCGCGCCGGACCGCCCGCTCCAGGAAGGCGCTGCAGAACATGAACATCTGGACGATGGTTCCGTGAATGGATGTCGCTTCAAGCGGCTCGAAAAAGCTCTGGCTCAGGCCAGCCGCCAGGCAGTTTCCTATCCATGCCCTGTCCACTCGTCCTGAATTGATGGGAATGTCGTTGCGAGGCTCGATTGTCCTGCCCAAGGTCTCCTCCACTTCCCGCCGGGCTTCCGCGGGAGTGAGGAAGTCGTCCGAATACACGTAGCCGCATCCCATTCGCGTGCTGGTTGGAATTTGCCACATCCATCCGGACCCAAGCGCGCGTGCGAGCGTGAACGGCGGAATCCTTTGTCCTTCGGGATGATCCAGCCAGAAAGGCATGGCTCGGTTCACGGGAAGGTATTTTCGTGCCTTGATCCACCGCGCCTTCATTTCGCCGACAATCAGCCGGCGCCTGAAACCCGTGCAGTCAACGACGAAATCGACATCCATCCCTTCGCCGTCGTCAAACAGAAGCCGCTCGATGTTGCCGCTTGAGGGGTTTTGCTCGGTGGAGGCGATCAGAGCGTCCACGACCGTGACGTTCCGGGCAACGCTGCGCAGGAACCGACCGACCAGCGCTTGGTCAAAGTGGTAGGCATGCAGGTAGTTCGAAAGCGCCATCGGAGGTTCGCCGGGACGCAGCCTGTACGGCGCCTTGAACTTGGCCAGGAGATAGGTGAAGAGGTGAGGTTCCGTGACGGACAGTCTTCTGGCGACGCAAGCAATGTTCAGCCACGGCGACGGGATGCGCTTTCCGCGGACCGCAAACTGGTGCGGGTCGTCGATTGGACCGTCATAGTAGAAGTGCCCCTTTCGGCACCAGTCGACGTGACGAATGCCGAACTTGCATGTCGCCTCGGTTTCTCGAAGGAAGCGGATCTTGTCGATGCCGAGGAACGCCAGCAGCGTGTCGAAAACGGCGGTCGTTCCCTCGCCCACGCCGATGGTGGGAATCTTGCTCGACTCGACGACAGTCACTTCGACCGGAAGCTTTTGGTCGTCAGCGAACTTCCTGATCATCAGGGCACAGATCCATCCGGCTGTCCCGCCGCCGACAACAGCCAGTCGAAATGGCTGACGCTCATTCATGTCGAAATTCTTCACCGGCTTGCTTTCGGACAAGGCGCCTTATCTCCGTGGATAGCCTGCGCCGGACCTTCGGCGTCAAAACTTCGGGTTCGACTTGTGCATCTCCCCGTCACGCACATCTACGCCCGACCTGTCCAGGGAGGCAACCAGTCGGCATGCGCCTCAAGCAGCTTGTCCACCAGCAAGCAGATTTGATCCAGATCCAGTTCGGCGGCAGTGTGCGGGTCCATCATCGCCGCGTGGTAGATGTGCTCACGGCTTTCCTCAGTCAACGCGGCCACGGTCAGCTCCTGCACGTTGAGGTTTGTCCGGATCAACGCCGTCAACTGCGGGGGCAAGGCTCCGGCATGAGTGGGCTGGATGCCGTTTCCGTCCACGAGGCAGGCGACCTCGACCGTGGCGTTGTTGGGAAGAGTGGCTATCAGGCCGGTGTTGGCAACGTTTCCGTATATGATCGATGGCGTGCCGGTTACGGCCGAGTTGATGATGTCCGAGGCGTACTCGCCACTCGAATCGATCTCGATTCGGTCGGATTCCCGGTAGACGCGCGCCTGTTCCTGCCATTTCGCGATCTGCTCGATGCATCGCGCCTTGTACTCGTCCAGGGGAATGCCGAACTGCCGAATCAGATCGTCCCGTCCTCGCTTGATGAACCACGGGACATATTCGGCAAAGTGCTCCGAACTTTCGGTCACGAAATATCCGAGTCTGCGCATCACTTCGTACCTGACCCGATTCGGGCAGCGCACATTCCGCCTGGGAGGCTTGGGAATCCGTCCCTCGGCGTATCCACGCTTCAATTCGGGGTACAGATCCCGGACTTCGCCGCCGGGCTGCACCTCGCCAAACTCGAGGTAGAAGGCCATGTGGTTTATGCCCGCGCATCGGTAGCGAATGCGGTCCATCGGGATCTCCAGGTCATTGGCGAGCTGCATCGCCGTGCCCTGGACCGAGTGGCACAACCCGACCGCCCTGACCTGCGGATACCTTTCCCTGATGGCCGACATGTTGATCGCCATTGGATTGACGTACTGAAGCAAAAGAGCGTCGGGACAGATGTCCTGCATGTCGGCGCAGAGCTTCCAGAGATGCGGAACGGTGCGCAACCCGCGCATGATGCCGCCAATGCCCAGCGTGTCGGCAATGGTCTGGCGCAGTCCAAACTGCTTCGGAATCTCGAAATCGTTGATCGTGCACGGGTCGTAGCCCCCAATCTGAAAGGCGACGATCACGAAATCGGCATCCCGCAATGCCTCCCGCTGATCGAGATGAACTGAAACGGTCGCCTCGGCGCCAATGGTCGCCACCAACTTGGTTGCAACAATCCGCGCGTCCTCGAGACGGGCGGGGTCAATGTCCATCAAGGATATGTGGGACCTCGAAAGCGCTTCCCTTTGCAGGATGTCGCCAATGAGGTTCTTCATGAACACCGTTGAACCGGCGCCGACAAAGGCAATTCTGGGAGCTCCCTGCATGTTCTCAACCTTGCCTTGGCGACACTTGAAAATACTCTTGGCGCGGCGTGTGTGCCCACGCGGCTTCGTTTATCCCGCAATTTGGATTCTTCTTCCTAAATCCTATCAGCCGATTGCGGATTTCAATTGCAGGGGACAGCTGCCCATGAATTCACGACCTGCCGTGATAGAACGCTACTGGTACTCGATAGACTGGGAAGTCGGCGCGCTCTGGCGGTTGGAGCTGCCGGTGCGCGAGGTCGAAGTCCAGCGGCTTGCCTGGCATCTGGACGTGCCAGTCTGGACCGACTCGGACGGGAAGCCGTACTCGGCTGCGCCGCGGCAGGTAATGTCGCACCCGCAACGGCACGAGGTCCATTACCGCCGCATCCTCTCCGCCTCGCTTGCGTTTCCCCTGGAGGTGTTTCGCAACGGCGGCAAGCTCATGATACTCGACGGGATACACAGGCTGGCCAAGGCGCGGCTGATATGCCGGTCCACCCTTCCCGTGCGCCAGGTCCCGGACTACGCGGTGACAGGAGCCGCTAGCGAACCTCGAGCCGAAATGCAGCGGGGGTCATGTTCGTGAACTTCCGGAATGCCGCATAGAAGCTGGAAAGCGAGTTGAATCCGCAATCCAGCGCAATCGAAAGGATCTTTGCGTCCGACGTGGCCAGCAGCATCTGCGCATGACTCAAGCGGACGTGATTGACGTGCGTCATGATGGGCACGCCAACCGTCTGCTTGAACAGCATCATGGCGTAGCTTGACGACAGGCCGGCATGCCGCGCCACATCGTCAACCGAGACCTGAAGCTCGTAGTTCTCGGCAATGAAACGAAGCATGCGGTCCGTGTGACGCATTGCGGCCGCGCCCTGCACGTTGACCGCCACCGTGGTGGGGCTCGTCAGGAGGACCGAATAGCCTTGCAGCGCCATGCGGGTTATCCGATGCCGGATCTCGCCCAGCAGCAACTGTCGCCATGCCGGGTCGGGGTTGGCAAAGTCAGCTGCCCAGTTTGAAAACGCCGCATCCTCCCACTCGCCGCAATCCCTTGCAACAAGCACCGAGCCGCCGAGAATCGCCTCCCGGAACTCGGCCGGAAGTCCCCACTTGAGAAACTGCGCCAATGACACGTAGATGTTGACTATCGAACCGCTTCCGTGCACGGCGACAACGCTGTGGGGAATCGAACCCCAGAACACTGCCACTCGGCGTCGATCGAGCGTGACTCTGTGGCCCGAAAACGAATACTCCAGTTCGCAGCCCCTAAGGAAGTTCACCTCCACCGACGCATGGTGGTGATAGGCCGAATTGAACTTGCGCGGCACGTGCGTGGTGACAAGGAATTCCTCGTGGTCGGGCACGAACTGCCTGTCGACAAACTCGAGGTATCGCTGGTCCTCGGATTCGGTTTCGCGGGTCTGCACCATGGCCGGCGACTAGAGCCCTGTCCTTGCAGCCTGATTCGGGCAGTTGATTCCAAACATCATGTCAAAGCGGTCAAATAAAGACTATTGCGGAAATTCGCAATAGTCCTTTGAAAGAATATTGCGATTGTTTGCGGAATTAACCGAATGTACGCGCTGCATCAAACACAACTTACAGAGGAACTTCGATGAACAAGATCAACAGGAACATTCTGGCTGCCTTGCTGTCCGGGTCCAGTCTGGCGGCAACCGGCGGGGCTGTTGCCGACGACATGATGCCGGAGGAAAAGAGCCTTTCGGCGCTCGAATACGAGCTGCTGGGTCGCGACGAGCTGTGGACCTACAAGGCCCTGGATTCCTACTCGGAACCGGCCTTCATGAGCGAACTGGTCGCCAGCGGCGCCTTGCCGCCCGTGAAGGACCGACTGCCGGCGGAACCGCTGGTTCACCTGACCGGAGCCATGGCCGATGGAGTTGGCGAGTATGGCGGCGTCTTCCGCCATGTAATCGGCGGCCGGCCGGAAGGCTGGAACTGGATGGCGGGGCAGCACCAGGGCTGGGGCGGCATCAACATGGCGATGCAGGAATGCCTGGTTCGCACCGGGCCGCTTTGGCAGGTCAAGGCCGAGGACCAGTCCGGTCCGCTGCCCAATCTGGCCAAGGACTGGACCTGGAACGATGATCGCACGCAGCTGACACTGAACCTGGTCGAAGGCGCTCGCTGGTCCGACGGGGATCCGTTCGATGCAGCCGACGTGGAATTTTGGTGGAACGACAATGTGCAGGACGAGAATGTCTCCGCATGGATGTCTCAAAACGGCATGGGCGAGGGCACATCGATGGATGTCCTCGACGACTCGACCGTGCGCTTCAACTTTGTGGACCCGCAGGGACCGTCGCGCGTGCTTTCTCTGGCCTACATCCAGGGATGTCCGGGTCCAAGCCACGTCCTGAAGCCGCTGCATCCGAAATACAAGGATGGCGCAACATATGACGAGTACCGCAATGCGCTGCCGGCGGACATGGTTCCCCCGGTCGTGATGGGGCCCTGGGTCCCGGTGGACCATCGGCCGGACGAGATCGTGATCATGCGTCGCAATCCGTACTACTGGAAGGTCGACGAGGCCGGAAACCAGCTGCCGTACTACAACGAGATGCACTTCAAGCTCACCTCGTGGTCCGACCGCACCACGCAGGCGGTGGCCGGCACCGGGGACTTTTCCAACATGGAAAACCCGGGCAACTACGTTGCCGCACTGGAGCAGGCGCAGAAGCCCGATTCGCCGACAACCATCAAGTTTGGCGTCAGGGTGCTGGCATGGGAACTGGAGCTCAATCTCTCGGAAACGGTGGGCGTCAACGACGAAGTCGATGCCGAGCTGCGGGGTCTGTTCCGCAACAAGGATTTCCGAGTGGCTCTGAGCCACGCGCTCGACCGCGAGACCATTGGCCAGTCGGTCGCCAGGGGACCGTTCATGTATCCGTTCCCGGGAGGGTTTTCGGTCGGATCGCCCTATTACGATCGTGATTCGACAGTGTACTACGGCTACAACCAGGACAAGGCCAACGCCATGCTCGAGGCTCTCGGACTGGTGGACACGGACGGCAACGGCGTGAGGAACATGCCGCAAACGGGCGCAGATGCCGAAATCGACCTGGTCTACGACACCAGCGAACCCACCGACAAGAAGCAGGTGGATGCCGTGACCGCCATGCTGGCGGAGGTCGGCATCAAGATCATCTCGCGCTCGGTGGACGAGATCGAGCCGGTGGCCGATTCGGGAAACTTCAACATCATCTCGCGGCGGCATCACTGGCTGATTCCGACGCGCCAGACCTGCGACTATGTGCCGATTTCGGTTGGCTGTCCGGACTGGCATCCGGCGGATGACGACGGCAATCGCAACCTGTTCCCCTGGGAAATGGAAATGGTCGAAGCGGTCGATCGGATCCAGCGCACCTGGGACACGGCCGAGGCAGCCGAGGCGGCAAGAACCATACAGCGGAACTGGACCGAAAACGTCTACACCATCGGGTTGGTGCAGGCGCCAGGCGCCCTGCTGATCAACAAGCGGGTCAGGAACGCCCATCCGGGAACGCCAATCTACATGTACGAATGGGCTGAGGACGGCATCGTTCGGGAGCGTTTGTGGACAGCTGCCGGAGATCAGCTAACGGAGCTGTTCGAAGGCGAACTGCCAGCCTACTAGGCAAATGACAACGGCCGCGGGCCATGGTATACATGGCTCGCGGCTCGATCGGCGCCGGCTGTCGTCGGCGCAACCTGTGCGGAAAGGAAAGTGCAAATGGGTCTGCTGGTGTTTCTGGTCCAGAGGGTGTTGGCCACAATTCCTCTGCTGATTGGAATTTCCATCGTCTCGTTCGCGTTGATCCTGGCGGTTCCGGGCGACTTCGTCGACATCTGGATGGACCGCACAATGGCCATGACCGGCCAGAACAGGAGCGATCTGCAGGCGCAGGCCGACGCCATGCGGGCGTCCATGGGTCTCGACAAGCCGGTTTGGGTTCAATACTGGATCTGGGCGTCCGGAATTGTGACGAGCTGGGACTTCGGCACCTCGTTCTTCTACAATCAGCCGGTCACCGAGGTCATCGGCAATCGGCTGCCGAGATCAATCGGCATAGCCATCACCGCGCTGATCGTCGGACAGATCACGGGCGCGCTGCTCGGCATCTACGCGGCGATGAACCAGTACAGGCTGGGCGACAATCTGGCGACAATCGTCGCCTTTCTCGGGATCGTGATTCCCAAGTTCGTGATTGCCCTGGTCATTCTCTACTTTCTCGCCTTTGTCTGGCATTCACCCTACATCGGCGCCCTCAATTCCGCCGAGTACGTCATCCAGGACCACTGGTCCTTCGCCAAGCTGTGGGACATGTTCAAGCATGTGTGGCCGGTGCTTCTGATCTCGATCTGGGCGGGGCAGGCCTACACGCTGCGCATGATGCGCGGCAATCTCCTGGACGTGATGAACACGCAGTATGTCGAGACAGCCCGGGCAAAGGGACTGTCGCGGCGGCGGGTGGTCATGCTTCATGCCATTCCCAATGCGCTGCATCCGGTGATCATGAACATGGGCACGCGTTTCGACTACATGATCAAGGGAGAGCTCGAGATAGCAATCGTTCTCGCCATTCCCACGATCGGTCCGCTGATTCTGGGTTCGATCGCAAATCGGGACATGCAGGTCATAGCCGCAATCTTCCTGATCATTGCCGTCATAATCGTGATCGGCAACCTGGTGGCCGACCTTCTCCTGGCTCTGCTTGATCCGAGAGTCAGGCAGGCAACGCTGGAGTCCGCATAGTGTCCGACCTGCCAAACAGCGGAAGCGAGACCGAATCCGCGGGCATGCATGCGGAGGCGAAGGCGGCCCACTCGCTCACCTACTGGCAACTGGTGCGGCGGCGCTTCATGCGCAATGCCTACGGCATGGCCGGGTTGGCGGGATGCGTGTTCATTGTCTGCACGGCGCTGTTCGCCGGCTTCATTGCGCCGTATTCGCCGACGGAGGGCGACCGGACGCTGCTCTACACGCCACCCCAAACGTTCAAGATCTACGAATCCGGCAGCGGCTTCCAACGGCCGTTTGTCTACGGGTTCAACGAGGAAATGGACGCCACAACCTTCCGGATCACCTTCGTGCCCGATCCCGAGAAGAAGCAGGTGCTGCGTTTCTTCGTCCAGGGCAGCGAATGGTCGTTTCTCGGGATGAAGTTCACCACGCATCTGTATGGCACCGACGAAGGCAGCAGAATTCATGTCCTTGGCACCGACAATCTCGGACGTGACGTGTTTTCGAGAATGATATGGGGAACCCGGATCTCGCTGCTGATGGGCGTCATCGTGATGGCGGCAGCTCTGGCGGTGGGTTCCGCCGTGGGCATGACGGCGGGCTATTTCGGCGGGATGTACGATCTCGTCGTTCAGCGCATAGTCGAGTTCTTCAAGGCGTTCCCCGCCCTGCCGCTCTATCTGGCCTTGACCGCCATTTTGCCGAGACGTGCCGACCCGGTCATGGTGTTCATCATGTTTGCGGCAATTCTCTTCCTGCTCCGATGGGCTGACCTGTCCCGCGAGGTCCGGGGCAAGGTGATTTCGATGCGCCGTCTCGAATATGTGCGGGCTGCCGAGGCGGTCGGGGCGTCCAACCGTCGCATCATCGTTCGCCACGTGGCGCCGAACATTTCGTCGCATCTCATAGTCTGGGCCACCTTCCAGCTGCCCGAGGTCATTCTCCTCGAGAGCTTCCTTTCCTTTCTTGGCGTGGGTGTGCAGCAGCCGATGGTAAGCTGGGGCGTGATGCTGAACCAGATCCTTGACTTTCAATCCTTTTCGGCTGCGCCCTGGATGATGTCGCCGGTGGGGATGATCGTCATAACCGTGATGGCGTTCAATGCCTGTGGCGACGGATTGCGGGATGCCATGGACCCGTACAGCAGTGCCTAGCCAGGACAAGGAAAGAACGCCTCTGCTCGAGGTCCGTGACGTCGAAGTCTCGTTTCGGACGGTCGGCGGAACCGTGCATGCCGTCAAGGGAAACAGCTTTTCGGTTCACAGCGGCGAAACCCTGGCTCTGGTCGGTGAAAGCGGATCCGGAAAGTCGGTCACGGCGCGGTCGATCATGCGCATGCTTGCCGACAACGCCACTGTCGCGCCGCAGTCCGAAGTGTGGTTCAAGGGCCGCAATCTCATGAAGCTCTCGGAAGAGGAGATGCAGCGAATCCGGGGCGACCGGATCACCATGATCTTTCAGGAGCCGCTAACCAGCCTCAATCCAATCTACCGCATTGGGTCTCAGGTGGAGGAGATAATTCGCACGCATCGTCGAATGTCGAAGGCAAAGGCGCGGGAAGAAGTGATCCGGCTGTTCACGGAAGTACAGATTCCGGACCCGGAGGCTCGCATCGATCAGTACCCGCACCAGCTGTCCGGTGGCCAGAGGCAGCGGGTCATGATTGCCATGGCATTGGCAAACGAACCGGACCTGCTGATTGCCGACGAGCCCACCACGGCGCTTGACGTGACCGTCCAGGCTGACATTCTGAAGCTTCTCAAGTCGCTTCAACTCCGCCACGACATGGCGATGATCCTGATTACGCACGACCTCGGGGTTGTGCGGCAGACATCCGACCGCGTGTGCGTGATGCGCTATGGGGAGATTCTGGAGACCGGCACGACGGAAAGCGTGTTCTCCAGTCCCAGCCACCCCTACACGAGGCATCTGATCGACAGCGAGCCGTCCGGAACGCCCGACGAGCTTGCGCCACAGGCCGAGGAGGTCATCGTCGGGCACGAGATGCGCACGGTGTTCAACATCAAGCACGGCAGCTTCTTCAACCGGAAGACCATGGAACTGGTGGCCGTCAACGACATTTCACTGAGCATTCGAGCCGGCGAGACGCTTGGCATCGTCGGCGAGAGCGGGTCCGGCAAGTCGACGCTCGGCATGTCGTTGATTCGCCTGCAGCAGGCCACCGCTGGCCAGATACACTATCGAAAGGAGCGCATAGACCAGCTTTCGAAGAAGGAGATGCAACCCTTTCGCACAAACCTGCAGGTTGTATTCCAGGACCCGTTCTCCTCGCTCAATCCGCGCATGATCATCAGGCAGATCGTCAGCGAGGGTCTGGTTGTGAACAACATTGGCAAGAACTCCGAGGACCGTCGCCAGCTTGTCGAAGACGCCCTGCGGGACGTCCAGATGGACCCGGCCGTGATGGACAGGTTTCCGAACGAGTTTTCAGGGGGCCAGCGTCAGCGCATCGCGATAGCGCGGGCAATTGTCCTTAGACCGAAGTTCGTGCTGCTCGACGAGCCCACGTCGGCGCTTGACCTGTCGATACAGGCCCAGATCATCGATCTCCTGCGCGCATTGCGGCGCAAGCACGACTTGAGCTACATGTTCATCAGCCACGATCTGAAAGTGGTTCGGGCGTTGTGCCACAACGTCATTGTCATGCAGAGCGGCAACGTGGTTGAACAGGGTCCCACACACGAGGTTCTGGAAAACCCGAAAACCGAGTACACGCGTCGACTGGTTTCGGCGGCGCTGGGAGAACGGTAGCCGTAGAAATCCTTCCCGCCATGGCGCCGCGCCGGCGCATGGCAGCCCGGGGCAAACGGTCAGGTCGGTTTCGGCTGGCCTTGGCGTCAGACTACAGGCGGCACATCAACTGATCGCGTCCCGAAACGTCCACCCTTGCCTTGTAGAGTCCGCCCGCTTGCGGATTGGCGGAAAGCTCGTCCCGCGTGTGGCTCTTGCGCAGGGAGGTGATGTAGAGATCCTTTAGGTCCGATCCTCCGAATGCGACGCAGGTTGGGCCCTTGGCAGGCACGCTGACATTGGCGGCAACCTCTCCTTCCGGCGTGATGCAGGCAATGTTGTATGCCCACACTCGGGCGTTCCAGCAACAGTCAGCGCTGTCGATCTTGCTGCCGTCGGGCTTGCCGTCTGCGACTTCGGGAGATGCCAGCGGCTCCAGTTCCTCCAGACGGTCAAAACCGCGCTTGAAGCTGAATCGCCGTATCGTTCCCTCGTTCGTGTCGGTCAGGTACATGGTCTCGTTGTCGGTGCTGAACGCAATTCCATTGCAGGTGAAGCAGCCGCCGAACAGACGCTGCAGGTTGCCGTTCGGCCCGACGCGATGAAAGCCGGCAGTCGCCTGACGCCTGTCGCGGTCGGGATGTTCGTTGCAGGAACCGAACACGATGCCTCCCTGAGGGTCCACAGCTGCGTCGTTCGTTCGAATCCATGGAATGTCGGTTTCCACCGTGCATACGGTCTCGAACGAATCGAGCGTCGGTGGAGCAACGACAATTCTCTTTGGGAAGCCAAGCACAAAGCCGGACTGCCGACGCGGCAGGATGAATCCGGCCCGGTCGGGCAGGTCGAAAGTCCGGACGGCGCCGGCTTCACTGCGGCGGAAGATGATCCTGCTCTCTATGTCAGTCCAGTAGAGCGCGCCGTCCCGTGGGTCCCAGAAGCAGCTTTCGCCAACTTCGTTCCGGCAATCGACTACAAGTTCAGCTTGAAAGCGCCTGGTCACGGTTTGTCCTTTCATTGGTTGGGCAGGCAATCGAATCCAGGCGTTCAGCCCAGCAATGCCAATGTGCGACGTGCCCGAATGCAGCCAAGGATTGAAGTTGTCCGCCGGATTCTAGCCCAGAATCTCGGGGTTGACGACATTGTCGACGTTCAATCGTCCATCGACGGCATCAAGAGCGTTCTGCACCGTTGCCTTTCCCATCGCCACAAGCGATTCCTCGGTTAGCGCCGCTGAATGGGGGCTCAGCACAATGCGGTCGGAATTCAGCAGCGGCGACCCTGCAGGCACCGGTTCCTGGGCGAAAACATCCAGTCCGGCGCCGAACACCGAACCGCTTTCGATCGCTTCGAGCAAGGCTGTCTCGCAAAGTATTCCTCCGCGGCTGGCGTTGACGACTATGCTGCCCTTCGGAAGCAGCGCCAATTCATCGCTGCCCAGCATGTTCCTGGTAGTCTTTGTGAGCGGCAGATGGAGCGTTACCACATTCGCAATTCTCAGACCATCGGCAAGACTGTCGACGACGCGGAGGCCCGACAGGGCATCCGGCGGCGCATAGGGGTCGTAAACGACAATCCGCATCCCGAGCGCCTTGGCCCGCGTCGAGACCTGGCGTCCGATTCTGCCGTAGCCGGCGATCAGCAGCGTCTTGCCGAACAGCTCCATGCCACGAAGCTTGCCGCGTCCGGCGAAGCTGCCGCTCCTGGCGCAGGCCATGCTGGCGACCGACTGCTTGGCGACTGCTAGCATCAAGTAAATTGTGTGCTCGGCAACCGAAACCGCATTGGTGGCGCCGACAATTGTCACTGGAATTCCCAGCCGGTTGCACGCGTCGATTGGGACATTGTCGTACCCCACGCCGTGACGCGACACGATCTTGAGACGTTTGGCGGCAGTCAGCACGGCCGGCGACAGCGGAGACACCCGAATGGTCATTGCATCGACATCGCCGATGCACCCGACAAGCAGACGTTCGTTGGGATTCTCAATGACCTCGTAGGTCACGTCCGGTCTCTCGTCGAGCAACCGCATTGCCGCCGCGTGGAGCGGCTCGACAATCAGAAACTTGTACATCTTCGTTCCTTGACGGGCATAGGGTCGAACCGCACGGAACGGCTCACGGGAAATGCAGCCACCGAATCCGAACGATGCGTGGGCCGCCGCGGCGTATCCAATCGACGGGGAGAATTCAAGCGGGGAAACTTCCCCGCGGCATCCTGCATCCACTGGATTTTGTTGAATGGACGCAGCCGCTCGTCAACCGGTCAATGGCACAGCCCGCGGGGAGCGTCGAATGCGGGACTTGACCAACATTGGACCAACTGTAAAACGCTGCAAACGGAGATGCCAGCCTTGCCAACGAAACCGGGGCGGCAAGCGCAAGCGAACGGCGGCCGACGGGGGGCTGTGAAATTCCCGGGAGGCGGTGTTGAGACAAGTGCACGCGAAGGGTTGCATTTGGCAATTTCTGCTGCGAATGGCTAGCCTTGACGGCATGATCGAAAGATGGATGAAAGCGCAATGAAGCGAGTCAATTGGGGACTTGTCGGCGGTGGGGAGGGAAGCCAGATTGGCTTTGCCCACAGGGCCGGGGCGGTTCTGGATGGCAAGTTCAGGTTCGTTGCCGGCGCCATGGACGTCGATCCGAATCGTTCCAGGGAATATGGGATTCGACTGGGATTGAGCCCCGACCGCGCCTATGGCGACTGGAAGGAGATGCTTTCCGGCGAGCGCGATCGCAGGGACAGGCCAGGGCTGGTTACCGTGGCCACGCCAAACAACACCCACTTCGAAATTGCCAGCGCGTTTCTGAAGGCAGGCTTTCATGTGCTTTGCGAGAAGCCAATGACGCTTACCGTCGAGGACGCCATCGAACTTGACGCCTGCGCACGCAGTTGCAACCGGATTTGTGCGGTCAACTACGGGTATTCGGGGTACCCCATGGTGAGGCAGATGAAGGCGATGGTCTCTTCGGGCGAAATCGGCAGAGTGCGTGTCGTGGTTGCCGAGTTCGCCGGTGGCTTCATGGCCGACGAAGCGGACGACGACAATCCGCGCGTGCGATGGCGCTTCGACCCCGATCAAGCCGGCGCTTCGGCGGTGTCCCTGGATCTGGGAATACACGCGCTTCACATGGCGTGCTTTGTCACCGGACAGAGGGTGACCCGGGTCAGCTCGGATTTCGCGCATGGCGTTGAGGGTCGCCGTCTTGAGGACGATTCGCTGACCGCCTTTCGAATGAGCGGTGGCACGATCGGCAGATTGTGGGCCAGCGGAATCGCAATTGGCCGGACCCATGGTCTCACCTTGCAGGTGTTTGGTTCCGCCGGCGGCCTGCGATGGCGGCAGGAACACCCCAATCAGCTTGAGAGCACTCCGTTGAACGGTTCAACCCGAATTCTCGAACGAGGCGCCCACGATCTGTCGCCGGCAGCCAAGCGCGCCGGCCGTGTAACCATTGGCCATCCCGAAGGCATGCCATTTGCCTTTGCCAACATATACAGGGATTTGGGTGACGTGATCATGAGTGGAATGAATGGGACCGACGTGGACCCGCTGGCGCTCGACTACCCGGATTCATCCGATGGCCTCCATTCGCTGCAGGTTGTGTTCGCCATGGTGAGGTCAGCCAGGGAAGGAGGCCGATGGCGCCAAGTTGTCGGAGCCTGACGTTTGGTCGGAATCTTGCTGCATGCCTTTTCGGCAGTTGAGCGGAATGTATGCAGTTGCCGACTGCGGGAGGATTGCAGCGGATGAACTGCTGTTCGGCCCGGGACACTGGCGGGATGTCGGCAGCGCGCGGGAGTTGTTCGAATCAGTTTGCAGAGAATGTCACACACTTGTAGCCTACTTGGTGTATTGCAGGTAACAGGCATCGGTGTTGAATTGTCCAGGCAATCGAAATGGACTTCTCCTGCAAAAGGCGAACTCTTGATGGATTGCCAAGGCAGCGACACCCACACGCTGATCTGCGACAAGCAGCCACCCATATGGAACTACCGGAGATTGCAGGCATGAGCTTGTCAAGAACCAAACTGGAACGCATGAGCCAAGCCCCGGGATTCATCGCAGCGCTCGATCATAGCGGTGGGTCGACACCGGGAGTGCTTGCGCGGTACGGCATGGACAGCAGCGACTACGCCGGCGAAGAGGAGATGTTCAACCTCATTCATGGCTTGCGCTCACGCATCATGACGTCGCCCGGATTTCGAAGTGAACACATAATCGGCACAATCCTGTTCGCCAGGACCATGGAGGGTACCGTTGGAGGCCTGCCCACTGCACAGTACCTGTGGGAGAAACGCGGGATTCTCGCAATTCTCAAGGTGGACATTGGTCTTGAAGCGGAACGAGGCGGTGTTCACCTGATGAAGCCAATACCGGGCCTTCGGCCATTTCTGGAGAATGCGGTCGAGAAGGGCGTCGTCGCGACCAAGATGCGTTCCGTGGTCGACCGGGCCACTCGTGGCGGCATAAACGAAATCGTCGCACAGCAGTTCGAGGTTGCCAGGACAATCATGGAATGCGGACTCGTGCCGATAGTTGAGCCCGAAGTGTCAATCAACAGCGCAGAGAAGCGGGAGTGCGAGGAGATCCTGCATCGCGAACTCATGGACCACATTGAATCGCTTGATGCCTCGCAAAGGGTGGCGTTGAAGTTGACGCCGCCGGAAGTCGCAAATCTCTATGCCGATCAGATCGCACATGAACGCGTTGTCAGGGTGACGGCGCTGTCAGGCGGATATGATCGCGACGAAGCCTGCAGGCGGTTGGGACAGAACAGGGGAATGATTGCGAGTTTTTCGCGTGCCCTGACGGAAGGGTTGCACAAGAACCAATCGGACCGGGAATTCGACGACACTCTCGAGGCTTCAATCAGGCAGATTTACGCTGCTTCGGTTGCCTGAATTCCAAGGGAGTCGCAGCTTGGGGCCAATGAAATTCACATGTCCTCCAACACGGTCAACATGAAACGAGTGTCTTGCTGTGCGCCCCTCGGGATGCACGTCAAGACTGAACGGTACAAAGTGTAGGTTCGCACTCAAGGAGAAAGTAATATGTTCGACAAATGCTTGGCAGCAGTCGCAACAGTCATACTCGCATTGGCGGGGGCAATTGCCGTGCCGGCAAGTGCCGATACGGTGAAAGTGACCATTGTTCACTTCAATGATCTCGATCAAATGAACGAAAGGCGGGGACGTGGTGGCGTGCCTCGCCTTGCAACAATTATCAACAGCGAGCGCGCAATGGGCAGCAACGTGCTCGTCACCTTTGGCGGCGACACAATTTCGCCGTCGCTGCTTTCCGGCCTCGATCAGGGCGCCCACATGATCGATCTCTTGAATCATCTTGGATTGACGGCGATGGTCATGGGCAACCACGAGTACGATTTCGGTCCTGACGTTGCTCGGCAGCGCATAGCTGAAGCAACGTTCCCGATTCTTGCGACCAACAACGTGGACCCAGACGGGAACATCATCGAAGGTGGCCAATCCTCCCTAATGATAGATGTCGGGCCATATCAGATCGGAATGTTCGGGCTTACCACTGTTGGAACGCTGGTCAAGTCCAGCCCGGGAAACATTTCGTTCAGGGACCCGGCCGAAGTCGCAGCCGAGCAGTCCGAAGCCCTGCGAGAAGCAGGGGCGGAACTGGTGGTGGCGCTGGCCCACACAGACCATGCTGAGGACGCGGTTCTGATTCAGCAGGCAGCAGCCGACATTGTGTTGAGCGGAGACGACCACACGTTGGTAACGCAATACAACGATGACTTCCTGTTTTCGGAGTCCGGAGCCCAGGCGGAATGGGTTACAATCCTCGACCTGACGCTTTCCGAGGAAGGAGAGGGCGAAGACAGGGAGTTCGTTTGGTCGGCGGGATACCGGATAGTGGATTCGTCTGTTGTTGATCCGGATGCCGAACTTGCGGCCTTGGTGGCGGGCTATGAAGAAAAGCTCGGCGAAGAGCTTGACGTGGAACTCGGCACGACTGAAACCGAACTTGACAGCCGCCGTGCGACCGTGCGTGGGGGTGAGGCAGCAATAGCCAACTTGTTCGCCGATGCAATTCGCGAGGCCACCGGCGCCGATGTAGGAGTCATGAATGGAGGCGGCATCAGGGCCGATCGGATGTACGAACCCGGAACGGTTTTGACACGAAGAGACATTCAGTCCGAACTGCCCTTTGGCAACACGACAGTAGTCATCGAGGTGTCGGGTCAGGACCTGATCGACGCACTCGAGAACGGGTTCAGTCAGATCGAGAATGGCGCCGGCAGGTTCCTGCATGTGTCGGGACTTGGTGTTGACTACAATCCCTCGCAGCCAGCTGGCAGCCGTGTTGTCGAAGTCCGGCGCGATGGAGCGCCCATTGATCCATCCGCAATGTTCACTCTGGCGGTCAACGACTATGTCGCTGGCGGAGGGGATGGCTATGCGCTGTTAAAGGATCGGACACGGATCGTCGACGAATATGCATCTGTGCTGATGACAGTGCAGGTGTTCAATTACATTTCGCAACGAGGTTCGGTGAGTCCGACCGTCGAAGGAAGACTGAACATAGTCGAATAGCCACAACGTGTTGATCCCTGCCGTTCGCATGACAGACTCGAACGGCAGGGATTCCAAGCCGAAACGCAGCCCGGCCGTTGCGTTCAATCCAACGAAGGTGAGCTGGTGTGGCCCCAAAGCCACGGGGCAATGGACAGGCAGGGCCGCAAGCGACAGATTTCCGGTGGCTTCCCGAGTGGCGCTGCATGCACACTTGCCGGTGGAAGGTTGGGGGAATGAGCGTCAAGGAATGGCTGGAGTTTCCAACATTTGAGTGTTCGTGAATCAGTTTGGTCGGGCATTGGCGTGGCGAACTGAAGGAATAGTTACTGGCTAGCGGTCAAGATAGACCATAAGATCAACGGCGGCCCGCAACCATGCTGCTTGCTGGCCAACACAAGGGCCCTCTATTGGCGCCCACAGGACCAACACAGCGGAAAACGGAGTGATGATGACAAATTCATGGCTAACGAAAGGTGCAGGAATCCTTGCGGTCATGGCGATGGCCATGCTCGGTGGCACCGCCTCTGCCTGGGCAGATTCCGATGGAAACAAGAATGCGAAGAGTCAGTGCGACAAGCATCATGATGGTTCCAGACATCATGGCCACGGCAAGTACGACGGTCATGGCAAGCACCATGGCAAGGACATGCATGGGGCGCGTTCCGAAGAAAGATTCTCCCTGCTCGATGCCGATGGCAGCGGTTCCATTTCCTTGGAGGAGTTCGAGGCGGCTGGCCGAGCGCCGTTTGTCGAGGCGGATGCCGATGGTGATGGTTCGATCTCGCGGGAGGAAATGCGTTCCTACTTGATGGGCATGCAAGCGGAACGAATGGAGAAGATGCTTGATCGAATGATTTCCAGATGGGACGAAGACGGTGACGGAGCCGTGTCCGCGGAGGAATTCGGAGGCAAACGCAATTCAATGAAGCAATTCGAACGGCTTGACGACGACGGCGACGGTTCGATCACGATGGACGAATTCACGCGCTAGCCGAATTGTTGGCGGCAACCAGCTTGAGCGCCGACCACGGCTTGTGGCGTGCCAGTCGATGCACAAATGACAGTTTCGGTGCGGCAGAGGGTGTTGATCACGACACCCTTGCCGCATAGTCTGGGCATTTCCCGCTGCGCATGTGACAGAAGTCACATGGTGCCCTTTTGCGTTTACAGAGGGTGCAGATCCACAACTGCAATCTCATTCTGCAGCTCCGGGCCGACTCGCGGAACTTGCAGGTCGTTGGCCTGTTCGAGCCAGTCACGGACCATTGGAATCCGTGATGAAATCGGCAGAAACAGTGCACGCCAGCCGATGGCAAGATGTGAGGTCAAACTTGCCGACCTGACCGGAGCCATCAGCGAAGCGAAGGGTCCTGGCAACGCACAAACAATAGGCGCTGCCAAGCATACTACTGACGCAGCACGGCCGAGGCTTGTTTGGTGCTTGTGAGTTCACGGAGTTCACTTTCTTGGGCCAAACTGCCGCCATTCCACTGTGGCGGCTGGCCAATGACGACTAACTGCAATCTGCATGTCCGGACAGCAGGTCAAACCACTCCTTGATCCGAATTGCCATGAGGATTCGGCGCTCGGCAAGAAAATCCTCATATTCAGGAATCTCGCCATCCAACATGGAGATTGGAAGGCAGTTTTGCCTGAAATTCTCTGCCAGTTGCGTCCGGTCCTCAATGCCTCCATAGCGTATGCGTCCGCCAGCCACCTGCTCGGCCAGATGGGAAAAGTACGTTTCCGGAGATTTGTCTCCAATCGCGATGTTGATTTCACTTTGGGAATAAACAAAGTTGGCGATTTGATTGTACTTGCGTTGTGGCAGCCCTCTGCGCGTCAAATGCCTGCGCGGAAAGACGTGATGGACGTCGCAACGATTGAGCAACAGATCGCTTACTGCAATGTCAGCAGAGAGGAAGCCCTTGTCTCCGAGCCGTGCTTGGGCTGCCATGAAGGCAATGAAGAAGGGGCTGGTTCGGATGGAGACTTCCATGAGCTGTGGCAGCCTTCCGTTCCAGAAATCGGCCGAAAGCACGTTTGCAATTTCCGCGTCGACATATTCCACAATGCCAAGGCTCGCTATCTGCTGGATGTCACGTCCGAATGTGGTCTCCGAGGAACCGGAATAGCGGCGTGTAACGATCGACATCGCAAACCATCTCCGCACAAGACGCTCAAGCACGTGGGGTGACACCTTTTTCTCGCGTCCATACAGGTAGAGAACATAAGCGAAGTTGGCCGCACTCT
>JAPOOS010000116.1 GCA_026713305.1 Paracoccaceae bacterium
CAGGGCGGACAGGTCATTGGTTGGAATGCGCTGCAGCTCCGCCATCAATTCGCTGCCGGTGGCTGGCGCATCGTGAATTGCGTACCCGTTCCCGGATAGAGCCTTGAGCGTTTCAATGACAGACTTGGGTGTGTCGAGTCCTACTCCATTGGCCAGTCTGCCGTCTCGGTTGGGATAGTTGGCCAGGACGATGGCGACCTTTCGGTTCCGAGGAGGCTTCCTGGACAGCAGCGCAAGGTTGCGCGCCAATCCAGTCACGAAGGCAACTCGGTCGCCGACAGGCATGTGCAGTGAGATTGGGCTCTCCGTGAGCGCATCCAGGCGCGTCATGTCCTTGAATGCAACTGCCCGTGTCAACAGTCGACCATCAACCTCCGGCAGCGACACGTTCATCGCAATGTCTCGGCCGGACAGGCCAAAACTGCCGCTGCGCCAGGATTCCTCATCCGAGGCGGCAAGAACAAGCTGCAATACCGGTTTGTTGGGCGCATCCAGCACTGTTGGCAGCCTGACATCGTCAGGTGGAGTGGGCGACCCCAATGCGAAACCAGTGCAATTCAGAATTATGTCCGGTCCTACGCCGGACAGGCAGTTTTCGAGAAGTTGAGCTGTCTGTGAATCCTTCAGTGAATTGACGAAGAAGGGCAGCACGTTCAGATTCTGCCTCCGTGCCTCTTCAATGAGGCAGTCCATGGTCTCCACATTGCCGCCCTGAATGAGCGATCGGTAGAATACGAGCGCCGCAATCGGAGCATCCTGGATCCAGTTGCGCCTGATTTGATCAAGGGTTGGGTTTGTGAGTCCGGGAAAGTACAGCCCGCATCTGTTGAATGGCGTGGCGGCCGCAGGTCTGGGAGTGCCTTCCAGAAGATGCCTGAACAAAAGCAGCAGGGAAGTGGAGTTGGACGGTCCCCCTTCGCAACATAGACTGTGCAAATGATCCCAGTCGCTTTCCGAAATCGACGACAGCGCTCTCAATTCAGCGTCAATTCGGTCATCGCCGGGCAGAGCTGCAAAGGGAATCCCCGCCTCGCCCAAACGCTGTGAGAACTGCTCGAGGCAATGCCGCCAGTAGCCCAACCCGCCCAATGCCCGCACGACGACCAGTCGTGACTTCAGCGCAGTGTTCTCCAGGTAGAGATCCACGGAATAGGGATGCATGAACCACGACAAGCGTGCCAGCCTCAGAAAGCCGCCACCCGCATTCAGCCTTCTGTTGGCTGCAGACAAGGAGGCCAGATCGGTGTCTGCGGCGCTTGCGAATACAACGTCTGCCGGAGTTTGGCCGACATCGACGGGTTCCGACCCGTCGGATGTCTGAACAGATTGCGCGGAAAGCAAATGCATGGTGTCACGCGGACAGACCTGCAAATGCAGCTCGAACGGAGTCGCGGTCGATTCCAGCCTCTGCAATTGCAATCAGCTGAGTCCTCCTCGGCTCGCTGCCGGAAAATGGCCGATCAAAGTACGTCTCAACCCGTGGTCCGACAGCTTGCACGACCAGCCTGAACGGCTTGTTCCTTATTGCTGCAAAACCCTTCAGCCTCAGTACGTCATGCTCTCTTGACGCATCCCTAACGCATCCGACGAGCTGGCTCTCGCTGGAAACCTCCTGCAAATCTATTACAAAACTCTCGAACTCATCGTGACCGTGCACAGCCTCGTCTTCGTCATCGTCACCGTTGTCGTGAACATGGTGAATTTCGGTGCGCCTCTCCAGATCGGCCTCGGCCGCCGCATCGAGCCCGAGCGCCACCGTGGGCTTGACCTTTCCTCTTGTGGTCGCAATCACAGACACGCCCTGACGAGCGTCGGACCGCAATTTGCTCCGCAGAGCTTTCAATGCGCTGGATGACAGCTCGTCGCACTTGTTCACGACTATCAAGTCTGCACAGGCCATCTGGTC
>JAPOOS010000135.1 GCA_026713305.1 Paracoccaceae bacterium
AGACTGTGATCTTATCCTTTCAGGTGCAACTCATTCCAGTCGTTTCGCCGGCAATTTCGATGTCTGAACGACCCGGTCGCGCGAACCTGCGCCTCGCGGCCATTCCAGAGCTGGAATTGAAATGACAGGAGATTGGCCAGACAGGCGCCGAACTATGCCGAAACGCCGCCCCACAGGCCATGATCAGGCTTCAATTGGTCCCTTCGGCGTCATTTGACGCCAAAACACCGCCCCCACAGCCTCGCATCAGGCGCCGACGGCGCCAGTCATCGCTCTCTGACGGAAATGCGCCACCAGCGCCGAGACTCCCAGCACGTTCACGGCACGCTTCAAGTTGTAGCCAAGCGTCATCAGACTGAACTCGCCGCGGCACCGCCCAAGACCCCGCATCAGAAACTGGTCGAGACCAGCGTTGCGCTTCAATGTCCCGAACGGATGCTCCACAAGCGAACCCCGACGACGCAGCAAAGCAACGCTCGACTGCATCCTGCGACGATGCCGGTCCATCGCGTCGGCATGCTCCGAACGATACACGCAGCGCGTCCGGACCGACTTCGACAAACAGCGCTGCAACAGCGGACACGCCTGACACACCGCGACAGACGCCCGGTAGCAGTGGTACAGCGTCCCGCCCTTCCGGCTCGAACCGCCGCGCCTCAGACGCTCCCCGGCCGGACAGACATACTCGTCAGCCTCGGCGTCGTAGGTGAAGTCGTCGCTGCCGAAGCGACCGTCACGGCCCAAG
Organism: Paracoccaceae bacterium; assembly: GCA_026713305.1. GTDB lineage: Bacteria > Pseudomonadota > Alphaproteobacteria > Rhodobacterales > Rhodobacteraceae > MPNP01. The sequence goes on from JAPOOS010000135.1 coordinate 746, forward strand.
CGGACATCAGCGCTTCGCCGCTCTCATCGGCCAAGTCTTCCACGGTGGGCCAGCGTCGCAGGAATTCCTCGTAAAAGGGGATCACCGTCCCGACCTGGGTTTGCTGGAGCATGACTTCAGCCAGCCAGATCCTGTAGACCCTGTCGCTTTCGGAGAGCACGTGAGAGTTGTCATGCATTCGCCACGGCAGAGTTCGGGCGTTGCAGTCGTACCATCGCAGCAGCACATCGCTGAGACAGACATCGCTGTCTCTCAATTGCGTGTCGTCCTTCAACTGTTTCGTCCGCAAGGCGCCGTCTCGATCAACAGGGCAACTGGAAAGCAGTTCCTGGTCAATTCAATCAGGCTGCACAACAAGCTTCAAGTCCACGTCCAAAACGTCAAGCGATGGCCTGCACATTGGGAACTGGGTGTGCTGTACGGAGTGATCTGCATGCTTTGCAAATGGGCATGGAGTGCACACACCAAGGTCGGAACTCGCCAATCGGGTTCACATTGTCGATTCTTCCCATTCCACGCGAGGAACAAAAAGAGAATGTTGAACAGGCACTGTTTTCCCGAACCTGCAAGGCAAGCCGAAACTGTGTGACAAGCAGCCTGTCGGTGGCGTATTGCGGTAGGAACGCAGGTTTCCCTGCGCCCCCCGCACAGATCCGCACGTGCCCGCTAAGGCATGCGGCTCCTCCGTTGGATGGTGACGGCAAACAACTGGTGTAGCAGCTTGCCGTACCCGATCCGCCGCATGTGACAGGCGAGCCCATTCCTGTGCATGG
>JAPOOS010000126.1 GCA_026713305.1 Paracoccaceae bacterium
GGGGCGATGCGGCTCGCTCCCCGCGCTGTGCTCTTAGCCGTTAATCAAGCTACGGGAGATTCCGCGTTCGACCTCTTGAAGGCCGGCCGTTTCGACGAAGCTAGGGGTTGCGTCGCGGACGTATGGAAATCTAAGACTCACCGCACCCCCCCTGTCACGCGCTGCCCTGAACGCGCGCCGGCCGCCAGCACCAGTGCTTCTCCTCCTAGCCGAGCAAGACCGGCCCGATATACCGGCCAAGGCCCGCGCCTTTCGTCCCAAGCGGATACCCAAATCGGCGAGCTAATGTTTCATGCCTTTGACGAAACAGGACGAACAGGAGATTGACCAAGCTCTTCGGGGTTTGCGTCAGGGAGACTTCTCCCGAGACGCCGGATTGGAATTTCTTCATTGGGCCGATCTATCCCGACCGCATAGCTCTGCTTCCGTCCAGGCCGCTGAGGTCCTCACGAACGACGGCGAGGCCATTGAGGCCAGAGCTTCGGTCGTGCTGGATGAAGTACAAGGTGTGGCGATGCTTAGTCAGACTTGCGATATCGTGTTCAGTTGTCGCCTCCGCCCATTTGTCGAGGTCGCACCCTTGATCGAGGTTGACGAGAATGTGGTCGAAGAAATCCGCTGCCGAGCATCTCGTTGCCGACCTTGAAAGTCTTTGGTTGCTCGATGGACTCGCATTTCCGGCTGGGATACTGACGATGAATTGCGCGACATCGCCTATGCCTCGCTCGCAAGATATCTCGGTTTGCCTTTCCCGACGATTTTGTTGCTGCCGCCCGGAGACTTCAGATCTATCTGAGCAAAAGACACAAAAGCCAGACTGCAGAAGGAGCCCATCTCCGGGCACTGAACGAAATTCGGGTATGCGCAGCGCCATCTTGGGACGACGACGAAGTTCTGCTAAGTTGGTGGTTCATCAAAGAAGCTGAACCGGTGGGCGTGGAGGTCAATTGGTCGATGTTTCTTGACTGGTGGCTTACCCACTTCGACCAGACTGGCCGGTTCCGCCATGAGCCGCCCAATGCCTGCCGTCTAGAGGATATGACGGCGCGTGATTATGTCGAGAGTGACCGTCTCGACCTTGACCGTCTGTCTATAGTGTGACTGGCATCGTAACTAACCGATAGACACCCCTCGTTCAACAAACCACCGTTTCCCGAACAGCCTCCGGCCTGCCTGAAAACTGCCTGGAATGCCCCGAATTCCTGTTCACAAACCTTGTTCCGTATCCGGTGTCCAGAAATGGAGCCCCCGCAGGCTCTTTCCGAACAGTAGCAACGTCATGCTGGCAGGATATGCGCGGGTCTCAACGCTGGATCAGCACCCGGAGCTGCAGCTCGATGCGCTGAGCGCAGCCGGGGCTGTTGTTTGAGGACCGCGCCTCCGGCGCACGCTCAGAACAACCAAGACTTGCAGAGGCGCTTGACTGGATGCGCAAGGGCGACACGCTGGTGGTGTGGAAGCTGGACCGGCTGGGGCGCAGCCTGCCGCAGCTGGTGGCGACGGTCCGCGAGCTCGAGGAGAGGGGGCGGCTTCTGCTCCCATACCGAGGGGATCGACACCACCACCGCCAGCGGCACGCTCGTGCTCCATGTCTTCGGGGCGCCGGCCTAGCTCGAGCGGGATCTCAAGGGGGAGGATGGTGTTGTTCGTGTGGAAATTCCGCTATACTCGCTTCTCAGCAGAGGAATCTGATCCGGCGTAACGCACGGATTCACCATGGAAGTTGAGGAGATCCTGCATTGTCTATCACACGTATCACCCGCCGCGCGCTATTCGGAGCCGTTGCAACCGCCGCAGTTTTGATGACCTCGGGCATCGCTGCCGCGGACACGCTGAAGGTCGCCGCCATTTACACGCTGCCGGTCGAACAGCAATGGATCAGCCGCATCCACAAGGCGCTGAATGCGGCCGCGGACCGGGGCGACATCGAATACAGCTTCTCGGAAAACGTCGCCAACACCGACTACGAGCGCGTGATGCGCGAATATGCCGAGGCCGGGCAGCAGTTGGTCGTCGGCGAGGTCTTCGCACTGGAGCGCGCTGCCCGCAAGGTCGCAGCGGACTACCCTGACAACGCCTTTCTGATGGGTTCCTCCTTCGGTCCTTCCGGCGACAACTTTGCGGTGTTCGACAACTGGATTCACGAACCCAGCTACCTCACAGGCATGATCGCGGGCGCGGCCACCAAGTCGAACGTGATCGGCATGGTTGGCGGCTACGCGATTCCCGAAGTCAATCGCCTGATGAATGCCTTCCGGGAGCGCCCTCTCATCCTGCAACGTTCGACTTCACTCAACGCAGCGGGCTCACCATGCCACTACCTGAAAATGTTTGACGCAGCGCGCAAAAAACCGCTGCTTGGACATGAAAACATTGTGACAAATCAGCTTCAACAAAGCATGCCATTCAACAGGTAACATGCACACGCCTGAACACACCCTGATGCGGGCTCGGCGACGCTATCGACACTTCCACACGCCGAACCGACACATTGACAGTCGCCGCTTGCTTGACCAGTCGCGAGCGCGTCGTGTCGGCACGCGCCTTCTCTATGCGCGTCTCCTTTAGCCCGACGCTGCGCAATGTCTCGAGCAGCTCGCCGGCACTGGCCGGTGATTTCGTCGCGGTTGCAGGCCACCGCCATCATCCTGTCGCCACGCAGGCGGCGGTGGTCGTTGATGTCCTCGTAACCGCAGGCAATGCCCAGCACGCGCTGTCTCCACATCTCCACCAGCGAATGTTCGATGCGACGCTGGTCGCGGTGGTCGACGCAGCAGGCGGCAAGGCGTTCGCACACTCGGTGCTCTTGGTCGATTTCGCGCAAAAGCTACAACCCAGCGTCAGAGGTCAGATGTCCGCCATCGAAGTCGGCGACTAGCGTCCGCTTGCCAAGGCCCTTGAATTCCAGCTGTCCCCCCAATGCAGGGTGTTTTCATGGCGACGGGCTCGTTTGTCACATGATCTTTGCCCTTGCAGGCAAAAGTTGGTGAGTTATCCGGGTGTTGTTCTCCCTTTCAAGGATTATCAGAAGTTATAGCGGTATGGAGATGAGCTTCGATGTACTTGGGGCTTGGCAATTCGCGTGGCGTTTTGAGCATATGCTGGTTGGAGTCTTTTCCGTTGGAAGTCCTGCACATGGGGCAGCGCAGGGGATCCGATGCACCCTGCGGAACGAGTCTTTCTCCCCATGACAGACATGGCCGAGTCGCCGCGGTTCATTTCCATGATTTCGGCTGTTCAATGGGAACTTCAAGCCGGTCGGTGACAGTACTGGAAATGACCATTGCGAAGAGGTACCGAGAGCTATGCCTTACGCCAGTTCAGGCAAATGCTCTTCAAGCAGCTGCGTTCCTGCTGCCGCCAATTCTGCAACATTCGGCCGCCATTGACAATGCTCGCCGCGCCCCGTGACTGCCGTCAGGGACGAAATCCAGGCGCTATTGCCAGCTCTCAAAGACATTCGTGCCATCGCTAATTGGTTGGCTATGGGACGGATCGCGAGAAAACCGCTTCAATGTCGCGTGCCATTCGAAAACTGGCGACACAGTTCTTCTGGCGTGCAAACCAATGTCCCCTCAAGTGCCGCGATCTTCGAATACTGCATGGGCACGATGCCGTTGCAGCACAGGCATGACACGACTTTGACCCGATTCTTCCCAATGTAGCTGCCAAGCTCGACTTGGTTCTTGGAAAGCAAGTTCACTCGGTCCAGATGCCGTTTGAGCTTGTCGCGTTTCCCGTTCTTCGTTTCGCCTTGGTATTCAGAGAGCATAGCCGCGATTTCCGAGTAGTTTCTGGCGGTTTGAAGGCTCTTGCACTCGACAATCAACACTTCCGGTCGATCTTCGCGCCACGCAAGAACATCTACGTCCCCGTAGTCCATACCCGGCTTCTTGTTCAAGATTGTGCTCAGGCGAACGTTACCTCCCACACTCCAACCGTTTCTGGAAAGATCCTCTTTGACAGAAGCGGCAAACTCGTGCCCCGGGTTCGCTGCACCCCACCAATCGTTTCTCATCTCAGGTGTGTGAAAGAATGTCTGCTCCAAGGTTCCAGTGTAGGCTCCGTCAAGCACATACGCAAAGCCCTCCCTCAAGGATTGAGGCGCCACGAGGAGTTCCAGATCATCCCCTTCGTCAATTTGAACGATTGGTCGTGCCACAAACGAGAGTCTGCGCCCATAACGCCACGGATAGATGTCCTTGAGAGCAAAGCCATTGGGCACCCTATCCCAACGAGGTCGATGCGCCAGGCAGAACTGGTCCAGGAAAGCCTCCGCTGCCTTCTGGTCGACTGAGTCGCCGACTACAGATTGGATAAACATCGATCTCTTCATTTCAAGCGTGATCGCTTGTCTGGCTACCGCCATGTCTTCGATGCGACCAATTATGTGGCGCGCTTGATCAATGTCGAATTCCATCTCCGCAAGCCAGACACCCCAGAATCTTTCACCAATCAAACTCTTTGCTTCGTGTATGATTGTCGGTTCCTCATAGTTCTGGTTCTGGTTGAGCGCGCTTTGGACGAACTGTTCACCCAAGAATCGTTCCAGCATTGGCTCAACTACCATTTCACCGAATTCGTTCTTGAAGAGAATGTCTCCAAGTGCCGAAATGGAAAGTTCAGGCTGGAGCACATTGAACTTGATGGCGTTAGATAGACCTCCCAAACGCTCGACAAGCAGGATTCTGGATGCAAGTCGTGCCAAGGACAATTCTGCAGGTTGAACATTGCCTTCAGTGGGGCACATACAGACACCCATCTCCGCCAAAATTCGGCTTGCCAGGCATGCGGCAGCAAATTTCGAGGATTGTTGCGCGCATATCCGGCGTGTTTCCTCGCAATTGCCATGAAGTCCCAAGATTGCGGCAGAAGTTCTACGCCAGTTGTCTCTTTCTGTAAGTGCCTTTTCGATGTTTCGAACAACTAGACGCAAGAATGGCCGACGAGGAAGTGTTTCGAGTTCCTGCCTTATGTCGCTTAGCAGGCAATCAACCACTTTGTTGAGAAACGCGGTGCACTCTCTTTGGCCTTCAACCTTCGGTTCATCCGATTGACTCTGAACACGCCAGGCAAGGCCAAGCCTTGCTATTCCCTCGTCAATCCTGTTTGGCGAAATCAGCCTTTCTGGCAGCAAGTGGCGCACTCGGTCCATGAATCTCTGTGTGGGGAAGTAATGAAAACTCCTTGCTTTGTCATTTGGCACAACATCGTTCTCGAACTCTTCAAGCGCCCCAACGGGCAATTCGCTCAAGATCATCTGCAGAAATCCCGATAACATTGCGGTAACGATCACTCGTTCCGCGACATTCTCGGCAACTCTAAAACCATCCAAGAATCCCATTCCGAAAGTTGCAGTTGCACACCGCAGCTCCTGCGAGACTTGAACATTGCAAAGCTCCTCCAGTTTGGAGCGACCCGGTTTGTCGTTGGCGCCGTCAGGCACAAAGGCATCCAAGAAC
>JAPOOS010000330.1 GCA_026713305.1 Paracoccaceae bacterium
CAGGGTTGCCCCCATTGTCCAAGATTCCCCACTGCTGCCTCCCGCAGGAGTCTGGGCCGTGTCTCAGTCCCAGTGTGGCTGATCATCCTCTCAAACCAGCTACTGATCGTCGGCTTGGTGAGCCATTACCTCACCAACTACCTAATCAGGCGCGGGCCGATCCCTTAGCGATAAATCTTTCCCCCGGAGGGTGTATACGGTATTACTCCGGGTTTCCCCAGGCTATTCCGTACTAAGGGGTACGTTCCCACGTGTTACTCACCCGTTCGCCGCTTTCACCACGAACCGAAGTCCGCAGATCACGCTCGACTTGCATGTGTTAGGCCTGCCGCCAGCGTTCGTTCTGAGCCAGGATCAAACTCTCAAGTTTAAACGCGTTAAGCGTTCTTGACGTTCGAACCTACGCACATCGTCACCGACCACTAGGGTCGATGTGAAGCTCCCGAATAATCGGCTTGCACCTATCGGGTCGATATGCATCTGTTCGTCCATCGCTTTGGACCAAGCAGCCCGCATATCTCTTCATTTCCAATGATTTCAAAGAGCTGCAGTGCAATCGGCTTTGCCGGATCGCGCTGATTTCCATTCCCGGTTCTTTCATCGTACCGGGATAGCCAAGATAGGCATAAGCCAAGCGCCTTTCAAGCGCTTTCTTGGCAAAAGGGACATTATTTTTTCGCCGCGGATCTGAGCGCCTTCGCCGACCGGCCACTGCCTCCGGCAATCCACATGGCATCACGCTTCTACTGTCGAGGGTTCGCCGCGGCTCGCAAAAGGCTGCCATTTGAACGGGTTTCCGCCGCCGATGTCGCTCGCCGGCGGCCTGGTTCTGCCAGCGTCGGACAATTCACGCCCGACTCTCCGCCTTGGCGGCAACTTTGCGCCGCTCCGCCTGCATCCCGCCTCCTGGGTCACGACGAATCTGCATTTCGCCTGGCCGAATCATCCAGCCCTTCGCCGTCTCGACATTCGCCTGCGCACCAGCCACCAAACTCGGACGAGCAGGAGAAACGCCATCACCGAAGCGTATATGATCGGTTCGAGGGGCCAGGACTTGACCAGCAGCAGATAGTGGGCGGCTCCCGCCACGCCGGCGACATAGGCCAGACGATGCAGCTTGCGCCAGCGCAATGGACCAAGCCTGCGAATCGACAGATTGTTCGAGGTAATGGCCAGCGGCAACATTGCCAGCGCACCTATGACGCCGAGTATGATGAACGGCCGCTTCGTGATCTCCTCGAAGATCTCGTTCATGATCAGCTGTCGATCCAGCACAAGCCATGTTGAAAAGTGCGCCACCACATAGAAGAACGCCATGAGACCAAGCGCCCGCCGATACTTGAGAAGATTGATCTTGGTGGCATTTCGCAACGGCGTCACGGCCAGCGCCAGGATCAGGAATTGCAGCGTCCTTTCTCCGAGCGAGTGTTCAAGCACCTGAAGCGGATCGGGGCCAAGCCGATTGTTGAGCGCCAGCCAAAAAATCCACAAGCCCGGCAACGGACCCAGTACATAAATCGGCCAGGCCGGAATCCTTCGCACCCATCCGTTGACCGAAACGGCAACACTCATGATACTGCATCCCCCCGATTGCGAGCGCCTTGCCGAAGCCAGTTCGTCTCGACTCCCGGCATGCGCAGCGAATGTCCTGTCGGGACGTCCACGGCAGTCTCCATGGCGAATGAAGGCGCCGCGGCCGCCGGCATGCAAGCCGACGGATGTGTCCCGGCAGGTCCCGTCGATTCAGTAGGCGACTGCCAGATCCATGCCGTCATACATCTGCGCAACGTACTCGCCATACCCATTGAACATCCGAGTGGGCTTTCGCGGTGCGAACAGCCCGCCGCCAATTGCGCGCTCGGAAGCCTGTGACCATCGGGGATGGCTGACTTCCGGATTTACGTTGGCGTAGAACCCGTATTCATGCGGGGCGATTTCACTCCACGTTGTCCGCGGCTGTGCATCGGTAAGCGTGATCTTCACAATCGACTTGATGGACTTGAAGCCGTATTTCCAGGGAACAACCAGCCTGACGGGCGCTCCGTTCTGGTTGGGCAGCACGTCGCCATACAGTCCCACGGACAGTATGGTCAGAGGATTCATGGCTTCGTCCATGCGCAGGCCCTCAACATACGGCCAGTCCAGGAATCCCGTCCTCTGCCCCCTCATTTCGTCGGGCCGATAAACGGTCTCGAACGCGACGTACTTTGCGCCAGGCTGCGGTTCGACCCAATTCAACAGTTCCGAAAGCTCGAAGCCAATCCAAGGCACAACCATCGACCATGCCTCGACACATCGCAGCCTGTAGATCCGTTCCTCCAGCGTCATTTGGTCAACGATTTCGTCCAGATCGTACGTGCCGGGACGGCCAACCATTCCGCCAATTTCAACGGCCCATGGCTCCGTCGTCAGCGAGGCTGCATGCCTCGAAGGATCCGACTTGTCGGTGCCAAACTCATAGAAATTGTTGTACTTCGTTATGTCCTCCAGCTTGTTCGGCTCTTCGTCGGTCGAGTACACGCTCGAGGCGTATTCCGACAGGTCAACCGCTGCCGCTGCCTGCCGCGAAAGTTGAGATCCGACCAGCAAGCCAGTCGCGCCGGCCATGATCTGCCTTCGGTTGAGCCAGGCATGGCGGGGCGTCACCTGCGAATGCTTGAGGTCCGGTTTAAATTTTTCGGCCATTTGTCCAATTCCTTCACATCGTCGCGAGCCCGAATCTAATAGTTCCGGGAACCCGCAGGGTAAACGCCGCGACACTTAAACATCCCGTTATGAAACGGCAGCCAATCATCGGTCTCAGTGGACGGTTGTCTGGTTGGGCGACTTCACCGATTCCAGTCCGGCGATGTTCAATCCGGACACGCCGTCGCTGTATACCTTCACGACATCTCCACCCTGCAGCGAACCGTCGAGCATTGCCTGCGCAACTCTGTCCACCAACTCCCGCTGCATGACGCGCTTGAGGGGCCGCGCGCCGTAGCTCGGGTCGTATCCCCTGCGGGCAAGCCATTTTCTGCTGTCGTCGTCAAGCTCGATCGAAAGGCCGTGCTTCTCCAGGCGACTCCGCAAGTGGGAGAGCTGTATGTCCACGATGTCCACCATGACCTCCTCGCTCAACGCATTCAGGAGCACGATGTCGTCAAGTCGATTGATGAATTCCGGCCGGAAATGCGCTCGCACCGCCTCGAGCACCGCTTCTTCCGCCATCTCGCGATCAAACTCTCCGGCTTCGCCAATCAGGTTGCCAGTGCCCAGATTGGAAGTGAAGAGCACAAGCACCTGTTTGAAGTCGACCGTGCGCCCATGTCCGTCCGTCAGGACTCCGTCATCGAGAATTTGAAGGAAAATGTTGAAGACATCCCTGTGCGCCTTTTCGATTTCGTCGAACAGGACCACCTGGTAGGGGCGTCTTCTCACCGATTCGGCAAGTGTCCCGCCCTCGTCATAGCCGACATATCCCGGCGGCGCTCCGATCAGCCGCGCCACCGAATGCCGTTCCATGTATTCCGACATGTCGAAACGCAGCAGGGCGCTCTCATTGTTGAACAGGAACTCGGCCAGCGCCTTCGCAAGTTCGGTCTTGCCGACGCCGGTTGGTCCGAGAAACATGAATGACCCCAGCGGACGGTTCGGGTCACTGAGCCCGGCTCGCGCCCGGCGCACGGCGTTCGAGACCTTCTTTATCGCCTCCCGTTGCGCCACGACCCTTCCTTCAAGTTCCTGTTCCATGTTGAGCAGCTTTTCGCGCTCGCCCTGCAACATGCGGGAGACAGGTATTCCCGTCCAGCGCTCGACAACCGACGCAACCCGTTCCGGCGTCACCCGATTGTCCAACAACTGCGTTTCGTTGGCATCCTCCAGTTCGGACAGTTCCCTTTTCAGCCGGGGAATGATGCCGTACCCGAGTTCGCCCGCACGCGACAGGTTGCCGCTCCGTGTCACCTGATCGAACTCGTTCCTGGCCGCATCAATTTCGTTCTTGAGGTTCTGCGCCCTGTCCCGCCTTTCACGCTCAAGGTCCCAGTTCATCGTCAGCTGACGCGAGTCGGCCTCCAACTCGGAGATTCTCCGTCGAAGCTCGGCCAGCTGCACTTCCGAGGACTCGTCCGGTTCATTCTCAAGAGCCGTGGCCTCAATCCGCTTTTGCAGTATTTCTCGGTCGACGGCATCGAGCTCCTCAGGTTTCGATTCGACCTCCAGTCGCAGGCGGCTTGCCGCCTCGTCGATGAGATCGATCGCCTTGTCCGGGAGAAACCGATCGGAAATGTAGCGGTCCGAAAGCTCCGACGCGGTGATCAGGGAGACATCCGCTATCTGGACACCGTGATGGGCCTCGTATTTCTCCTTGATCCCTCGCAGAATGGAAACCGTTTCCTCAACGCTGGGTTCACTGATGTAGACTGGCTGAAACCGTCGGGTGAGCGCAGCGTCCTTTTCGACGTATTTCCTGTATTCCTCCAATGTTGTGGCGCCGACGCAATGCAATTCGCCTCGTGCCAATGCAGGCTTCATCAGGTTCGAAGCATCGATCGCGCCTTCCGAACCGCCCGCGCCCACCAATGTATGCAGCTCGTCGACAAACAGAATGACTTCGCCCGACGCACTGAGAACCTCCTTCAGCACAGACTTCAGGCGCTCCTCGAAGGCGCCGCGATAGCTCGTTCCCGCCAGCATCTGGCCGATGTCCAAGGCCAGCAGTCGCTTGTTCTGCAAACTGAGAGGCACGTCCTTCTTGACCACTCTCAGAGCCATGCCTTCCACAATGGCGGTCTTTCCGACACCTGGTTCGCCGATGAGAATCGGATTGTTCTTGGTGCGACGGCAGAGCACCTGCATGATTCGACGAATTTCGTCCTCGCGGCCAATGACTGGATCGATCTTGCCTTCCTGAGCATCCTTCGTGATGTCGCGGGCGTACTTTTCCAGCGCCTCGTAGTTTTCCTCGGACTGGGGACTGTCCGCCGTCCTGCCCTGCCTCAGTTCAGTTATCGTGTTCCTGAGCTGTTCAAAGTTGACGCCCCCCGATTCGAGAATTCGCTTTGCCGCGGCCCTGACACCCAACAATGCCAGCAAGAGGTATTCCTTTGTGACGTATTCGTCGCCTGCATCCCGAGCCAGGCTGACCGCTCGCTGACCCACCTGCCCGATTTCACCCATTGCGATCTGCACATTTCCAGAGGCCACAGGCATTCTGCCAAGTTCCGCGGCAATCCCGCGCGAGATGTGGGCAATGTTGCCGCCTGCCTTGGTTATCAACCTGCTCACAAACTTGTCGGAATCGTCCACCATTGCCTTGAGCAGGTGCACGCCTGTCAACTGCGTGTGGTGGGCCCTTGTCGCCAGCTCATGCGCATTTTGAATCAGCGCTTGCGATTGGTCGGTTAGCATTTCATTCATTTTGTCTCCTTTGTTCCGCTGTTTGCCGCAAGGACTGTGTCTCGTGTATGATTTGGAAACCGATTGTCCGAATTCAATATGATCAAACCCTTGTCCGGGCGGTCAGGGAAAGGGGCGGGGCCATCTTCCATCGGTCAACATCCTTTCGGCTGCAACCACCAAGCGCGCGAGCATGTTGCGGCGCCGAAACGCAATGCGCTCGTCGTCCCTCCGGCACGTTCCTGATCGGCACGCAAGGGAGGAAAGGGGAACGGCGAACACTCGACGCCCGTTGCAGCCTCGGTTTCGACCGCCGGATCTTCGCAGTTTTCCCGCAATTGAAAATCGAGTCAATTGGGCGCGAAAGTTGAAGCAAGACTTCAGAGGCTTGCCGAATCCAGCTCGAAAGGAGTGAAATGCGTCCCAGCATGGTGCGGATTTTCGGCAGCAACGGTCAGTTTGCCAACTTGATTCGCGATGGAGTGGTACTGTGCGGGAAGGTCGTCCATGCATGCGAAGTTCGTCCGACAGAGATCGATGAAGGCAGAGAGACGCCCGACAAGAGCCTGCAGCCTGAATTCTCCGGAGAGTGTCGGAGCTGCCACTTGCTAGACGAGGTGGCGCAGTTTGGTTCAATGGCAGTGTGATTGAAGCAATCGGGATGTGATTTGGATACACTTGTCTCACTGAAGCAGGAAAGGCAACTGTAATTTGATCGGTGGCGGCCGGGCTTGCAGGCCGGCGTTTCGATTTCGGGCTGCGGGGCCGGTGGAGAAGCTCCAAGCCCGTTTCATCGGCCTTCCCCGGGGACCGCCACGGCGCTGCGACTGGAAGGAGGAGGAAAGGATGGATGCGGCCGGCAAACCGGCGCTTTGCCGAGATTGCCTGTGTGAATTCGACGGCGACTCTCCCTGCCCCGCCTGCAAGTCAACCCGCGTGGTGTCGCATCGGGAACTGCAGGGGCTGACAATCGCTCATGTCGACTGCGATGCCTTCTACGCGTCGATCGAGAAGCGCGACAACCCAAAGCTTCGTTCCAAGCCGGTAATCGTGGGTGGTGGACACCGTGGAGTGGTTGCGGCTGCCTGCTACATTTCAAGAATCAACCATGTCCGTTCGGCAATGCCAATGTTCCTGGCGAGGAAGATGTGCCCAAGGGCGGTGATTGTGCCGCCGCGAATGGAAGTCTACTCTGCAGTGTCCAGCCAGATCCGCAGGCTGCTCTTGCGGTACACGCCGCAGGTCGAACCGATTGCCTTGGACGAAGCCTATCTTGATCTGTCCGGAACTGAACTCCTCCATTCCAAGCCCCCTGCGGTAGTGCTGGCACAGATTGCAAACCAGATATCCGAGCACTTCGGGGTTTCCGTTTCCATTGGCCTTTCCTACAACAAGTTTCTCGCAAAGGTCGCGTCGGACCTTGACAAGCCCCGCGGCTACGCCGTCATCGGCCACAACGACACGCAGGAAGTTCTTTCGCCTCTTTACGTGGGGCGCATCGGGGGAGTTGGTCGCGAAACCCGCAAACTGCTGGCCAAGCACAACATCTACACAATTGGCGATCTGCGGCGCTTTGGCCGGCTCGAGCTGAGGCAGTTGGTTGGCCCCTACGGCGACCGGCTGTGGGAGTTGTCAAGAGGTCAGGACGACCGCAAGGTCATTCCCGACGTTTCGACCAAGAGCATTTCCAACGAAAGGACATTCCAGGAGGACCATTCGCAGGTGGACATTCTCGGCGCGCACCTTTGGAAACTATGCGAACAGGTGTCGGCACGTGCCAAGGCAAAGGATTTGCAGGCGTCGGTCATCAAGCTCAAGGTCAAGAAGTCCAACCACACGATTCTCTCTCGCCAGATGCAGATTCCAATCCCCACGCAGAGTGCGGAGTTGATCTACGATCACGCGCGAAGGCTGTTGGGAAAGGTCATGCCCGACGCGCCATTTCGCCTCATAGGCGTGGGACTTGAAGGACTTGGAAAGAGCGCCGGCGGCATCGCATCCGAAGCGGCGCTTGATCCCGACAAGACAACTCGGGTTCGGACGGAACTTGCCACGGACAAGTTGCGCAGCAAGTATGGACAAGGCGTCATCACCAAGGGCCGAGCGTTGCCATTGCACAAGTCCTGACGGCGCGACCGCGCCGCCGCAACGGCAACTCGCAATCGGAACATCGACATTGCAATTGCCGCGCCGCGCAAGTATATACCCTCACTCGCGGGAAGAAACTGGTCTTCAAGGCAACCGGCAGTCGGGCGCGTAGCTCAGCGGTAGAGCACTACGTTGACATCGTAGGGGTCACTGGTTCGATCCCAGTCGCGCCCACCATGGGCTGTGGATTCCACGGCATCGACCCGCGGCAGGCAGGCCGTTCGTCCGGCCTGTCAAAGAATGCAAGGAAATGCCTCTTGGAGCTCAAGGCGGTCGAATGGTCGGCACGAGGCAATCAGCGACATGTGGAGAGTGACATGAAGGTCAAGAACTCGCTTCGTTCCCTCAAGTCCCGGCACCAAGAGTGCACGGTGGTTCGCCGCAAGGGCAGAGTTTACGTGATCAACAAGAAACAGCGGCGCTTCAAGGCCCGCCAGGGATAGACTCGCAAGCGCTGCACCCGCGGCTTCAACCAGTTGTTGAGCCGCTGGAAAGCAAGCTCCCCCGACCACAGGGCGAGCTGTTCCTCCAATACCTTCAATCAGGCGCTAGCCGATGGGCCGCTGGTCATCGATGACTTTGCCGTCATTGGGCAAGGCGCCGGGTTCCACCAGCTCGACTTCGGCTCGGAGATTCAGAATCGCGCGCAAGGATTCATCAAGTCCCCTTGCATGCCGCGTTGACGATTCGACCCTCACGACAAGCACGTCGGCTTCGTTCTCGCGGGTAACCACCGCTCGCGCGCGCTTCACCTCTTCATGTGCCGTCACAAATGCGGCGATCTGTTCGGGCCGGACAAACATGCCTCTGACCTTTGTGGTTTGATCCGCTCTGCCGCGCCAACCGACGATTCTGCTGTTTGTGCGTCCGCACGCGCTCGTCCCAGGCATCGTCGCCGACAAATCCCCTGTTGCGAATCGAATCAATGGATAGTCTTCATTGAACACCGTGACAACGACTTCGCCCACGACGCCACTTTCAACCGGTTGGCCGGTTCCCGGCGTCACGATTTCCAACAGGACTCCCTCGTCGATGATCAGGCCTTGGTCGGGAATGGTTTCGTAGGCGATGTTGCCCGCTTCGGCCGTGGCATAGCACTGCAGGCACTTTATGCCGCGTTCCGAATAGAAGCTGCGAACTGTCGGAAACAACGGGCCTGCACTGACCGCAGCCTTCTTGATTCCGGAAAGATCCACGCCCTGACTGTCGGCCCGGTCGAGAATCACCTTCAGATAGTCGGGCGTGCCCGCATAGGCAGTCGTTCCAATGTCGGCAGCTGCCCTGACCTGGACATCCGTGTTGCCGGTACCGGCCGGTATCACCGTCGCGCCCACCATCGTCGCCGCGCTTTCAAACATGTGGCCTGCAGGCGTCAGATGATATGAAAAGCAGTTCTGAACGATGTCGCTGCGGTCGACGCCGCATGCGTGGATGAATCGTCCGAGCCTCCACCAGTCGCTGGCTCTGCTGCCAGCCTCGTAAAGTGGGCCTGGCGACTGAAACACGTAGTCGAGATCCGTCAGCCCGCATGTCGCCAATCCTCCGAGCGGCGGCATCCTGGACTGCAGCCTTCCAAGATCGGACTTGCGAAGCACCGGCAACCGTTGAAAGTCCGAAAGACTGCGAATGTCGCCAGGCTCGACGCCTTCGAGAATTTCGGCATAGGCAGGCGCAGCGGCCTTTGCATGGGCCACGAGCTTCGGGAGCTCGCGTTCGAATTGAGCGTTGCGTTCATCCGGTGAACGCCGTTCCAACTCATCAAATGGACTCATTCGACCGCCTCCATTGTCAACACCTGCCGCCCCTTCCGCATGCGTCGCCGGATCTCGCCCCGGCATTCCAGTTCCAGCTTGACCGAGGTTACGTGCCAGCCGATCGAACCCAGCCGCTCAAGCTCCTTGGCCGACAGGCTACTTTCCACCTTGGAAGCCAACTGCGAGAAGGCAACATCGCCCTGTCGCAATTCGTCGAGAATGGATCGGCGGATGCAGTCGAACTTCCACTTGGGAATTCGGGTTGTGCCCTTTTTTCCTGGCGAAGGCGTGCGGCAGACTATCCGGTCGCTGCCGTTCAACTCAGCCACCTCTTGCGGCGACGATAGCTGCGCACGTTGCGAAACGACTTGCGCCCGGACTCCGACATGCCAAGGTAGAACTCCTTGATGTCGGGGTTTTCACGCAGTTCCTCGGCCGGACCGTCCATTACAACCCGCCCCGATTCGAGAATGTAGCCCGTGTGGGCATAGCGCAGCGCCATGTTCGTGTTCTGCTCGGCCAGCAGAAAGCTGACGCCCTCTCTCTCGTTGAGATTGCGCACGATGTTGAAGATTTCTTCAACCAACTGCGGCGCCAAGCCCATCGAGGGCTCGTCGAGCAGTATTGTTTCAGGCCTTGACATGAGCGCTCGACCAATGGCGCACATCTGCTGCTCGCCGCCGGACGTGTAGCCAGCCTGCGCCTTTCGCCGCTCCTTGAGCCGCGGGAAGTAGCTGTACACCAGCTCGAGATCCTTGGCGATCTCGGCCGACCCGTCCTTGCGCGTGTAGGCGCCCGTCAGCAGATTCTCCTCGATCGTCAGGTGCTCAAAGCAGTGACGGCCTTCCATGACCTGGATCACGCCGCGTCGCACCAGTTCGGCAGGCGTCAGATTCTGAACGTTGTCCCCACGATAGGTAATCGACCCTTTGGTCACCTCGCCCCGTTCCGACCTGAGCAGGTTGGAGACTGCCTTGAGCGTGGTCGTCTTGCCGGCCCCGTTGCCGCCAAGCAGCGTTGTGATGCCACCTTCCGCCACTTCCAGACTCACGCCTTTCAAGACCAGAATCACGTGGTTGTAGATGACCTCGATGTTGTTGACCGCCAGCAGCGCCGGGGCATCGGCGCCGCTGCCGGTCTTCCTTTCTGGCGATTCAGTCACGTTCGAAACCGCAGCTGTCGATGGCGAGGACGTTCAAGCGCCGGCGGCCTACTGGCAGCGCCTGGCGATGTTCTGCTCCTCGGCGTACTGAGCCGATGCCTCGGCAATCAGGCCGTCGATGATTTCCTTGTCGGGCGTGATCAGGTCCGAGATGATGCTCCATGTCTGGTTGTGGGCATCCCACTGCGAAACCCATCCCGTTCCCGGGCCACCGTGATTTTCGCAGCTGACCGCAAATGACGGGCCGAAATTCGGCAGTCCAAGTTCGGCCATCTTCTCTTCGGTTATGACAAGCGCCTCCATTCCATCCCGCATCATCTGTGGGGTGATGTCGGAAACGCCATGAATCTCCTGAGCGGTGCGAATGGCCTCCACGGCCAGCAGTGCGCCGTACATGCCGCGGTTGTAGAGCACCGAACCAACGCTGGTTCCGTCGCCGGCAAACTTGCCGGTGTCGATCACGTGCTTCCGGAGATCGTCAAAGAGCGGAAAGTCGGAACCTACATTGTGCAGCGCAAGCGCCTTGTAGCCGTGCGCTCTGTCGCCGACAGGAAGGACGTCGTTCTCCGACCCCGACCACCAGACGCCAATGAAGTTTTCCATCGGGAACCTTATGTTGGCAGCTTCGGTCACTGCCGCGGCGTTCATCACACCCCAGCCCCAAAGCAGAACGTAGTCCGGCTGTTCGCGCCGGATGTCCAGCCACTGGGACTTCTGTTCCTGCCCAGGTGCATCGACCGGATAGAGCGACAGCGTGTAGCCATGCTTCTCGGCAAGCTTCTCAAGTGTCCTGATCGGCTCCTTTCCATAGGCGGAATTGTGGTAGACGAGAGAGATTTTCTTCCCCTCGATGTTTCCACCGTTCAGATCCAGGATGTGATTCACCGCTATCGACGCGCCATCCCAGTAGTTCGCGGGAAAGTTGAACACATACTCGAACACCGTGCCGTCGGCGGCTGCCGTTCGCCCATAGCCCATCGAGTGAAGCGGAATCTGGTCGGCGGTTACCTTGGGAATCAACTGGTAGGTTATTCCAGTCGAAAGCGGTTGATAGACCAGAGCGCCTTCGCCCTTCGTCTGCTCGTAGCATTCGACGCCCTTTGCGGTGTTGTAGCCGGTCTCGCATTTCACCACGCGGATCAATTCCCCGCCGACGCCGCCATCGCGTTCGTTGATCAGCGTCAGATAGTCCTCAAATCCATCGGCGGTTGGTATGCCGGAAGGCGAATAGGGCCCGGTGCGGTATTCCAGCCACGGCAGAACGAGGTCAGCGTATGCTGCCGGCGCAGAGAACGCGGCCAGCATCAACGCACAAATGGTCATTCTTGCGATCTTCATTGTCTTACTTACCTCCGATATTTCGTGTACCGCGTGTCCCTTGAAACACGGCAATCAGTGTGGAAACGGCCAAAGCCGCAGTTTTTGCTTGGCGATGTTCCATAGCTGCGCTAGCCCATGCGGCTCGGCAATCAGGAAAAACATGATCAGGCACCCAACCACCATGAATTCCACGTGGGTGGCAAGCGCCGTGTCCCAGTTCAGCCCGCGCGTGAGTATATTCCTGAGCACTATTGGCAGCAAGACCATGAAGGCCGCGCCGACCAGAGATCCGAAAATGGAACCCAGGCCGCCAATGATGATCATGAACAGCACAAGAAACGACTGGTTGATGCCGAAGGCCTCGGTCACCTCGACGGCGCCGAGATACACCGAGAAGTACAGCGCCCCGGCAACGCCAACATAGAACGACGAAACGGCAAACGCCGACAGCTTGGCCCGCAACGGGTCGACGCCGATGATTTCCGCGGCAATGTCCATGTCTCGGATCGCCATCCATTGGCGGCCGAGCGAACCTCGGGTGAGGTTGCGAGCCGCCCACGCCAGTCCGAAGACGAACGCCAGACAAATGAGGTATTGCGCCCATGGTTCTACGTTGGGTCCTGTGACGGCCAGCCCGAAAATTGTCCGTTCCGGCATCGTGATCTGCCCGCTGGCCGAATAGTTGTAGAACCAGGGAACCTTGTTGAAGAGCCAAACCAGGAAGAATTGGGCCGCCAAGGTCGCAACCGCCAGGTAGAAACCCTTGATGCGCAGCGAGGGAAGTCCGAACAACATCCCGACGGCCGCCGTGATCGCCCCCGATATCAGAATGCAGAACACGATGTTCAGATCCGGAAACTCGGTCGAGAGCTTGTAGCAGGCATAGGCGCCCACGGCCATGAACCCGCCGGTGCCAAGTGAAATTTGACCGCAGTATCCCGTCAGGATGTTGAGCCCGATGGCGGCCACGGACCACACGAGAAGGGGAACGAAAACCGCGTTCGACCAGTAGTCGTCGATCAGAAAGGGCACCAGCAGCACCGCCACGATCAAGACAAAGTAGTATCGGACACGATCGAACGCGATCGGAAAGGTCTGGCTGTCGGCGGCGTAGGTCGTCTTGAAATCGCCGACTTCGCGGTAGAACATGCGGACTAAACCCTTTCGATTATCTTTTCGCCGTACAGTCCCTGCGGCCGGAACATCAGGAACACAAGCGCAAGCACGTAGGCGAACCAGCTTTCGGTCGCGCCGCCGATGATCGGACCCATCAGGAAATCGAACAGCTTCTCGCCGACGCCGATTATCAGGCCGCCGACAATCGCCCCTCGAATTGACGTGAAACCGCCAAGCATGAGCACGGGCAGGGCCTTCAGCGCAATCAACGACAGCGAAAACTGCACGCCAGACTTTGCACCCCACATGACTCCTGCCACCAAGGCCACGAATCCAGCCGTCGACCAGACCAGGACCCACACGAGCCGCAGGGAAATGCCGACGGACAGCGCCGCCTGATGGTCATCGGCAACTGCGCGCAGCGTGCGGCCCAGCTGCGAGTGCTTCAGCCACACCGTGAGGGCGAAGACCAGCGCCGCGGCAACCAGACCGGCGAACAGGTCGAGCCTGTCCACGAAAACTCCATAGCCGAATGTGGCCGCGGTGAACGACTCGATTGTCTCCGAAATGCCGACCGGCAGTCCAATGTCGAGCCGCTTGACGTCGGAACCCCACATCAGGTCTCCGAATCCCTCGAGAAAGTAGGCCAGCCCGATCGTTGCCATGAACAGAACTATGGGGTGCTGGTTGATTAGGTGCTTGAGAACAAGCCGCTCGACAAGAATTGCCAGCAACACCATCACGCCAAGCGTCATCACAATCGCCACAACCGCCGGCAGGTTCCAGCCGAACAGGTATGTGTGGGTTCCGAAAACCGCGGTCCACAAGTGGGCGAACGGAACTTGGCCGCGCTGCAATCCGACCAGCGTAAGCGCTGCGAACAGGACCATGACTCCCTGGGCATAGTTGAACACGCCGGACGACTTGAAGATCAGGACGTATCCCAACGCCACAAGCGCATAAAGCACGCCGGTGGTGAGGCCGTTCAGCGAGACTTCGGTCAGGTAGAGTAGCTGTTGCACCGGCCTACAATCCTCTAGTGGGCGACGCCGAGATAGGCATCTATGACATCCTGGTTGTTCATGATCTCCTGTGGAACCCCGTCGGCAATCAGTTCGCCATGGTCCATGACCACAACCCTGTCGGCGAGATCCATCACCACCCCCATGTCGTGCTCGATGAGGACAATCGTCGTGCCCAGTTCGTCGCCCACGTCAAGCACGAACCTGCACATGTCCTCCTTTTCCTCGTTGTTCATTCCGGCCATTGGCTCGTCCAGCAGAAGCAGCTTTGGCTCGGCTGCCAGCGCCCGGCCAAGCTCGACCCGTTTCTGCAGCCCATAGGGCAGCTGGCCGACCGGAGTCTTTCGAATCGCCTGAATCTCGAGAAAGTCGATAATCTGCTCGACCCGCTCTCGATGTTCCGTCTCCTCGCGCTCGGCAGGGCCCCACCAGAGCAGTTGCTTCCAGAAGCCGGATCGAACCAGCGTGACCCGGCCGCACAGGATGTTGTCCAGAGCCGACATTCCCTCGAACAGGGCGATGTTCTGAAATGTGCGGGCAATTCCCTGCCTGGCGATGTTGTGCGGCTTGATGGATCCCCGCCTCCGACCCTCGTACCAAATCTCGCCCAGTTGAGGCGTGTAGAAGCCGTTGATCACGTTCAGCATCGACGACTTGCCTGCCCCGTTGGGCCCGATGATGGCTCGGATTTCGCCTTCGGCGATGTCAAACGACACACCCTCCAGAGCTACGACACCGCCGAAGCGAAGGGATATGTTCCTGATGTCCATCAACGGGGCCTCAATTGCCTTCTGCCCGCTGCCGCTGGAATTCATGGTCTTGGTCCTCCGGAGCCGTTGTGCGCCGCAGTGTGCACCTTTGCATCGTGAATCGGGATGTTTGCGCGAATCGTGCCCTTGCGGCCGTCCTCGTAGGTCACCTCGGTCGAGGTCTCGATGGATTTGTTGTCCGAGTACAGGGCAGTCACGAGGTCGTGATACTTGTCCTCGACGATGTTGCGCCGCACCTTCTTGGTGCGCGTGAGTTCGCCGTCGTCGGCATCAAGCTCCTTGTGAAGCACCAGGAATCGATGCACCTGGCATCCGGCGAGCTGCGGGTCCTCGGCGATGGCACGGTTGGTCTCCTCGATGAAACCGCGAATGCGCTCGCACACGCTGGGGTGGCCGGCCAGCTCCTGATAGGACCCATAGGTGACGCTGTTGCGCTCCGCCCAGTTGCTGACCGCTTCCAGGTCGATGTTGACGATGGCGGTGCAAAACTCCCGTTGATTGCCGAACAGCACCACCTCCAGAATGTCGGAGTGGAACTTCAAGCGATTCTCCACGTATTTGGGTGCAAAGAGCGCCCCGGCGGCGGTCTTGCCGACATCCTTGGCACGATCGATGATCTTGAGGTGCCCGGTCGCCTGATCGAAATACCCGGCATCTCCGGTGGCCACCCAGCCTTCCGAATCGCGTGTTGAAGCCGTTGCCTCCGGGTTCTTGTAGTATTCCCGGAAGGTGCCATCCGAACGATAGTGAATCTCGCCGGCCTCGTCGATTCGCATTTCCACGCCCGGACCCGGAATGCCGACGGTTTCGGCAAAGACCTCGCCGTCCGGCTGCAGGGTAATGAACACGGAGGCCTCGGTCTGCCCGTAGAGCTGTTTGAGATTGACGCCGAGCGAACGGTAGAAGTCGAAGATTTCCGGTCCGATGGCCTCTCCCGCCGTATAGCCAATTCGAACCTTCGACATTCCCAGCACGTTTCGCAAGGGACCGTAGACGAGCCATTCTCCCATCGTGTACTTGATTCGGTCGGCGACCGGCACCCGCCGCTTCGACAGGATGTCCACTCCCACCTTGCGTGCGTGATTCATGAAGTGGTGGAACATGCGCTTCTTGATGCGTCCGGCGTCCTCCATCCTGATCATGACGTTTGTCAGAAGCGCCTCGAACACGCGCGGTGGGGCGAAGAAATATGTGGGGCCGATTTCCCGCAGGTCTGTCAGCATCGTGTCCGAAGATTCAGGACAGTTGACGCAGAAGCCAGTCCAGTACCCCTGGCCGATCGAAAATATGAAATCCCCGACCCATGCCATTGGCAGATACGCCAGCACGGATTCCTTGTTCGTCAGCGAATCGAAGGCGCAGGATTGCCGAGATGCCCAAATGATGTTGTGATGGGTTAGAACGACGCCCTTGGGGTTGCCGGTTGTGCCGGAAGTGTACAGCATCACGCAGGGAGTCTGGCCATCCAGAGCGGAACGACGCCGCTCCAGTTCGCCTGACCTCCGGGTCTTCACTTCCCTGCCCTTTGCCTGGATGTCCTTGAAGGCGTGCAAACGGCTGGAGTCGTACTTGCGCAGGCCGCGCGGGTCCAGATACAGAACATGCCGCAGCAGCGCAGCGACGCTCTGCTCCTCAAGGACCTTGTCCACCTGCTCCTGATCTCCGGCAATGAGGTAGTTGGCTTCACAGTGTTTCAGCACATAGCCAATCTCTTCGCCCACGGCTTCCTGGTAGATCGGAACCGGAATGCCGCCCACCGATTGCACGGCGACAAACGACCAATAGAGGTGAGGCCGGTTTCTTCCGGCAATTGCGACGTGATCTCCCTCTTCGATGCCAAGCTCGATCAGTCCGAGCGCCAGCGCCTCGACTTCCTCGGCAACTTCCTTCCAAGTCCAGGACTGCCAAATCCCGAACTCCTTTTCCCTGTAGGCGACCTGGTCGCCAAAGTTCCGGGCATTCCTGGCAAGCAGCTGAGGGATCGTCCGTTCGTCGGCAGCTGGTTGGTTCGGCACTATCGGAATTCCTTCATCCGCAATGATTGACGCAGCAATCCGGCGCCTCCATGCAGCGGGCGGAGACAATGCCGGGCGATTCGTTTCATGCCGCACCCGCCAGTGGCGACTGTCGTGGCCTAACCTGCCATTTTGCTCGCACCGCGTTCCTTCGGGGGCAAGGATCTTGGCGGCCATGGACGCGAACAGCTGAACTGTTGACTGTGCCGCCTCCAGCCCAAATGCACGGCGCATCGTCCATCACTGGCAATGCAAGTCGCACGCCACCGGCTGCAACACGCTCATCGCCGCCGTGGACTGCCACCAACGGGCTCCCTGACAGAAACGAGCTTGCCGGAAAGCGAATTCGCCTCCGACCTGACGATCTCAACCTTTCGAATTTGACCCAGACAGTCGGCAGTTGCCTGCGCGTGCACTGCATGGAGGTGCTCGGACTTCCCTACAAGCTGACCCGGCTTTCGGCCCTTTCGCTCGAACAGCACTGACACGGTTCTTCCCACAAAATTTCGCTGACACTCCTGCTGCTGCTTCCTGAGCAGCCGCTGCAACCGCGCCAAGCGCTCGCTGGCAACGTCCCCGTCAATCTGGGGCAACGCGGCGGCAGGCGTTCCGGGCCGGGGAGAGTACTTGAACGAATAGGAGCGTCCGTACGAAACCTCCTCCACAAGCTCTATGGTTTGCAGGAAGTCCTCTTCGGTCTCGCCGGGAAAGGCGACAATGAAATCGCCCGAAATCACGATGTCGGGTCGCCTGCCGCGAATGCGCCGAATCAGATCGACGTACTGGCGAGCCGTGTGCCTTCGATTCATCGCCCGGAGAATTCGGTCGGACCCAGACTGCACCGGCAGATGCAGATACGGCATGAGTTTGTCGCACTCGACAAAGGCGTCAATCAGATCCTGGCTCATGTCACGCGGGTGCGACGTCGTGAAGCGAATGCGCTTCAGGGCTTCGATTTTCGACAACTCCACTATCAGATCAGCCAGCGACCGTTTTCCGCCGTCCGGACCAACCCCGTTGTAGGAATTGACGTTTTGCCCAAGCAGAGTGATGTCTCGGGCCCCGCGCTCGACCAGCAGATTCGCCTCTTCGACCACCTCCGCCGCTGGGCGGCTGTCCTCCGCGCCCCTCGTGTAGGGAACAACGCAAAACGTGCAGAACTTGTCGCAGCCCTCCTGAATTGTCAGAAAGGCCGTTACCTGTCCGCGGGGCAGGCGATTGCGCGGCAGTCTGGAAAACTTGCTCCGCAACGGAAAGTCGGTGTCGGCGACTGACGTGCCAGACCCGGCCTTCGCAACGAGATCAGGCAACCGATGATAGGCCTGCGGCCCCACGACGATGTCAACCGCCGGCTGCCTGCGTTGAATTTCCGTTCCCTCGGCCTGCGCCACACATCCGGCGACAGCGATCTTCAGATCCGGGTTCTTCTTCCGCAGCGCCTTCAGACGTCCGACTTCCGAGTATATCTTCTCAGTTGCCTTTTCCCGGATGTGGCACGTGTTGAGGACGATCAGGTCCGCTTCGGCGCAGTCCTTCGTCTCGGCGTACCCGGACTTGACCATTGCGTCCGCCATTCGTCCGCTGTCGTAGACGTTCATCTGGCATCCGTAGCTCTTTACGAAAATCTTGTTTGGTCTGACCACGAATATTCCAGCTTGGCGGATAAGCGAGCTTGAGCCCATGCGAGGGCCGTGAACATTCCCTTACAGGATTGCCAAGTTCCACTCAACCTTTCGGGACGTCAGGCGGCAACGCCAATTCCTCCCTTCCGCGTTTTGGTCGCCCCGAAAATGGGTTTTGCCTTGACGAAGCATTTTCCGTGCGATGAGGCCACAGGGCAACAAGCATTCCACAGGGCTGTTCGATGCCGACATCGCAATGTGATTCTCAACGAACGAACAGAGTGTTCATTGAAGTTCGGCCAAGAAATGGGGAATCGGCGTGCGAAATGCACTCATTCCGATGCCAGTCCACCCAAGCGAAATGAGCGCTTCGGATGTGCCCTGTGGGCGTGGGCGCTTTCCTTGAGGTCTGCAAGCGTTCAAACGTCAGTCATTCCGTCCGTGCAGCCATGGATGTGACCACCGACTCGCAGCGCAAGAGCTGCAAAGGCCAGCAACGGCGAAGGATCCAACCAGCAGAAGGCTTGTTCGAACTCCTGCTTCCCCGTGCCTCTTGGTCGACGCGGGAAGCTTCAACCCGGGAATGCCTCTCGCCCGGGAGCGCGCAACGGTCCCGGCATTGCATCGAATTCCGACGAAGCGTCCCTACCTTTCCGGTATCAGGCCGCGCGGGAAGAAACGAAGCACAAGCAGCAGTATGACGCCCATTACAAACAGGCGCGTGTGAGCGGCATTCGCCAGGAGATGCGTGCGCAGCGGATGATCGGTTGCAAGACCGGATGTGACCACATCCATCAACCATCCCCCTACTGGCTCGGCCTCGACCCATACGAACCAGATCAGAAAGCCGCCGAGAATGGATCCCCAGTTGTTGGCGGACCCACCGACGATCACCATGACCCAAATCAGGAACGTGAATCGCATCGGCTGATAGCTGCCCGGCGTGAATTGCCCGTCCAGCGTCGTCAGCATGGCCCCGGCAACGCCAATGACCATCGACCCCAACACGAAAACTTGCAGGCGTCGCCCCACAATGTCCTTTCCCATTGCGTGTGCGGCTTCCTCGTTGTCCCGAATGCACCGCATCATCCGTCCCCACGGCGAATTCAGCGCCCGCTCGCACAGCCAAAGGAGCAGCACGAGCACGGCCAGGAATATCAATGCATAGCAAACCTTGACCCAAAGGCTGGAAAATGTCGTCAGTTCGGCGTTCAGCGACTGCGCCAGTCCGATGAACCATTCCTCACGCTGCAGCTCAATTTCGTAGGGCACCGGCCGCGGGAGGCCAATGACGTTCTTGACGCCGCGTGTAAGCCAATCCTCGTTCTTGAGAACGGCAATGATGATTTCCGATATCCCCAGCGTGGCGATTGCGAGATAGTCGGAACGCAGGTTCAACGTGATGCGGCCTATGGCCCAGGCCACGCAGCCGGCAAGCAGACCGCCCAACAGCCACGACACGATGATTGGCAATCCAAGTCCCCCCAGAAAGCCGGTTGCGGCAGGATCGACCTTTTCGATCGCAAGTGTTGCCGGATCGAAGAAGTGTCTTGCGGCGAAGTATCCCACCGCGACGGTCGAGGTTATCGCGACGACCCTGTGCCGCCTGTTCCTGACGCGCTTTCTGAGCATTCCTATCGCCAGGACCACAAGAATCACACAGCCCAGCGCGAGCAGCACGCCTTGACCCCCGGCTCGCCATGCGGCCGCCACCGGAGGCGCCGAAACCAGCACGGCCGCAACGCCTCCAAGCGCGGCGAAGCCCATGATGCCGACATTGAACAGGCCGGCATAGCCCCACTGAATGTTGACACCGAGGGACATGATCGCCGAAATTAGACAGAGATTGAAAATTGCCGCCGCCAGGTTCCAACTCTGGTACAGCCCGACAAACAGCAGCATGCACAGGATGAACCCGTAGGACAGAAAGATCCTCTTTCGGTTGGAACGAGTCACGCGGAACGTCCCGCGAAAATGCCCGTCGGCCGCACCAGCAGCACTACCACCAGTATGAAGAAGCTGACGGCAAACTTGTACTCGGTTGACAGCAACTGAACCAAACCGGCTGGCTCCATGCTTTCGGGCAGGATGTAGACCAGAAACCGCTTGTAGGCGTAGGTGATGCCAATTTCCGAGAAGGCAACGATGAAACCGCCGGCGAGAGCGCCAAGCGGATTGCCCAGCCCACCGACAATTGCCGCCGCAAACGTCGGCAGAAGCAGATGGAAGTAGATCAGAGGCTTGAATGTCTTGTCGAGGCCGTAGAGCACGCCCGCCGTCGTCGCCAATGCCGCCGTGAGCGTCCATGCCAGCATGACCACAGTCTGTGGGCTGATGCCGGACAGCCGTGCCAGATCCTCGTTGTCGGCGTAGGCACGCATCGCCTTTCCGGTCTTGGTGCGATGCAGGAACCAGAACAGCCACAGCACGAGCACGATCGTGATGCCCAGAGTCAGAACCTGGCTGGCCTTGATGGCCAGCCCCTCGTTCAACCCGAACGCATCCTTGAAGTCACGGGCGCGGACAATGAATCGGGACCCGTCCGCCAGATTGCGATCGTTCGGACCGACAATGAACCGGATCAACCCCTGCATGACAAACATCACGCCAGTCGAAGCGATCACGAACACGACCGGCGAGGCCTTGACTCGGCGGAAGTGCCGATAGACGCCATAGTCGAAGGCCAGCACCAACAGAGCGGTTCCGGCAATCGCCACCGGCAACGCCAGCAGCGCGGTCGGCAGCGGCGCAATCGAGATTTCCATCGACTGCAGAAGCCAGGTCACGAGCAGGGCGATCATCGCCCCGAAAGCCATTGTGTCGCCGTGTGCAAAGTTGGAAAACCGCAGCACGCCGTAAATGAGCGTCACGCCAAGCGCCGACAAGCCAAGCTGACTGCCATAGGCAAGCCCGGGGACAATGACGTAGTTGCCAAGCAGCACAAGCGCATTGACCGCCTCCATCAGAACGCACTCTCAGTGTGGCCGTTTGCTCCAGAGTGTGGGCAGCGCTTTGAAGCGTGTGCTGCGACGCGTTCGCCCATGTGCGCTTTCGTCCAGGACACGGGCCGTTGACGGGTAATTGGCATTGCTGCTTCAGCCCCCCAGAAACGAACGGCGAACTTCGGGATTGGCCAGCAGCTCAGGCCCGCTTCCTGTGTGCCGGTTTCTGCCCTGAACCAGCACAAAGCCGACATCGGCGATGGCCAGAGCCTGACTGGCGTTTTGTTCACACATCAAGATAGCAATGTTGCGTTCGGCGACCCGAATGATCATGTCGAACAGCGTCGCTATGACAATGGGCGCCACACCCGCAGTTGGCTCGTCGAGCAGCACCGTCGTGGGCTTGGTCATCAGGGCGCGTCCTACCGCAAGCTGCTGCCGCTGGCCTCCTGACAGATTGCCTGCAGTCTTCAACCGCATGTCGGCCAGCACAGGGAACAGTTCATAGATTTCCTCAAGCGTGTCGTTGATCGGGTCGCGGCGCAGGTAGGCGCCCATTTCGAGATTCTCCTGCACGGTCAGCGACGGAAAGACGTTCTCGACTTGTGGCACAATTGCCATGCCTCGGCGCACTCTTGCCTGCGGCGACAGTCCGTCCAGGTTCTTGCCGCCAAGAACGACAGAGCCCGCCGTGACCTTGACCAGACCCAGAATGGCCTTCATCGCAGTTGACTTGCCGGCGCCGTTTGGGCCGACAATCACTGAAATCCTGCCGCAATCCGCCGTCAGGCTGCAGCCGTGCAGTATGGTGGTGTCGCCATACCCTCCAACCAAATCCTTGGCGACAAGGTAGCTCACTTCGCAGTTCCCTCACGACTTCCGAGATATGCCTGGATGACCTCCTCGTTGTTGACGATCTCCTGCATCGTTCCCTGCGCAAGAATCCGCCCCTCGGCCATGCAGATCACGGGGTCGCAAAGGCGCTCGACAAATGCCATGTCGTGCTCGATCAGGCAGAACGTGTAGCCCTGTTCTTGGTTCAGGCGAATGATGGCATCGCCGATTCGGCGCAGCAGCGTCCGATTGACGCCGGCGCCCACCTCGTCGAGAAACACTATCCTTGCGTCGGTCATCATTGTCCGACCCAATTCCAGCAGCTTCTTTTGACCCCCGGACAGCTGCCCGGCCGGAAGATCGGCGACGTGGCTGATTTCCAGAAACTCCATCACCTCGTCCGCGCGCTGCCTTGTCCGTGCCTCTTCCCGGGCAATTTGCGAGCGCGAAAACCAGCTGTTCCAGATTTTCTCTCCGTGCTGCCCGCCCGGAACCATCATCAGGTTTTCGCGCACGCTCATCGATGCAAACTCGCGGGCTATCTGGAATGTTCGGAGCACGCCCAGCCGAAACAGCTCATGTGGCTTGAAATGGGTGATTTCCCGATCATCGAGAAACACCGTCCCCGAAGTCGGCGGATAGAATCCGGTAATGGTGTTGAAGAGCGTGGTCTTGCCGGCGCCGTTGGGGCCGATCAGGCCGGTGATTGTTGCTGGGGCTATTTCGAACGAAACATCGTCCACAGACACGAATTCGCCGAACTGTTTGCGCAGTTTCTCGGTTCTAACGACCACGGCGCTTCCAAGCTTTCGGGGCGACTGAGTCCGGCCGCAACGGCCGGACTCCTGCATTCATTTGGATGGACCGGTCGTTACCGATATCCGAGGGTGGAGAACTGGCCTTCCTGGATCTCGAAGAGCCTGTAGCTGCCGGCCGCTTCGCCAGGTCCAATCAGCTCGACGCCCGTGCCGCCCTGATAGTCGACCTCGCCTCCTCCTGCCAAAATCTCAATTGCCATTCCCAGCTGTCCGGGGAGTATGGCCTCTCCGGGCGCATTGGCCACGGCAATGACGTTGTCCTTGATCGCCTGGCTGTCACTGGACCCAGCAGCTTCCACTGCCAACATCAGCAAGGCGGCCGCATCATAGGATTCGGCCACAAAGGGCGCGCTCGGATTGACGTCGATGGCCTCCAGCATGGGCATCAGCGCCGCTGCACCGGGATTGTCGGAGCCCGGCACCTGACCGAAAGAGCCATCCAATGCCGTTCCGAAGGCTTCGAGAAGACTGTCGGCGACCATTCCGTCCGGAAGCACAAAAACATCGAACGCACCGGTGTCAAGCGAAGCCTGGATAATGCCCTTGCCACCGGAATCGGCATAACCGGCCACCACAAGCGCCTCGCCGCCAGCCGAGGCAAGCGCACCAACTTCGGCGCTGTAGTCTGCCTTGCCGTCTTCGTGCGGACTGCTGAGGGTAACCTTGCCACCGATTGCCTCGAATGCCGACTGGAAACTGTCAGCCAGACCCTTGCCGTAGTCGGCGTTGACGTAGGAAATGGCAACCTCGCCAATTCCTCTTTCGGAAATGACGTTGGCCATGACCTCGCCTTGCCGGGCGTCGGACGGAGAGGTTCTGAAGAAAAGGCCGTCGTCCTCGGCCGTGGTCAGCGCCGGCGAAGTCGCCGACGGGGAAATCATGACAACCCC
>JAPOOS010000333.1 GCA_026713305.1 Paracoccaceae bacterium
GCGGACGTTCGACTGCGGGCAAGCCGGGAGTTCGGCCTCGCAAGCGCAGAAAGAGATAGGCAAAGCACTTCCTTGCCAGAGTCTTCCAACATCTTCCGCGCCTCGGTGTAGTCGCTGATGGTGCCGGCCGTCAGTACATCCAGACCGGTCTGCGGCGTCCGTCGGCAAACATGTGCAGTTTCGAGTTGAGACTCTGCAACGGTTTGCCTTGTCCGAACGCCACCGGCCCGGTCACTCCTTGGCTGCGAGGCGAAAAGTGGATCCAAGGCGGTCTTCTATCAGCCGAGCAGTTTCCAGGTGTCCGAACATGGCGATGAAACCGCCAAATCTAGGCCCCTGACTGGCGCCTAGCAGCACTTCGTAAATTGCGCGGAACCAGTCACGCATCGGCTCGAATTCAAACTCCCTGCCGATTTCATAGACTGCCTTCTGATACTCCTCGGCAAGCGCATCGCCGCCCCAGGTCGCCAGCCGGTCGCGAAGGCTCTCCAGTGCCGCCCTTTCCCTGTCATCCGGAACTCGAAACTCTCGGGCCGGCAGCAGCTTTCGACGAAAATACCGCATCGATCCGTTGACCATGTGATCTAGAGCTGGATCGCTTTCAGGAGAGGCATTGGGTGCATAGCCTTGAATGTATTTCCACAGCACGCTTGGATCGACCGCGCCTGTGGCGCTCACCAGGTTGAGCAGCATGGCATAGGAAATGCCGCTCCCCGGATGTGGAGGAACTCCGGCGTGAATGTGCCAGACCGGGTTGTCAAGCTGTGGTGTTTCCCCCTGCCAATAGCGCTGCAAGTGCCGTTCATGTTCGTCGGCTGCCTTTGGAATGACGCCAAAATGCAGCTGCTTTGCCGCCTTGGGACGCTGATACATGAAATAGCTAAGAGAGGAGTCGGGAGCGTAGTCCAGCCATTCATCGATGGATATCCCGTCGCCTCCCTTGGATTTCGAAATCTTCTGCCCGGACTCGTTTAGAAACAACTCGTAGAACATCGTGGTCGGCGGCGGTCTTCCGAACGAACGACACAAGCGCTTGGCAAGGTCGGCGGATGGGATGAGATCCTTGCCGTACATCTCGTAGTCGACTCCCAGGGCCGCCCAGCGCATCGCCCAGTCGGGTCTCCACTGCAACTTCACGTTGCCGCCAGTTACGGGGACTTCAATTCTCTCGCCGTCAGGTTCGACATATACGATCGTGCCTCTTGAGACATTGCGCTCCAGCGTCGGCACCTGCAGCACGCGGCCGGATTTCGGACTTACCGGAAGAAACGGCGAATAGGTCTGGCGGCGGTCCGCCGAGACTCCTCCCAATGTGGGAAGGACAATCTCCATGAGCTGGTCAAATCGTTCGAGAGCGGTCAGCAACGCCTCGTCGAACCTGCCGCTCCTGTAGGTTTCGGTCGCCGAGACGAATTCGTATTCGAAGCCAAACCTGTCCAGAAACCGCCGCAGCATTGCATTGTTGTGGTGCGCAAAGCTCTTGTACTCGCCGAACGGATCGCGCACTCGGGTCAGCGGCAATCCAATGTCCTCGGCCAGCCGCTCGCGATGCGGCACGTTTTCGGGAACCTTGCGAAGACCGTCCATGTCGTCCGAAAAGCAGATCAGACGCGTGGGGATTTCCGTGAGGGTTTCAAAGGCCTGACGCACCATTGATGTGCGCACGACTTCGCCAAACGTGCCGATGTGCGGCAGCCCAGATGGGCCATATCCCGTCTGGAACAGGACATGTCCCTTGTCAGGGGGGTGGCCTCGGAACCGCTTTGCAAGCCGCTTGGCTTCGGCAAACGGCCAGGACTTGGCTCCTGCCGCCATGGTCTGCAAGTCTGCCATGTCCGGCAGCCTCCTCTGCACTAGTTGCGCCAAGTCGTGGCAGCCAACGCTACAAATGCTCCAGCGGGCCATTCACCCGTCGAAATTCCGTAGAGGACCCGGCGTGGAGAGGAATTGTGGCGAACACCCATGCGGGTGGCTCCATCTGCCCAAGGCGAGCAGCCTCGCTCTGTTGCATCCTTGAAGCCTCAAAAGTCCTTGCGGCAACCGAATTGCGGGCTCGCGGCAATTCTCCCGGGCGCGAAAACACGCAAATCGGCACCGCCTCGAAAATCCGTTTCCAGTCTTTCCACAGGTGCATCTGCACCAAGCAGTCGGAACCCATAAGCCATATGACGTTTATGCCGGATCTGCGCATGCTCAACTTGCGCAACGTGTCCACGGTGTACATCGTTCCGAAGCGCGCCTCGATGTCCGTGACCAGTATTCTCGGGTGGCTGACGGTTGAGGCAGCGCGTTCAAGGCGCGTGTGGACGGGGACATTGGCGGCAAGGGGCTTGAGTGGATTGCAGGGTGAAACCATCCACCACAACTCGTCGAGCGCGAGATTCTTGATTGCATGCATCGATATATGCACATGCCCGCCATGGGCGGGATTGAACGAACCGCCGAGCACTCCAATGGTCAGTCCGCGCCTGTCTGCCAAGGCCGGCGCC
>JAPOOS010000335.1 GCA_026713305.1 Paracoccaceae bacterium
GACATGACGCTTTCGGAGAAGCAGATTAAGGACCTGGCACAGTTCATTCGTGCCATGGACCGCAGCGTGCCGACCTACTATGCGGGCCGCGCGGACATGCTCGCCGACATCGAGAAGTGTTGCCTTGACCTGTGGAAGCAGCCCAAAGACGAAGTGCCCTTGTTCAGCGGCATCACGCGCATTCTCTACGGAGCGCCTGGGGCCGGCAAGAGTTCGACGCTGATGCATCTCGAGCGCAAGTGGAACGCTGCCGCCAATGACAGCAAGTTTGCGCCGCGCATGTTGTACCTTCCCACCCCAAGATCCTTCGTGCATGGCGAACTGCTGAAGGCGCGTGTGGCGGAGACGCTGAAGCCGGGCCTCGGCAAGAGGATGCGCAGGCACAAAACGACCGAGATCTCCTACAAGCTCGGCGTTGATTTGATGGGCTTTGAGAGAGTGACAAGGTCCGGGAGCGAGCCTCCTGCGGACCCAATCGATGCCGTGCTGCAACATCTGCCGGCGGAAAAGTGGGAGCGTCCGCTGGTGTTGGCCATCGACGAGTTCCAGAACATGCGTGGGGACCGGCACGATGCGCATGCCGAAGTGCTGCAGGCATTGCATGGACAGGAATACGACGCGCCGATCATGGTTGTTCTGGCCGGCCCTGGCGACACTGTGGACCGGGCGTCTGCACTCGGCATATCGCGGCTTGCCGGCGGCGCCAGCCACTCGCTTGGCTGTTTCACGCCTGACGAGAGCGCCGATCTCATTGCCGGCTGGGGCCGTCACTTCGGACTGCCGGAAGGCGTCTGGCAGGACGAGATGCGGTCGCTTGCCGCCGAGATGGACCACTGGACGCTGCATGTGCAGCATGCGTTGACCGCCTTCGCCGAACAGGTGGTGGCGTGCGGAGGCGTGGAGGATGTGGACTACGCGGCGGTGCGCAAGCGCAGCCGCGGATGGCAACTCAACTACTATCACAGCCGCATGAGCCCGGAAATGAGGGATGCAGAGTACTTGTTGGCGGCGGTTTTGAAGGAAACCCCCCGAACCCTGCCGACGGCTGTCGTTCATTCGGGCAATTGAGAGCAAGTGTCGCCCCGAAACGGGTTGGCAGCCGCCGAATGGCATGCAATCTCGTGAGTTTTTTGATCATCTCGTGCATCGCGGGGCGTTGCAGGTACTGCCTGACAGCAGTGTGCACTGTCCGATTCCTAGTTTCCGCAGGTACATGATCGGACTCGGCGAGCAGTAGGGCGGTGGAACTGTCCTTCGCTGGAGGGGGCAACTTGCCCACTGCCACGCTTGCTCCAGTTCTGGCTGCGGCCGCTTGGGGCTCACTGGGACGATTCCGGTCTCCCGTTCTCGATACAGAGGCTCCGTCTACAGTTCCCATAAGGCACTGAACCAGCCTGACATCAGAGGCGCCTGGAGAGCGTTGTTCGAATGCACGATGTCCATGCTCCAACCCTTTCCCGAAAGCTGCATCCGTTGACTGCTCTTCGGGGAGCATCCAATCGTTCTCTCAAACGATTCCACCGTTGGAAGCGCAGCGAACCGCCGATCTTCGGCGCACCGTCGAAAGTGGCGTTCTCCACCTCAGCAAGGTCGGCGTTGACCAGCTCCTTGAACATGGAGACAAGTCTGAATTGAACAACTGGAAGTGGCGGAAGAACATGCATCGGGAGCGGTGCTTCATAAAGGGATTTTTGCCGGAACCGAAGGGAACCGGCGAACAAGAGTTGCATCCGATGTCACTCGAAAGGCGAAGTTGTGTGACCGTGCTTTGCGGAACTATCGCGAACTGACGCCAATTGCCCCAAGTGCACATGAAATCAAGGGGAGGCTGAATCCAGCTGAAACAGCAAAGTCGGCTTCCAGAGGGGCAAAGCGCTTCCTGCTGGATTGAACGCGCACTTGCCCATCAGCCTCAAGAACCCGTTCTCGTGCCACTTTCAAATGCTTGGCGTCTTGGACCCACGGACACCTACGTGGCCGCAATGACGCGATGGATTGTGAGCCGCCAAACCGGGGTCAATGCCTTGAAATGAATTCGCAGTCTCAAAGTCGCGGGAAGCCACTCCCCGACCGCAGGCGCTCCAGCAAGGGATGGAGCGCCGCACGTCCGCTCCTCCGACCCTCCCTCCGATCTACCAAACTCTCGGCTGACTTCGGTTGCGCAGCAACCAGATGAAAAAGCTGCCCCCAACCAGTCCGGTAATGATCCCTATCGGAATGTCGCCGGGCGCGAGCGCCGTCCGTGCAGCCACATCGGCCCACAAGAGAAAGATGCCGCCGAGCAACGCCGAAACCGGAATGACGCGGAAATTGTCCCCTCCCACAAACATGCGGGCGACATGCGGAATCATGAGACCCACAAAGCCGATCACGCCGGAGTAGGCCACCATCACGCCAGTCAACAGCGCCCCAACGGCAAAAGTGAGGTAGCGAAGTCGAACCACCCTGATTCCCAGTGTGGCAGCCGTCTCGTCTCCGGCAGTAAGGGCATTGAGGGCGCCGGCGTTGACCCAAAGGAATGCAGTCGCGAATGCGAGCGCCAGCGCCGGAAACGCAAGATGCTGCCATTGGGCCAGTCCAAGTCCGCCCAACATCCAGAAGACCACCGTGTGGGCCGCACGCGCCTCCCCAAGATAGATCAGCAGGTTTGATGCAGCCATCAACACAAAGGAAATTGCCACGCCGGTAAGTACCAACCCCGACGCCGAAGCGGATGCCGTGAATCTCGATGCAGCAAGCACGATGGCCGTGGCCAGAAGCGCGCCGGCAAAGGCAAGAATCGGCACGGTAAACGGCCCCAGAACCTGTCCGACATGCAGCAGCGCCACAACCGCCCCCAAGGCGCTGCCCGACGAAATCCCAAGCAGGTGCGGGTCGGCCAACGGATTGCGTGTGACCGATTGGAGCGACGCTCCTACCACCGCAAGGCCGGACCCAACGAGACAGGCCAGCAAACTTCGCGGCAGCCGTACATCCCAGACAATTGGCTCGTGCCCATGAGGCCATTCAGCCGCGGGCTCTCCCAATCCCAGCCTGTGAAGAACTATTTCGCCGACCGTACCGGGCGGCACGGGCACTGCACCGAGGACAAGGGAAATCCAAATTGAACCCATCGCCACGAGCAGCGCAGCTGCCAGTGCAACTGCCAGCTTGCTGCCGGGCGTTCCCAGCGCCACTGCCGGCTTACCGCCTACCATTTGCCATGGCAAGCACGGACGCAAGTCGGGCGAGCATCAAGCTACTGTGACCGAAAGGCGTTGGCCAGCTTCTCGATGGCGCCGATGTTCTGCGGCCCGGGCGTGGCCTCGACGTAGTTCAGCACCACATGACGATCCTGCCTTACCGCGGCGATTTCGCTGAATGCCGGATTCTCCTTCATGAAGGTCCATTTCTGCTCGGCTGTTACAGCGCCATAGTCGACGATAACGACAATCTCCGGGTTCCGTTCAATCACAGATTCCCATCCGACGGTCGCCCAGCTCCTTTCAAAGTCCGCAAACACGTTCTCGCCGCCCGCAGCCTGGATCAAGGCCGTCGGCATCGCATAGCGACCGGCAGTGAAAGGTGCATCCTCGCCGCTGTCGTAAACGAACGCTCTGATGGGATTCCCGCCCGTCACCTTGCCTTGCCGAAGCAGCTCCAGCTTGCCGCGGTACTCTTCGACAAGCTTCTCCGCTCTTGCCTCGACCCCGAAAATCCTTCCGAGATTGAGCAAATCGGAAAACATGTCTTCGATGGACGCCTGATCCTTGGATGCAACGTGGATGCAGGACTCGGTCAGCTCGTAGACGGCAATGCCAAACCTGCCGAGACCTTCGGGACTCATTTCGGTCCCGACGGTGAGACCGTAGTTCCAGCCGGCAAAATAGAAGTCCGCGCCGGCCGCCAGCAAAACTTCCGTGTTGGCACGCTCGTTCGACAGCTCCTTCAGGTTGGACAGCTGCGGCCGCAGCTCCGGCAGGACGTCCGAATCTTCCTGTATGTCTGTGTAGCCCACCATGAACTCCTCAAGCCCCAGCGCCAGCATCATCTCGGTAATGTTGATGTCGTTGGAAACGGCGGCATTGGGCGCCTCCTCGAACTCGAGCACGCGATCACAGCTCCGAACTTCGACAGGAAAGGACAGCGCCGGAAATGGAAGCAACGCAAGAAAGGGAAAGACGATCAAAAACCGCACGAGGCGCCGCCTCCTCTGCTATAGTTGGAATGTGAAGTGGGATTGAGCGCTGCCAACGCCTTGGCTGCGGTGTGCCCTGACAGAGAATGCCCTGCTGATCAAATCGGCGTTGAGCACCGTGGAGCTGTCCCCGAAGGCGAGTGTTCTGCCCCCGCGCAAAACGAGGATCTTGGTGGCGAAATCGGCCGCCATGTTCAGGTCGTGCAGGCTGCAGACAACCGTGACGCCAAGCGAGCGAACGCATTCCAGGAGCTCCAGTTGGTGCCTGATGTCAAGATGGTTGGTCGGTTCGTCCAGAACCAGCAACTTTGGTTCCTGGGCGAGCGCCCTGGCCAACATCACCCGCTGCCGCTCGCCTCCCGAAAGCGTGCTTAGCGTGCGCCGCCCAAGCCGCGTCAGTTGAAGCCGGTGAAGCACGCTGTCGATCACGCCGCCAG
The DNA here is from genome assembly GCA_026713305.1 of Paracoccaceae bacterium. GTDB lineage: Bacteria > Pseudomonadota > Alphaproteobacteria > Rhodobacterales > Rhodobacteraceae > MPNP01. The sequence goes on from JAPOOS010000335.1 coordinate 4,615, forward strand.
CTGCCGCATCCCTGCCAGCAATCGTGCGGCGAAACGGCACCCTGCCAAGCGCCACAATTTCGGTAACCGTCAACGCGAATTCGGCAGGCTGTTCCTGAAGCACTGCAGCGATCGACCGCGCGACTTGTCCGGAACCGACACTCCAAATGTCGGTCCCGTCTATCAGGATGCGTCCGCTGACAGGCCTCAGGAAACGGTAAATCAGTCGCAGCAGCGTTGTCTTTCCGGCGCCGTTCGGCCCGACAATGGCCAGGCGCTCTCCCGGTCCGACTGCAAAGCTTGTGGGATGCAGGACGGTCGGCAACCCCGGCGGATTCCAGCCTGCTTCCTCAACCTCTAGAACTGCTGCCATGCGCATCGACTTGGCCCGTTGATGGGATCGGAGGTAGATTCAGAGGAGGCGCTTGTCCGGTCGGAAACCAGTTCGATGTGCCGCTTCCGGACAACCCCCGTCCGGGTAGACATGTGTTACGGCAGGTCTCCTGACTTGCGGGTCATGGCCCTCTCCGTTCCTTCCCGGTCGATTCCAGTGGATCTGTCCGAAGAGCGCTAGCCGCCTACAGTTGCGGGGGCAGTCACGGAATTGGCACCTTTTGGTTACACCGCACCGTGTTCCCTATTATCCCGGGCGCATGTTCGGCGCCGCGGGAACCGTAGGGCCGACTTACACACGACCTGGCGGTCGGTCAAGCGGGAATCGGGAATGCGTGAAGCTCACGACCGAGCCACATTTGCCTCGCGAACTGATTGGCCAGAATGGCGACACAGCAGCAGGCCGCCGCCCTCAGCGATTCAACCTGTTGCGGGCGACGTCGGCCGTTTGTCGCAGTTTCCCCGGGCCTCAATCGAACTTCGTGCAATCGGCCCTTTGTCCTGGAATGATCATGAACGGGTGCACGAGAGGCTCGGAAGGCATTCCAGCCTACATCCGGCGGTCACTCCAGATCCTCGGTTGACAGGTCCTGAATGTCCTCCAGCGACTCCGACTCAACCCCATCCACATCGTCGAAATCGTCGTCGTCTCCATCATGGCCATCGTCATTGATCTCGCTGGCAGCTGCCTGCGCAACTCTCTTGCGGCGACTCGTCACGTCGTCGGTGCTTTGGACAACAACAGGCTTGTTGCACAACGGGCATTTGATGGCGCTGCGTTCCAAGTCGTAAAAACGTGCTCCACAGTCCTCGCAACGATGCTTTCTTCCCCATTCCGGTTGCGGCATCAGAAATTCATCCCCATTCAAAAAAGCTGCCGCGCCTCTGCAACGGCGCGGCACCGGATGTCAACACGACAGCGGCGTGATCTAGACTTCGGGCAGCGCGGTTACAAGCCCGCGTTCAGGCATGGATCGCGCCGTCTCCGCAGGCAAGCGCGGCTTCCCTTACCGCCTCGGAATATGTTGGATGCGCATGGCAGGTGAGAGCTATGTCTTCGGCGGCCGCGCCAAACTCCATGGCCACCGAGATTTCCTGTATCATGTCAGATGCAGAGGGACCTATGATGTGGCAGCCAAGTATGCGGTCGGAAGCCGCATCCGCCAGCAACTTGACAAAGCCATCTGCCGCGAAGATCGACTTTGCCCTCGCATTTCCGAGAAACGGGAACTTGCCCACCTTGTACGGCCGCTTGTCCTGCTTCAACTGCTCCTCGGTCCGGCCTACCGCTGCCACTTCGGGATGAGTGTATATCACGCCTGGAATGATGTCGTGGCTAACATGGCCCTTGCGCCCGGCTATGTTTTCGGCAACCGCCATGCCTTCGTCCTCGGCCTTGTGTGCCAGCATTGGACCGGCAACCACATCTCCAATCGCGTAAATGCCGGGAACGTTGGTCCGAAGCTTTTCGTCCGTGACGATCTGACCGCCGGGGCTGGTCGCTATGCCCGCGTCTTCCAGTCCGAGATCAACCGTATAGGGCCGTCGTCCGGTTGCCACGAGCACCACGTCGGCTTTGCACGACTGCTCCCTGCCGCTCTTCCGGCTTCTGTAGCTTACCTTTTGGGCGCCGTCTTCGGCAGTCACCGACTGCACTTCCACACCGAGCTGAAACTTCAGTCCCTGGCGTCCAAGCAGCCGCTTCAACACCTTTGCGACCTCTCCGTCCATGCCGGGCGTTATTGCGTCAAGGTATTCCAGCACATTCACCTTGCTGCCAAGTCTGCAATACACGGATCCGAGTTCCAGTCCGATTACCCCTGCGCCAATGACTGTCATCCGGTCGGGGATGGACTCCAGTTCCAGCGCGCCGGTCGACGTGACCACCGACTTTTCGTCAATTGTGATTCCGGGAAGGCTGGCAGCATCCGAACCGGTGGCGATGACAATGCTTCCTGCGCCGTGAACTGCATCGCCGACCTTGACTTCTCCGGGCCCGACGATGCGGCCCCAGCCCTTGATCCAGTCTACCTTGTTTTTCTTGAACAGGAATTCGATGCCGGCCGTGTTTGCGGAAATCGTGCTGTCCTTGTAGGCCAGCATCGTCTGCCAGTCGATCGAGACGCCTTCCGTCGAAAGCCCCATTTTCGAGAAGTTGTGTGTGGCCTCATGGTAGAGGTGCGAAGAATGCAGCAATGCCTTCGACGGGATGCAGCCTACATTCAGGCAAGTCCCGCCCAGCGTTTCTCGCCCTTCCACACAGGCCGTCGACAGGCCCAGCTGGGCGGCGCGGATAGCGCAGACGTAGCCGCCTGGACCGCCCCCGATCACAATCACATCATAACTTGCCATGGGAATCCTCTACTGTATGGCCGCGACCAATGGGCAACCGTACAGGTCGCCCGCGCAAATGGTTATGGAAAACTCCGAAATAGCGTCAAGGCCTGATCATGCGATCAAGCTGGACCCGCAGAAGCTACAGTTCCAGCAGCAATCTGCGCGGGTCCTCGATGGACTCCTTGACCCTTACCAGGAATGTGACCGCCCCCTGTCCGTCGACGATTCGATGATCGTACGACAGCGCCAGATACATCATCGGCCGAATCACCACTTCGCCCCCTTCCGCAACCGGGCGCTGCTGAATCTTGTGCATGCCAAGTATGCCTGACTGCGGCGGATTGAGGATTGGCGAAGACATCAGCGACCCGTAGACGCCGCCGTTGGAAATCGAGAAGGTTCCGCCCTGCATGTCCCCAAGCGAGAGGTTTCCGCCTCTGGCGCGGGTTCCCAGGTCGACTATCGAGCGCTCAATCTCGGCAAACGACATCTGGTTCGCATTTCGAAGCACCGGGACCACCAAGCCGGAGGGCGTGCCCACGGCGATGCCCATGTTGACGAAGCTGCGATAGACGATGTCGTGCCCGTCAAGCTCCGCGTTGACTTCGGGAACCTCAAGCAAGGCAGTGCAACAGGCCTTCACGAAGAAGGACATGAACCCGAGCTTGACGCCATGCTTGTCGGCGAACGTGTCCTTGTAGGCTGTCCGCAGCTGCATGACCCGCGACATGTCCACTTCGTTGTAGGTTGTCAGCATCGCGGCGGTGTTCTGCGCTTCCTTGAGACGCCTGGCGATTGTCCGGCGCAGCCTTGACATCGGAACGCGTTCCTCGAGCGCTCCGGTTCCCCGCGCGGGCGGCGGCGCTTCGACAGCCGCCTGCGCCGCAAGCGTTGCCAGAACGTCTTCCTTCATGCGCCGCCCTTGGCGGCCGCTTCCGGCAACCTGCGTCGGCTCCACCTTGTGCTCGGCCATCATCCTTCTGGCGGACGGAGCGTCCTCGACATCCCTTGGAGCGGCAGGCCTTGCTGCCGCGGCCGCAGCTGGCTTTGCCGGCGGCGGCGCTGCCGGCGCGCTGGCGGGCTTCGACGCGACCGCACCCTCTTCAATCATCGCCAGAAGCGCATCCACCTCCACGGCGGAGCCTGCCGCCGCAACGATTTCCGAAAGAACTCCGGTTGCCGGCGACGGCACTTCGATCGCCACCTTGTCAGTCTCAAGTTCGCAAAGGGGTTCGTCGGCGGCAACCGCGTCTCCCGCCTGCTTCATCCAACTGCCAACGGTTGCTTCGGCGATGCTCTCACCGAGCGTCGGAACGCGTACTTCTTTCAACATTGGTCAAGCGTCTCCAATTGAAATGGCCTTGTTCACGAGAGCCTTTTGCTCCTTGAGGTGCTGCGTGAACAAACCTGTTGCAGGTGCGGCCGCTGCCGGGCGGCCCGCATATTTGGGGCGTCTGGATGGATTGCCGATCCTGCCCAGCACCCATTCGATGTTGGCATCGATGTAGTTCCAGGCGCCCTGGTTCTTCGGTTCCTCCTGACACCACACGATTTCCGCGTTGGGAAATCTCTTGAGTTCGTGGATCAGGCTGCGTGCCGGAAAGGGGTAGAGCTGCTCGATGCGCATCAAGTAGACGTCGTCAATACCTTGTTTGTCGCGTTCCTCAAGCAGGTCGAAGTAGACTTTGCCAGTGCACAGCACGACGCGCCGTATGTCGCCGTCCGCGGCCAGCTGGGCATCGGAGATTCCATGCTGCGCATCGTCCCAAAGCACGCGGTGAAAGGAAGTGCCTTCGGTGAACTCCTCCAGACGGGACACCGCCTTCTTGTGGCGAAGCAGTGATTTCGGAGTCATTATCACCAGCGGCTTGCGGAACTTGCGATGCAGCTGCCGCCTCAGGATGTGGAAATAGTTCACCGGCGTTGTGCAGTTCGCAACGATCCAGTTCTCCTCGGCCGACAGCTGCAGCATTCTTTCCAAGCGACCGGAGGAATGTTCGGGCCCCTGCCCCTCAAATCCGTGCGGAAGCAGGACGACCAGGCCCGACATGCGCAGCCACTTGCGCTCTCCCGGCGCAATGAACTGGTCGAACATGATCTGGGCGCCGTTGGCGAAATCGCCAAACTGAGCTTCCCACATCACGAGCGCATTCGGTTCGGCCAGCGAGTACCCGTACTCGAACCCCAGAACCGCAAACTCCGAAAGCATCGAGTCGATGACCTGATACCTTGACTGGCCAGGAGCGATGTGGTTCAGTGGATAGTACTTTTCTTCGGTCTCCTGATCGATGAAGGCCGAGTGACGCTGGCTGAAAGTGCCTCGCGTGCAGTCCTGTCCGGAAAGCCTGACCGGGTATCCCTCCAGCAGCAGGCTGCCGAAGGCCAGAGCTTCGCCCATGGCCCAGTCGCAGTTGCTTCCCGTCTCGAATATCCTTGCCCTGACGCCCAGCAGCCGCCGGAGTGTCGGATGAATGGCGAAGTCGCCGGGAACCTCGACCAGCGTTTTGCCAATCCGCTCCAAGGTCTTCATGGGGACGCCGGTCTTGCCGCGTTCGTATGTCGACGTCAGCGTCCGCATGTCCGACCAGCGTCCGTCCAGCCAGTCGGCGTCGTTGGGGCGATAGGACTTGCTGGCCTCGAACTCCTCGTCCATTCGCCTGCGAACGTTCGCCTTCATCTCGCTGATTTCGTCCTCCGGGATGAGGCCTTCCTCGATCAGTGTCTGCGAGTATTGCTCCAGCGTTGTATTGTGGCTCTTGATGTGCCGATACATGCGCGGCTGGGTGAACATCGGGTCGTCGCCCTCGTTGTGCCCAAATCTGCGGTAGCAGAACATGTCGATGATGACGTCCTTCTGGAACTTCTGCCGGAATTCCGTCGCCACCTTTGCTGCATGAACGACGGCTTCCGGATCGTCGCCGTTGACATGGAATATCGGCGCCTCGGTCATCAGCGCGATATCGGTTGGATAGGGAGA
>JAPOOS010000159.1 GCA_026713305.1 Paracoccaceae bacterium
GTGAGGGCAGTGGCGAAGCGTCGGCAGCGGTACATGCAGGCGAGGCCATTGAGCGCCGAAAACTCGGTCATCCAGAGCGCCGAGACCGTCATGCCGGTCGAATGCAACATGCGTCTGGTCCGATTTGATGAGGACAGGCGGGCTCCGCGGCGTCGAAGAACCATCGCATGCAGGCAGGCACGACACCGGGACCTGGGAGGTCTTCATACCAGGTTGCAAAGGAAAGGAGCAAGCTCCGACACCGATGACACACGGTTTGAAGAAGTCAGACTCGGCCATGGCAGTGACGAAGCCGGCGAACAATGGGGTGAGAGCCTCGGCGGAACAGGTGGAGCAAAGGGCCGGGCCGAAGGAGAACTCGACACGCCAAAGCAAGCAACTCCCCTGCCCTCCGCCAAAAGGAACAGTAGTTCACACGAAAGAGCGCTGAGTGCAGACTCGACTGATCGAAGAACTGAACAGTGCAACGATTGAGACTTGGCAGGCTCATGCGGAGCGGTGGATCAGAATGGCGCTAGCATCAACGGACGCTTCCTTTGGGCTTGGACATGTAAAGGCGGCGCTCGATCGGCTGAAGGCTCTTGAAATTCGCCAAAACCTTCTCGGTGACCGTGCAAGCACATTTGTCTCGACGCCTTGCGGAACTGCCCCTCTCGCTCGCTTTATTGCATCAAATCCCTCCGGTGAGCGAGAGGGGCATTGGCTGTCGCCACGAATGCTCAGGTCCAAGCAACCATCCACGAACGCCATTCAGGCCATCTGGAATTGTCGCATCGGCATTCGAGCAATAATCAATTCAGGCATGCACTTCTGCAATGGCGCCAACCTGCTCGTGGCTGCTTCGTTCAACTCAATTTCGACCGCTTGGGATCAATTTGTCCAGTTGAGGAAGAACAGCAACTGCAACGAGGACTACGCCAAGGATGATGGCAAAAGTTCCATTTGGAATGACAAGTACTGTTCCGTCAATTGATGCACCACCAATAAATGCCAATGCAATTCTCACATAGGTTATCATTTGCACTTTTTCTCCCAATCATGTGCCTGTTGAGGCCTTCCCCGAACACAGAGTCGAGACTCCTATAACACTTCTCCCGTGAGAATGCTGTGGAAAAGCAACGACAATGCAGTTTGCCTTGCCTCTGGGCCCATGGGCACACTGTTCGAAGGCTTATTGGAACAATGAAGTGCAGCAGGAGGCGCTGTCGCTTGACCCCCGTTTGCCAACGCTTCTCGCTTGGCACCCGCGATTGCGGGCAGGCCCTCGAGTGCGTCTTCCGAGAATGCTGCCTGACAGCCTTGCAATCCGGATTCTTCGGCACATCCTCGGATCGGCCCGACGTTTCGCAACATGCCCGCAAGCGATGGGCGCTTGGCTGGAGGAGCAATTCGGCGCCGAGTTTGTCAATGACGAAAGGGCGCAAACTGTCAACTGTCTCGGCAAGGCGATCAGTTGCAGGAGCAACTGGCGGCAACCGCCAACAATGATGCAAACAGTCCGGCTTCGGGTTCAGGACTCCGGGGTGCCTTCACTTTCCGCATCCTTGCCAAAGAGCTCATTGGCCCTTTTCCTTGCACGTTCCACATGCTCCGACGAAATAGTGTTGCCGAGCATCGCTATCAGCCCAGCCAGGACTGTTGCGTCGTCGGTAAAGCCGAGACCTACCAAAACGTCAGGAATCAAGTCGATTGGCAGGATCAGGTATCCCAAGGAAGCGACGATTGCTGACTTGTGCTTAAGCGGCGTGCGCTCATCTGCCATGCAATAGTAAAGCTTGAGCGCATGGAGCGTGACGCCCTTGCCAATGACTCCGGCAAAGCCTGTGAGTTTCGTGTTGAATCCTGCGTCGCTGTAGTGCTGACCATACTTGGGGTCAATGACATGTGCAGCGTCCGCAGCCACACTGTCGTCATTCGAAGTCTTGGCTGTTCCCATTGGTTCCCTCTCCAGTATCGACCTGCGCCGGAACTCGCGCGCGACCTTTACAGGTTGTGCACAGACACTCCTATCAAAGTTCTTGAATCGAATGGCTTGACGCTGGACTCGCCGGACTGCAGTACCACAGACATTTTGGAGGGATCAAGTTCAAGCTACAAGGTTGCGGTCGGCAATGACTTGGCTCTCGGTTTTGCAGACCGCCTCCGACGAGCGCACGGTTTGACATCGCTGAAGCGAGTTTTGCATTCTTCGAAGTGATGCATCCGTTGCAGCGACACTCGGTCGGCATACTGAATTGGGTGTGCAGGCATCGCCAAAACAATGCAGTTGGCAGTTGGCTTGGGGTGGAACAGGCGCAGCATTGCATGCCATGGTTTGACGAAACAGGGCCGCCTTCGAGATTCGGACACACGACCTTCCCGTCGCTGCAACGACGGTCCTCAGCGCCAATTTGTCGGATGGGATTGAAGTTCTCTCAGTCCAGGACATGAAACGGGAACAGGCAAGGCAACCTTTGGTGGACCCTCAATTGCAAACGTTGGGCGCAGATGGTGGACGCCCACCACCAATGGCAATCTGGAGGCAAGTTCATCAAGACATTTGAATGCTGCCGTGGCGCCGCTTGCACGAGAGGGATTCCGCCTCCCTTGGATTCTCCGTTTCTCTGACTGCTCGTTGACATTGGCGACCGGGACGACCGCTCCCTTCAAGACCCAAACCTCCAATCCCGAACCGGCATGCCGTGGGGCAACTGCTCTGACCTTCATGCAACACGAAGTGAAGCACGGATGCGACCAATGAAGACCAAGTCAGAATTATTGGCTCACATCACGAATTGCGAAGACTCCTACTTGGCGCTCAAGCGGAATGAATTGGAACCCGGGCAACTTCCCAAGGAAGGTGACGCTTTGCACAGCAAATTGGCTCCCCGACTGCCTCGCGTGAGTTTGGCATTGCACCCTGCATGAGGCGCCATTTCAGGAACGCTGTCAATGGCCTCCGCAAACAGACCGAACCTGCCGCCACTTCCGCCTTGTTGGTGGACTTTCTCGTTCGCCATCATCGCACGCCCCGAACTGTTTCGGGGAATTGCACTCGCCCATAGGACAGCGCCGCCTGTCGCCGTGACGGCAAGAAATTCCAAAGCGGCTTCGTCCGCCATCGAGGTCGGCAAACTCCGCTTTCAGCTTGGGCAGGTCGTCCGGAAGCCTTGCAGATGGCGCTTTCGCCGTCAGCACGACAGCCTCGTCATGTCACTTGTGGGCAGGTTTGATCATGGCATGATCGCCGTCAGCACCTTGCTTTGCCAGTCGCCCAGGTGAACAATGCGCTCAGCCTGGCCGGTGAATTGCAGCTCTCGAAACTGTTCGCAGGTGTATGACTCCGCATAGGGAATCAGAGTGTCGGTGTTTCCAGCAGGAAACACCCAAATCGGGAAGCTGTGGGAACCTTCGACAACCCAGTGTCCTTTCGCATTCATGATCAACAAGCACTTTTTTCGATCGGGTGATTGTGTGGAGTCGTTCCTGGCGTATGCCAGCTTGAGCCTGTCGTGTTCCTGCTGGATGCGATTGGCTGCATTGATGCCGTCCTCGCTCAACGCGAACCAAGCCTGCGCAATGTAGCCATTGTCGAAAAGTCCCGTCCAAAATTCCCTTCGATCCTGCCACATGTGCGATTTGTTGGCTTCAGTCACAATGTCGAAGAACACCTGGATCGTTTCGCCTGCGAGCCAGCCGCAAATCACTTGCAATGCTTCCGAGGAAACGAGAGTCCAGACGCCGGTGGACTGCGACCGGGGGTCGCCGTAGGCAGCGAGAAGGCGGGTTTCAATCAGCTCCTGCTGCTCTTGCCTCGGCGCCTGATGTGCCCACGGTTCCAGCAAGGTGTTGATGGCCCTTTCGGCGGGGTCGCCTTGCAGCGGTGACACTTCGCCCGCTGGATCAAGCCACGACAGCAACCGGCGGGTAGCGTCAAGGTCACCGCCCGCTATGCCTCGCTGCAAGGAATTGACAAAGGCCGAATGAACGTCGGCCATCATGCCGGGCCCACGAGGAGCCTCGACGCCAAGTTGGCGCAATGCGCCATGCGGGTCGTCCTCGTTGGCCATGAATGCCACGATGGCAGGCACGGGATTGTCGTCGAAAATTCGGAACCGATCGACGAATTCCCCAACCGGCAGTCCTGTCTCTCGCCAGTGGTCCCTTAGCGCAGCAGCCAGTTCCCGTGTCAGTTGGGACGTTGGATCGAAAGACTCGAGGTACTTTCGGAAAAGCGTGCGAACAAACGGGCGGTTTACGCCTGACTGCACTTGATGGAGCAGAAACCCGAGCAGGGGCTCAAACGGCACGAAGCGCCAGTAGCCATGATCGATCAACGCTCGCGCAGCACGGTCCAAGTCCGCCCAGCAGAAATTCTCCCAGTCGCCGGAACGACGGCGGCGCTTCAAGTCTTCGAGCAGTCCTTTCGGATCTGATTGCGGCTGCTCGCTTTCGGTGTGAGGCCATCTTCGAGCAATGCTCCTGGCAGCCCTGCGCAAGACAATGGGTTGTTCCGGCATGGGACTGCGCCTCGCAGGTGCGCCCGTCCGCAGTTGCTTCGACAGGGACGTCATTGGCGATCCTCATCCAATGTATCCGGCAGATTGGCACGCCCGCGACTCAGCTTGGAGCGGATTTCCTCGACCTCGGTCAGATCCCGCGGTGTTTGGAGAATGAACCTAATGTCGATGCGCCTGTTCTGTGCCCTTGCTTCGTTGGAATCAGCGGGATTGATGGGCCGGGTTTCACCATAGCCCGCGAAGGACAGCACTGGCTGTTGCCGAACATTGAGATGTCCGAGAAGTTCGGGACGGTCTCGTGTCATCACGCGCAGTGTCTCCGCGCCACGCCGGGCCGACAGGTCGTAGTTGTCACGCATCTGCTCGCGCCTCTGAAGCTCCAGTCCGAGGCCCACGTCGTCCGTGTGGCCTTCTATCAGAATGGTCTCTATGGCCGCGATGGCGCCTTCGCATTGAACTTCAATGTCGTTGGTCGGTGACAGCGTGTAGCACGGAAGCACTTCGGCGAATGCGTCGCCAACCGCAAGCGAAACGCGCTCGGCCAGACTGCCTGTCTGGATGCGCCAGCTTCCAGGCGGAAAGAGTTCGTCAGCGCGAAAGCGAATGAGGCCATCTGCCGTGTCCACACTCAGTTGGACTTCTGGAATCGCTTGGCGAATCCGATCGCCCAGGCGTTCCAACAACGCCGCGCGCGCCGCCGACACATCGGCGAGATAAACTGCCAGAGTGTCCGGCCTCTCCTCCTGTGACTGCCGCTCGATGAGCTGGTCCCGTTCCTTGCGAATCTGTTCCAGTTCGTGCTGCAACGCCTCGTTTTGTGCGGAAAGCTGGCGACGGACAGTCATGGCTTCGGACAGCTGCCGTTCGACGGATTGGAATTCACTGCGCGGAACTGTCCCTTCAAGTTGCGCCTGCATTTCGTCCGCCGCCTCTTGCAGGTTCCTGACCTTCCTGGACAGTTCGTCTATGGTGGTCTTCGCAGCCGAAAGTGCGGCTTGAAGCGAGCCCAGCAGCGTCTGTTGCTCCGCTATGGCGCTTTCCGCTTCGGCAACTCGCTCGGCAAGCGCATTCCGTTCCTCTGCAAGCGCCTCGCTCCCCTGGCGCTCGACTGCCAGCGCTTCGGCGAGCTGGAGGCGGTTGGCCTCGACCTCTGACAGTTGACGTTCAAGGGCATCGTATTTGCTGCGAGGAATCCAGTTTTCGATCTGGAACTCCACAAGCAACGATTCTATTTGGTCCGACTGCTCGTCAATGGTGCGTTCGGCCACCGCGAGGTCGGCCCGAAGCGTGTCCAACACTGCCTGTTGCTCCGCAATGGCGGCGCCAGCTTCGGCAACTTGCTCGGCAAGCGCAATCCGTTCCTGTTCAAGCGCCTCGCTTCGCTGGCGCTCGGCTGCCAGCGCTTCGGCGAGCTGGCGGCGGATGGCCTCGACCTCGGACAGTTGAGTTTCCAGCGCTTCGTAATCGCTGCGCGGAACTGTTCCTTCGATCTGCTCCTGGATGTCGAGAAGAGCGAGCTGCAGTGTTTCAATTTGTCCCAGCAACTCGTCAATGGCCGATTTTGCATTCGCGAGGTCGGCCTGCAGCTCTCCGAGCAGCGCCTGCTGATCTGCAATTGCGCGGTTTGCGTCAGCGACTTGACTGGCGAGCTCGCCACGGATGCTCTCGACCTCGGACAGGCGAGTTTCAAGGGCTTCGTAATCGCTGCGCGGAATCCAGTTTTCGATCTGAAACTCCTCAAGCAACGAGGCGATTTGTTCCGATTGCTCGTCAATGGTGCGCTTGGCCAAGGCGAGGTCGCCTTGAAGCGCGTCCAGCTGCGCCTGCTGCTCCGCAATTGTGCGGTTTGCGTCAGCGACTTGATTGACGAGCTCGCCGCGGATGATCTCGACCTCGGACAGTTGACGTTCAAGGGCCTCGAATTCGCTGCGCGGAACCGTTCCCTCGAGCTGCTCATGGGCATCGAGAAGCGCGAGCTGCAGTGTCTCCATTTGCCCCGACAACTCGTCAATTGTGGCCCTTGCCGTCGTGAGGTCGGCTTGAACCGCATCCAACAGCGCCTGCCGCTCCGCCAGTGTGCGGCTTGCGTCAGCGACTTGATTGACGAGCTCGCCACGGATGATCTCGACCTCGGCCAAGCGCGATTCCAGAGCTTGGTAATCGCTGCGCGGAACCGTTCCCTCGAGCTGCTCCTGGGCATCGAGAAGCGCGAGCCGCAGTGTCTCCACTTGCCCTGACAACTCGTCAATGGTGGCCATTGCCTTCGCGAGGTCGGCTTGAAGCGCGTCCATCAGCGCCTGTTGCTCCGCAATGGCAGTGTCCGCTTCGGAAACTCGCGAGGCGAGTTCATTCCGCTCCTGTTCAAGCTCTTCGTGTTCGGTGCGCGGAACAAAATCCCCAGGTCGGAATTGGGCGGCGAAAAAAGCCAGGAGCACAAGAATGATGAACAGGAACGAGACGGTAAGATCCGTCATCGACACGAAAGCGGATTCACCCTCGTCCTCGACCTGCCGGCGCTGATGTCCGGATATCGCCAACTTGCACTACTCCTCGGAGCGTGGCTTGAACGGCTCGGCCTGAGCGATCACTGCCTCGAGTTGGTTGAGCGCTCGGGCAAACTCAGTGTTCACCTTCCGCTCAAACTCGCCAATCTCATTGATGCTGCCACGGACATCGGTCTCAATCCTTTTGAAGGCATCACCGAGTTGTTCGTCGATCTCCCTGTATCGGCTGGCGACTTCCCCGAACTCGGTAACGGAAATCTCCAATGCGCGCAGCCCGTCCTGAACAACCGAGTGGGAGCTCTCGAAAACCTCGAGCGTGTGCCGAATGACCTTTGCCGTGTTCTGAGACGTCTCCCGCATCTCCCTGGTAGAGGACTGGAGATCGACAATTGTGTCGCTTATCGGCTTGGAAGTCTGGGCAAGAACCTCGCTAGACCGGACAAGCTCCCTGCTGGAAAAGGCAACGTGACCGGCATTCTCCTGAAGGGACTTGGCATATTTCCCCAAACTTGCAGTGGACTCGTCAATTCCGCCGGCCAGGCGTCCGGTGCCCGCGTCAAGCGATTCAACTGCATGTTCGACTGTTGTGGCCACCGTCCTGGAAGAATGCTCGAGCTGGCCGGCGGAGTCGATCAGCTTCGTGCAAACGGTGTTCATGACATTGTCAATCTTGACCGTCGAGTCATTGATGATGTTGCCAATGTGGTGGTCGATCTCCGCGTAGCGATCAATTGCCACCTTGAACTCGGCAAACGAGCCTTCAAGTGCGTTCAGACCTTCCCGCACGAACGTTTGGGAATTCTCGAACACCCTGTCCGTCCGTCGTAGAATCGACAGCGTGTGCTCCGAAGTCTCGCGCATCGCCTGGATCGAGAACTGGAGCGTGGAGACGCTTTCGTGGATTGGCCCCGAAGCGGCGACGAGAGACTCGCTCGAAAGGCGAAGTTGTTGGCTGGACAAGGCTACGTGGCCGGTGTTTTGTTGAATGGCGTCGGCATATTCCCCGAGACTTGCAGTTGAATCGTCAATTCCGCCTGACAGCCGCCCGATTCCTGCGTCAAGAGATCCGATTGCATGGTCGAATCTTGCGACAATTGTCCTGGAGGACCGCTCAAGCTGGCCCGTGGCTTCGATCAGCTTGGTGCAAACGGTGTTCATGACAAAGTCAATGTGAACTGTCGTTTCCTTGATCGTATCGCCAATGTGGCGATCGATCTGCGCATAGCGATCAATGGCCCCCTTGAACTCGGCAAAGGAGCCTTCAAGAGCGTTCAGCCCTTCCTGCACAAAGGTTTGGGAATCCTCGAACACCTTGTCCGTCCGCCTCAGAATCGACGTCGCGTGCTCCGAAGTCTCGCGCATTAGCTGGATCGAGTTCCGGAGCGTGGAAATTGTGTCGCGGAGCGGCTCGGGAGCCTCAACAAGCGTTTCGTACGACTGGAGAAGTTGCTGGCTGGACGAGGTTACGATCCCGGTGTTCTCCTTGATGGACTCGGAGTATTCGCCAAGGCTTGCAGTGGAATTGTCAACTGAACTCGACAGGCGATTGATTCCCGCCTCAAGGGAACCGACCGCTTCCTCCACTGTTGCAATGATTACGCCGGAAGACTGTTCGAGCCGGCTGGCAGCCTCATCAAGCTTCGTGCAAACGGTGTTCATGACATTGTTGATCTCGGCAACCGAGTCCTCAATGCCCCCGACCAGCTGATCGCTCACCTTCTTGACCAGCGCCTCGATCCCCTTGTTGGTGCTGTTGGAGATGGTCTCGGCAACGGGCAGCAGAGCCTTTTCCACTGATTCCCGCAACGCGTCCGGCAGGTCTTCCTTGAGTGGCCGAGCAATCTGTGCAACCAATTCAGTTCCGAAAGTCTGAAAGTGCGTCGTCTGTTTCTTGGCCTCTTGGAGCATCGAGCGAAGCACGTCCTGCTCGCTCATGTAGTCGCAACCGTTCTCAATGGCCTTGCACAATTCGTGCAGCGCCCTGTCCTTGCGCTTGGTGGAGTACTTGAGCTCAACGGTAAAGACGATGGAGCAGGCCAGTCCCGTAAGCGACATGATGAACTTGGCGCTTGCGATGCTGAGAAGCGTGGTCAAGCCGCGCACCGTGGCATTGGTGTCGGCTGCGTTGCCGAGCACCTGGCTGGTTTGCTCAAGCGCGGCCACCAAGCCGAGGAAGGTCAGCAGCAAGCCAATTGACACGAACAAGGTTGGCAGCTGCCGCCATAACCCTGATTCCACCCCGAGTTCTTCACGATTGAAGAAGACGGCCGGGCGCACGGTGTTGCGCAGGACATCTGTGTCGTTCGCTGGCTTGAGAGCGGTCTCCTTGAACTCCAGCCATGCGTTTCCCAGCCTCTTGTTGACGCCACCTCGCGAACACACGTCTTCAATTCTTTGGTCAATGTCCGACAGGCGATCGGTCGTGATCTTGCCGTCAGACTCAATGGCAAGACACTTCATGACGGCCTTCACGGCACGGTTGAAGCGCCAGGTGATGATTTCGTACCAGAGCACCAATGCCACGAGCGCCCCGACCAGACCGAGCGCCACCCAGCCTGGCGTTCCTTCGCCGGTCAGCCAGCCGGCGAGGAAGAGTATGAATGCAACGATTGCCTCTCCCGAGAGGTTCACGAGCCATGCCAAGGGATCACTTGCGCTCATGTTCAGCCAGCTCCGGGTGGCAGGTTGGCAATTGCGCAGACATTCCCACCATCGGCTACGACCAGCCCTGTTCCCGGATAATCCTGAAGAAACTGGAGACTGTCCGTCGCCAAGCGACGATCCGCTTCACATTCAAACTTCGGGCCATCAGCGCTGTAGTGAGACATTCCCCATGATGGCCTGCCTGCAGTCAAGCGCAGGCCGACGTCGGCCATTCTGGCCGCGGTTGCGACTGGCACCGCACTCATGGCGTTTCGGCAGTCCGGCTGCCGGCAGGATCATGGGCTGCAATTCCGCACACAGCCGCGCCTCGAGTGGTCGCGGCGAGCCAACGTCTGTCGGGCATCCCCGCCGGCTTGGGCAGCCTTGACGCTTTCCTCCTGCAGCCTGCTTCGTTGCGTTCAACGTCCATCAAGCCATTGCGGTTCCTGTCACATTTCAAGAATTGTTCCATGTCCCTATCCTCAAACAGCCAACAAAGACGGTTGGCCAGATCCACATCAGTGCGCTGATGTCGGCAGAGGCTGGATACCGACCGGCCCATTCCACAGCGGTTTCCTCCAAGCGGACCGGAGCGAACGCTGCTGCTTCCCTCCGAAACGTCCAGAACGAAGTCGACTGCGCTCTGCCATCTCGTTCGACGCCATTGCCAGCCAGCCTTCCGCACTCTTGACAACGCGTAGCCGGTGGTTGGACAACAATGTGAGTTGCGAAGTTCCGAGCTGTGTTCTTGAGTGGCTTCTCCCGCCGTCTGACCACAGTGCCGCTCTTGCGACACAAACCGTGAACGAATTGCCACAAAAAATGGCCAGCCTACTGCACCCCGCGCTTTGGTGAAGTCTTTCCTCAAAGCTTGATGCTGGGGACAACGACGCTGGCACTCGTGGCAGTGCCTTCTGCGCACTTGACTGGCAGTTTGACGGACCCGGAATTCCGGCAGCTACAGGAATGCGTTCAAGACATCAAGCAACTGTCAACAGAATGGACGCTTCAGGAATTCCGGCTAAGATCTGGCCACTAAAACAGTTTCGGGGGGACAAGACATTGAGTGCGACAGGCACTCACCATATTGATGCAGTCGTGGTCCTTGTCTTGAGCATGAGTCGCCAACCACATGGTTGGCCGCCCATCCGCAACGGTTCTACAATGGACATTGCGGTTCAATCCGCAATCAGCACCGCCAGCGAAACATCATTGAATGCGACGTTTCTTTCATTGTTCGGCGCCAGAAATGCTTTCAGGCGATCTCGAAGACCGCAAGCTCGGTTGGCTTGACAGGGAGAACCATCAAACCGACTACTCCTCCGATTGGGCAGAGCTCTCCATTGGCTTTGGGTCCAATCTCTACGTCCCACGGAGCATGAGAGATTCTTGAGTTCGGCCAGCCGGGATTGGAGTCCTTTCGCAAACACGTCCCGCGGAGCCGAACACAGCAGCGACAACCCTTTGCAGAATTGGGGCAGGCAAGCCCTGCATCACCAGTTGAAACCCGCTCGCTGGCCATGTCCATGCCACGGAGATTCGCCAAAGAGTCACAGACCACGGAATACAGATCACTGAAGCAGTGAATTGCATCATGAAGTCGGCCCCGTTATTGCGGACCGAATTGAACTCGTTGCCCGTGCTGCCCGAATTTGACCCTTCCAGACAAAGCTTGAAGAGTTTTGCGGGCCGGAACTTGATGGGTGATTTGGGAAACGAGAACATTTGAGTCACATTCATTAAATGCAAGTGTCATCAATGAGTGAACAAAACCCCTCTGGCGTCTTTTTGGATGCAAGCGTGCTCCTGGCGGACCCCGACATCATCAGGCGGGTGCACGGGAAGGGTTTCCCTGTCATTTCCACTTCGATTCGCGATGAATTGGAGGCGCTAAGGAGACATAGCCCAAGCCAAGTTGAATTGGAAAATGTCGAAACATTGGGCAGGCTGCTTGCACGTGAAACTCCAGTGCCCGTCAATGCCTTGCCGGACGGGCAGAAACCTCAACGCGGAGACCAGTTCCTTCGGTATGATCTGGAAAGGGTCGAGCTAATCCAAATTCGGCGCAGCTGGAACCAGGCAACTGTGGACTACAGTGCAAGGAATCTAGAATTAGCACGAGACTACGGTCTTCACCTGTTGACGCGGACCGAGCAACACCATGAGGATGCGAAGAGTGCGGGCATTCAATCAACAATCTGGCAGGGGAGGCAGGGTTCTCAGCCTTCCAACCCGACGAAGGCAGAAAGCGGGCCTCAACCCGTCGAAAACAATGCAGACGCCACCCTTCCAGCCAGTACACATGTCGACAATTCGTGTCCGAAGAGTTCCAGCACCGCCATTCCACTGAAGAAGATTCTCTGCCGACTTTGTGGGTGGCTGCAGTGCCAGAAATGGAAATGTTGGGAGAAAGGAAAGAGCGATTCCGCGGCCCCAAGCGCCGACTCTGGTCGCCAAGACAGTTCCCCTGCCTACAGTTCGTGTCCGAAGAGTTCCAACACCGCCAATCCATTGAAGAAGATTCTCTGCCGACTTTGTGGGTGGCTGCAGTGCCAGAAATGGAAATGGTGGGAGAAGGGAAAGAGCAGTTCCGCGGCCCCAAGCGCCGACTCTGGTCGCCGAGACAGTTCCCCTGCCGACAATCCGGAAACAATCTGGCAAGGGAGGCAGAGTTCTCAGCCATCCAACCCGACGAAGGTAGCAAGCGGGCCTCAATCCGTTGAAAACAATGCAGACGCCACCCATCCAGCCAGTCCCCATTCCGACAATTCCGCGGACCCAAGCGCCGACTCTGGTCGCCAAGACAGTTCCCCTGCCGACAATCCGGCTGCGAGGAGTTCTGACGAGGTTGCACCAAAGATAGAGCATCGCTTTCGACTTTTCACTTTTTTGTTGTTGGCAATTGGAAGTTGGCTCTTTCTAGTCCACTTTGTGAACACGATGGTTGAATTGCCACCCAAGTTGTCAGTACCGTGGATTGTCGCATTCTTGGCTGCTCTAGGCTTGGCACATCGCGTGAAGCCAAGGTATGTCTCGCCTTTGCTTGGACTTTTTTTCCTGCTCTTTGTCGTGCTTTTTGCAGTTAGCTTATGGCACGCATTGAGTGCCCTGGAGTCGTTTTGGCCAGAGATACTTGGCGCTCTGTTGTTGGCGCTTTGTTCAACCTTGGACGCATTCACATCTTTCTTGGGTCCGAGGGATGTAGTGTTGAACAACAGTTCTGAGTTCTGCCTGGAGTTGGTCAAGTTCATTCTAGACTGAGAAATGGCCTTGGATGCGACAAGTGAGTGCGATGTTCGATCACTCCGATTGACTTGCCGCCATTGCTGCAATCGGTTCCGACAATTCCTTGATGGGCAGCGTGAGCTCGAACACGCCGCTGCACAGGCAACTTTCATTGACAGTGTCTTGCCGTCGAAACAGGTGGAAAGCGGTGTGGGAAGCGCTGTCATTCAGGTTGTTCCTTTCCAGCATCAAGAACACTTCCCAGTTTGAGTGGATCTTGATCTGACGGTCATCTGCAACGGATTGAAATTGGAGACGCTTGACGTGATGCCCTGGGCAGGCGCTCACGCCACCGCTTGTGGAACCAACGGTCATCGAAACAGTGCAGAAACACGTTGGTGAGAGCCGGCGAGACCATTGTGCTCTTGGACATGCCGACGCCGGAGTCGATCCTCTCCACCCCTTCCATGATGCCGGTGTTCAGCCACTTGACGAACAGGTGCAACACCAACTTGTTGCCAATCCTGTGCCCATCGAGGAACCGGACACCACCCAATCCACTTTCACATTGTCGAAGAAACCGCAGATGTCGCGTTCGAGCATCCAGTTGACCGTGCGCTCCGAGGCGCATGCGGTCCATTCGCATGCACCTCCCGCGGAGCCGAACACAGCAGCGACAACCCTTTGAAGGCTTGAGGCAGGCAAGCCCTGCATCACCAGCTGAAACCCGCTCGCTAGCCACATCCATGCCACGGAGTTTCGCGACAGAGTCACAGACCACGGAATACAGATCACTGATCACTGAAGCAGTGAATTGCATCAGGAAGTCGGCCCGGCTATTGTGGACCGAATTGAACTCGTTGCCCATGCTGCCCGAGTTTGACCCTTCCAGACAAAGCTTGAAGAGTTTTGCGGGCCGGAGCTTGATGGGTGATTTGGGGAACGAGAACATTTGAGTCACATTCATTAAATGCAAATGTCATCAATGAGTGAACAAAACCCCTCGGGCACGTTTTTGGACGCGTGCGTGCTGTTGGCGGACCCCGACATCATCATGCGGATGCACGGGAAGGGTTTCCCTGTCATTTCCACTTCGATACGCAATGAATTGGAGGTGCATCGGGTACGTGGCAAGGGCCAGTTCGATTTGGACAATGTCGACAAAATAGACATGCTGCTTGCACGCGAATCTCCATGGTCCGTCGACGTTTTGCCCGATGGGCAGAAGCCTCAACGCGGAGATCAGTTCCTTCGATTTGATCTCGGTTGGGTCGAGCTCTACCAAATTCTGCGCAGACAGCATCACGCGGGTCTGGACTACAACGCAAGAAATCTCGAAATTGCACGTGACTACGGCTTGCGGCTGCTGACACGTACCAGGCAAAACCATGAGGACGCGAAGAAAGCGGGTGTAAAATCAACAGTCTGGAAGGGAAGACAGAGTTCGCAGCGCTCCTCCGCCCCTACTAGTGCAGCAAGCGTGCCTCGTCCCTTCGCTGTTGCAACTTCGGTTTCAGGAGTCAAGGACCACCGAATTGCCGTCTCGCGTGTCCCAGTTTCAGGAGAAAGGGTGATCTTGTCGGGTACCAAAACCCGGACCCGGTTGGAGCAGCCCATCGGAACTGGAGGCGAAGGCACGGTCTACCACACTCCGAACGCCAAAATGGTTGCCAAGATCTACAGGAAGGAAAAAATCACAGGTCAGCGGTTCGCGAAACTCAAGCTGATGGTTTCCCGAGACGTTTCCTACCCGGGCATTTGCTGGCCAAAGAGCCTTCTGGCAAACCAGTCCGGCGA
>JAPOOS010000293.1 GCA_026713305.1 Paracoccaceae bacterium
CAGCGTGCGCAAGGAAGATCTGGCGCCGTCACAGGCAATCAGATACTCGCATTCCAGCCTGTAGGCGCCGGCAGGCGTGTCGATCGTGACTTCCACGCAGTCATCGTGATTGACGGCGCCTGTCAGGCGGTTGAGAAAACGGAGGTCAACGCGCGGACTGGCCAGCGCCGCGTCGATCAAGTACTCCTCGACGTAGTACTGCTGAAGATTGATGAATGCCGGGCGCTTGTGGCCCTTTTCCGGAAGAAGGTCGAAGTTGAACAGCTCCACATCGCGGTGAAATGTTCGGCCAACTTTCCAAACAACTCCCTTCTCTACAGCTCTTCCGCCAATTCCAATTCGATCGAAGATCTCCAGCGAGCGCTTGGACCAGCAGATTGCCCGCGAGCCGGTCGACACGGTGTTGTTGTCATCGAGGACAACGCACTCAACCTTGTGATTGGCCAACTCGAGGGCAGCCGCCAGGCCGACTGGCCCGGCTCCCACAATGATGACGGACTTGCGCGCTTCGCCTTCCCGCAACGCGGGCGGCGGCACGAAGGGATGTTCGACAGGCCTATAGCGCACCGATGCCAGGTGAGCTGAAAGCGCTCATTCCCTTGCCGGGAGTTGCCCAGCCTATCCGTGCAGACTTGCCCATAGCTCAAGGTCTCGCTCGGCGGTCCAGATCATTGGTGTATCGATGCCGCGAGCCTCGTCGAATGCTCTGGCGACGTTGAACGGCAGGCAGTGCTCGTAAATGGCATAGTCTGAAAACCGCGGGTCGCACTCCTCCCTTACCGCCTCCCAGGCATCCTTGATCGAACCGTTCCGCTGCACGACGCGGCGCACTGGCGAATAAATCGCCTCGAGGAACTCGCGTGTGCCGGTCAGCGCCCTTGCAACCATTTCCGGTCCAAGCAGCGCCGCGCCTCTGCCGGGAGCGATTGCGCGGGCCCCAAACTGCTCGACGCGATCCAGCGTTGTCATCCAGTCGTTGAAGTGCGCATCTCCGCAGTAGCATGCTGAGCGATACTCCACGACGTCTCCCGTGAACAGCACACGCTCGTCAGGAACCCAAACAACCGCGTCTCCGGCCGTGTGAGCGCGTCCCGGGCAGTGAAGTTCGACTTTGCGGTCGCCAAGGTAAATGGTCATGCTTTGGCTGAATGTCGTGGTCGGCCAGGTCAGCCCCGGGATGGATTCATGACCCTCGAACAGGCGCGGGAACCGCTGGAATTCGCTGTCCCAGTCTTCCTGTCCCCGCTCGGCCACCATGTGCCTGGCAACGTCGGACATGATGATCTGGGGTGCGTTGTATGCCGAGGCGCCCAGGACCCGCACTGCGTGATAATGGGTCAGCAACAGGTGGGAGATCGGCTTGGACGTAACCTTGCGGATTTCCGCGATGACCTTGCCGGCAAGCCTGGGAGTTGCCTGCGCCTCTATCACAATCACCGAACTGTCACCGACGATCACTCCGGAATTCGGATCTCCCTCGGCTGTGAACGCGTACAGGCCTCGGCCAATTTCCGTGAAGCTGATCTCCTTTTCGACCAGGTCGCCACGCGATGCAAAGCTCGTCATCAACCGTCACCCTTCATGTTTCTTCACAGTTTGGTCAATCGCACCGAATATTGTGCGGCCCTCGCTGTCTTCCATCCAAATTCTGACCCGGTCGCCGAAACGCAGAAATGGCGTGGTTGGGCGTCCGCTGTCTATGGTCTCGATCATCCTGATTTCGGCGATGCACGAGTATCCTGCGCCGCCCTCCGAAATCGGCTTTCCCGGTCCGCCTTCGAGCTTGTTTGACACCGTGCCCGAACCGATGATTGTTCCGGCGGCCAGCCTTCTGGTCTTGGCGGCGTGGGCGACCAGGTCGCCAAACCCGAATGTCATGTCGATGCCGGCGTTGGCGCGGCCGAAGGGCTGGCGGTTCACGTCAACGCACAGCGGCAGGTGAATCCTGGCGTCGCGCCAGGCTGCACCCAGTTCATCCGGTGTCACCGCGACCGGCGAGAAGGCTGTTGAAGGCTTGGAATGAAAGAAGCCGAACCCCTTGCCCAGCTCGGCGGGAACCAGGTTGCGCAGGCTGACGTCATTGACAAGCATTATCAGCCGGATGCACCGCGCAGCCTCGGCGGAATCCGCCCCCATGTCCACTTCGTCGACAATGACCGAGACTTCCGCCTCAAGATCGATGCCCCATGCTTCGTCGGCGATGACGATTGGCCCCTGTGGGTCATAGAAGGTGTCGGAGCCGCCCTGATACATAAGTGGATCGGAATGGAAGCTGCGCGGGACAGTTGCGCCGCGAGCCTTTCTGACCAGCTCAACATGGTTCAGATAGGCCGATCCATCCGCCCACTGATAGGCTCTGGGCAGGGGAGAGCGTGCGTCACGCTGCCGGAACTCCGGCAACTCCCGATTCCTTTCGGCCTCGGCCGCCAGGGTTTCAAGCGCGCCACTGCACCGTGTCCAGTGGTCCAGCGCCCACTGAAGGGTTGGCGCGGTTTCGCCGGCATCTGCATAGCGTGACAGGTCCCTGGTCACGACCACCAGCCGTCCGTCCTTTGTGCCGTTGTCCAGCGTGGCAAGCTTCATGGTTCTTGTCTCTTCACTTCAAGGCCGTCATGTCCAACAAGGACCTCGCCATCCCAACCGGTCCTGACGGCGTCCAGCCAAGCCTCGTCCGGGATGTCCGGATCGGCGGGAACGAGGGGGTTCAAAAGCAGCAGGTCAACCGCAGCTGCAGCGGCAATTCTGCCAACATCGGCGGCCTCCGTGTGACTGGCCCAGAGGTGCTGACGCAGCTTGGTGGCATGCTCGATTCTGGCAATGATCCGGTCAATGGCCGGACCAAGCATGGCTTCATGCACAAGGATGTCGCTGCGGTGTGCGAATTCAGCCAGCGACGGAAGGTAGCAGGTGTCTGCGCTGAACGTGACGCGCCAGCCGGCACAGTCGAATCTCAGCGCAAAGCAGTCCGCAACCGGAGGGTGTCGAACCCGCATTGCGGCAACCTCCATGCCATCGTCGAACACTAGACCTTCGGAATACTCAAACAC
>JAPOOS010000250.1 GCA_026713305.1 Paracoccaceae bacterium
CCTTCTCACGGTACAGCGGTGACGCCGGAAGTCTCAGTGGCGCGTTTGTCGGCGCCTCGCATGAGGGCATGGTCGGAGTGCTGGAACGCAGCGACCTTGCCGCCGGATTCGGGGGAAAGCGATGAATGCAGCCAAACCCAACGCCGAGGAAACGGGCGCAAAGGCCGTCCAGTCAGCCATCGACAGCGCCTGGGTTCCACCAAGTCGCAGTCGGAGCAATGCTTGCCGCAGCGCCAACGGGAGTCTCCTGTTTCCACGTTCCAGCGACCTGACAGGAATTGCCGCTGGATTGACAGTCGGCGGCATCGCGGTGGGGGCACCGGCTCTTGGGTTCCCCGTGCCGATCCATTCGGTTCGGCCAACTCACACGATTCGTCCGTCGAAAATTGCAAAATGCGCCCACACCTGACAGCGAATGCCTATGCCCATCCTGCGGCACGATGTATGGCCGGCACAGGTTTGGCGGCATCGCGCACACGACCGTCACCTTGGCGCTGCAGCCTGTGTCGGGTCTTTCCCGTTCATGCGTGTGTGGATCCTGCCCTGCCTGCGCAACATTCCCGTTCGCTCCACCGGCTCATGGTTGTCATGGCCGAGAGTCTCACTTCCTCAAATTTCGGGCAATCGGTGGCAGACTGATTTCCATTCTCCAACACTCCCGCTCGCCTGCGGGAAAGGCGCTGGACGCTTTCCTGTCCTGGCGTCGTGCTTGCCTGCTGGCGACGGTACAAGCATTGTCGCGGTGTCTGCCAGCTCTGACCAAATCGGAGTGGTGCACGCCGCCTTCATCCCGACCATCACCAATGTCAGGATTGCGTGCTGGGCCTGGACACACAGCGGCATCACCGATGGAGTTCAGTGACCCGCAGCATCAATGTCGGATCAATGCGAAGCAACACCCCGATGCAGGGTAGGAACGGTCCGCAGGACAACCCTCTGCTCTGAATTGGCTTCTGCCTTCCCAGTTGCTGCTGTCATCGACAAGCGCTGCAACAGCCCTGCGCTCGCCTCCGCAGTGGGGTTTCTCCACTTCGCACAACCGGTACCCAATCTCAAAACGCAACACTTCAACTCTGCGGCTTGACCAACGGGAGGGAGGCGCAGCGCCCATGCCTCCATCGCCTTTGGCCCAATGGCAACTGTGGCTTGAAAGACCTTTCGAACGGGACTGCACCTCCCCTCCATGGAAGGATGATCTCCGACGCATTGAAACGCTGGCGCTGACTGCGACCTCTGCCTTTCGCTCGGAGCTGGCGAGGAACAACCACCGAATGATTGGCGGCAGGCATTCTAGCGCCCGCGCCGACAAATTGTCCGCTTGGCAACCCACCGCCCAACGATGCCTTGCACCAAGTCCCTGCACATCTCTGATCGCCGGCAACCACAACAGGGCAGTTTCCCGTGCCGGCCAACAGGTCCGAGCCCTATTCGCCGTCGGCTCCCAGCAACATCACCAGCGCAACAATCGTCACCAGAATGCCGGCCAGAATGGGCATTGAAGGAAGTGCATTTCCAAAGGCGAATTCCCACAAGATCACCCACGACGGAGTAAGGTAGGTGTATGCCATGACCTTGGCCGACGGCAGTCGCAGGGAGGCATAGTTGACCGCAACGAAGGTCAGCAAAGTGGCAATCATCGTTACATAGGCGATGGTGATCCAGACCAACGAAGGCAGCTCCAACCACTGTGTGCCTGACACGTCGCGCCAGCCATAGATCAGCAATATCACCGTTCCTGTCACAACCATTCCAAAGACGAAGACCACTGGCGGCTCGCCGCGGTTGGCGCGACGCAAGAACGGCGTGTAGAAGGCGTGGGCGACGCAACCGACAAAGAATGTCAGCTCCCCGCTTCCAACCCTGAATGACAGAAGCGCACCCACATCGGCGTCAAAGATCACCCAGATCGCACCAGCCGCTCCAGTGCACAGCGCAACCGCCATCCTGCGCGTCATTGTCTGCCTGAGCAGAAGCCAGGCAAACGCGCCGGACATCAGAGGGGTCAACGTGAACACAGCGCTGGTCGAAACAGCCGAAGTGGTTCGGAGCGCAACAAACATCAGCACGAAATAGACAGCCATGAGAGCGCCGGCGACCGCATACCTCCAACTTGCCTCAAGGTGGCTGCGCTTCACCTTTCGCAGCAGCAACAAAACTGTCCCAAGCAAAATCGCCGTGAACATGAACCTCGCCGCGGTTATCGCAACCGGACTTATGAGGTTGGCCACCTGACTGCCGAGACTGAAGGAACCGGCAATTCCCAGCGAAAAGCCAAGCATCGCCAGGTGCCCCTTCCACCGTTCCTTCGCTGGGGTCATGGATGGCGGCCACAATGGCCGACAGTCAGGCTGCCGTGCCGACGACAGGGGTCTCCGGTCCAGGATTCAAACGTGCCTGATGGCTCGGAGCCATGCGGTCCGGTTGCATCAAAACCCTGATCCGTGTGCCCTGAATCATTGACGCCTATCTTGCGAGCAACTATATCAGTCCGACTTGCTGCCTTCCTCAGCTTGCCGGCTTGGCACGAATTTTCGCGGCCTGCACCAGCAGCAACCGCCGATGAGGAACGCAGTGCTTCGCTTAGCTGTCGCAAACCGGGATTTCGCTTCATGTTCGAATCGCTTTCGGATAGATTCTCATCTGCAATTGAAGGCCTAACGAGAAAGGGTGCAATCAGCGAGGAGGATGTTGCCGCGGCGATGCGCGAAGTGCGCATTTCGCTGCTGGAATCCGATGTTTCCCTGCCCGTCGTAAGATCTTTCACTCGTGCCGTAAAGCGGCGCGCAACCGGTCAGGCGGTTCTCAGGTCGGTCACGCCGGCCCAGCAGGTCATCAAGATCGTGCATGACGAATTGGTGGAGGTCCTGTCGGGAGAGGACGCCGAAAGCGCCGAGCTCAGAGTGAACAAACCGCTGGCGACGGTAATGATGGTCGGCTTGCAAGGGTCCGGCAAGACCACAACCACCGCAAAAATCGGCAAAATGCTCACCCAAAGGGAAGGCAAGAAGGTGATGATGGCTTCGCTGGACACTAGACGGCCGGCAGCCATGGAACAGTTGCAGGTGCTGGGCGTCCAGGCAGGCGTAAAGACCTTGCCCATTTTGACCGGCCATTCCGCTCTCGAAATAGCCAAGCGTGCCAAGCAGGCGGCAACGTTTTCAAATTATGATGTCCTGTTGCTGGATACCGCCGGACGGCTTCACGTCGACGAAGAACTGATGATGGAGATGACGGAGATCCACAGCGATGCATCGCCGCGGGAAACCCTGCTCGTCGTTGACGGCTTGACGGGTCAGGACGCGGTGAACGTCGCGCAGGCGTTCACCAAGGAAATCGGCATCTCCGGCATCGTCCTTACGAGAATGGAGGGTGATGGCCGAGGCGGCGCAGCTCTCAGCATGCGGGCGGTGACCGGCAAGCCAATCAAGTTCATTGGCACCGGCGAAAAGCTGGACGATCTGCAGCAGTTTGATCCAAGTCGAATTGCCGGAACAATTCTTGGCATGGGTGACATTGTTTCGCTTGTCGAAAAGGCAGCAGAAACATTTGAGATGGAGAAGATGCAGCGGTCCCTGAGGCGCTTCGGCCGCGGCAGGTACAACATGAACGACTTTCGGCTGCAGCTTGAGGCGGTGCAGAAAATGGGTGGAGTGCACAAGCTGCTGTCGATGATGCCAAACTCCCCGAAGATGGCCAAGCCAAGCGATGAATTGGTGGACGACATGGAAGTCCAAGTCCGGCGTCAAATTGCACTCATCTGTTCGATGACCCGCAAGGAACGGGCAAATCCGCGCATTATACATGCCTCTAGAAAACGTAGGATTGCCGCCGGCGCTGGCCTCAAAGTCTCAGATGTAAATTCATTGCTCAAGGCACAGCGTCAGGTGGCGGACATGGGCAAGCGCGCCGCCAAGAAAGGTTTGCTCAAGCAAGTGCATGCATTTGCGACAGGACAGGACTTTGAAGGAATCGCTCAAGGAATGAGCGCTCCGTCTCCAATGCAGCAGCGCAAGCTGTCTTCGATAATGCAGCCAAAGACGCGCAATCCGCGATTCCGAAGGCGAAGATGAGACGATTGGATTTGCCAATGCCCGCCTGCATCGCTCGCCCCTGTAGAGGCGCCAAGTAATGGACATGTCGCAACACGATCAGGAGCCACATGAGCTGTTGAAGGATCACCGTGAGTCCATAGACAGGCTGGATGCCGTTGTGGTTTACACTCTTGCCGAGCGTTTCAAGCACTCGCATGCAATCGGGAGGATAAAGCTGGCGCATGATCTCCCGGTATCCGATCCAAAGCGCGAAGCATCGCAAATGACGCGCATTGAAGGCCTGGCGGCCAACACCGACATGGACCCGCAGTTTGCCTGTCGGTTGTTCAGATTCATCATGGACGAGGTGGTCAAGGACCATCGCCTCAAGAAAGAAAACCAATCTACAGACAACTGAAAGGAGAGCATCTTGGCAGTCAGAATTCGTCTAACGCGGCGAGGCGCGAAAAAGCGGCCTCAGTACCGCATCATTGCAGCGGATTCCCGCATGCCGCGCGACGGGCGCTTCATTGAATTGCTTGGAACCTACAATCCGCTCCTGCCCAAGGACGACGAGAGCCGGGTGAACCTCAAGATCGACCGCATTCGCCACTGGCTTGATCAGGGTGCATCGCCAACCGACAGGGTCTCGCGCATGCTTGAAGCTGCCGGCGTAATTGAACCCAAGTCTCGCAAAAACCCCAAGAAGGGATTGCCCGGAGCCAAGGAGCTGGAACGAAGACAAGCCGCCGAAGGAGCAGTCTGACGACTGGAAAGCAGCCAGCTGAAGATCGCCGCCACAGGGGAATGATCTTGCCGCCTGCACAAGGTCGGCAATTCTGACCGGACATGTCTGTAGCGAACGCTTCCCAAGTTTGTGTGGGCAGGTTTGGCGGGCCGCATGGCGTACGCGGCGACGTCAAGCTCTACAGCTACTGCACTCGCAGAAGCGACATCGCAAGCTATTGCCCTCTCTATGCCCAGCGACTTGACCGGCATCTGGACATCAGGATCGTCAACGTCAGAGAGACCTGCCTTGTCGCAAAGGTAGAGGGAGTCGAAAGCCGGACAGCCGCTTCGACCCTGGCCAGCTGCCGGCTGTATGCCAACCGGAAGGCCTTTCCTGCATTGGCGGACGAAGACCACTACTACCTGGCGGATCTTGTGGGATTGCTCGCTTGCGACACATCTGGCAGACCAGTCGGCACGATAGAAAGCGTGCAGAACTTCGGAGCCGGCGACCTGCTGGAAATGCGACAGACCGATGGCTCGGAAATCTTTTTGCCGTTTACGCGACGCCATGTGCCGGATGTGATGATTTCGGAGGGTCGGCTTGTCGTTGACCGTTTCGAGCAGTTCCAATGAACCTCCTTCCCGCCAACTTCGCTGCGCATGCACTCCGGGCGCTTCTCCAGCGCGTGCCAGCCAGTTGGCCAGCCTATGCCGCCCGGCAGTGGTTCCCGAATCACAACGCGCCACAGTCTCGGGCAGATCGGTTCCCGACTATGGACGATGCTGTCCTGCCGGAATTCCCGCCTTCTCGCTTGTTCCTTGGTCGGGGTCGGACCCCTGGACATGGGACGCAGCTCTTCCCCATCGTGCTTTGGCGGCGGCGGCAGTCGGAAACCCTTGCTTGATGAGTGGTCCGGCACAACACAAGCCCGTTTGGGAAGCCAGGGTGATAACGCTGTTCCCGGACGCCTTTCCCGGAACACTTGGCTGTTCGAACGTCGGCCGTGCACTTGCTTCCGGATTGTGGTCGCTGAAGATGTTCGACCTGCGCAACTACGGCGTCGGCAGGCACAGGTGCGTGGATGACAGCCCTGCAGGCGGCGGTCCAGGCATGGTGATGATGCCTGAAGTGGTTTCTCGGGCTGTCAGCGACTGTGCCGTGCAGGATTCAGGCTGTCCTGTCAGATCCACGTCGAACTGGCCAATCATCTGCATGTCCCCTCGAGGCCGACCGTTCAATCAGCACTTGGCGGAAAGGTGGTCGCGGATTGGCGGCATGACGATCATTTGCAGCCGTTTTGAAGGCATCGACGAGCGCGTGTTCGTCCGTCACGACATTGAAGAGATTTCAATTGGGGATTTTGTGCTTTCAGGAGGGGAAATTGCCGCTCAGGCCTTGATTGAGGCGACCGTTCGGCTTATACCCACCGTGCTGGGAAACGAGGATTCGGCAACAGAGGAATCATTTGCGAGCGGGCTCCTTGAGTACCCCCAGTACACCCGCCCAAGAGACTGGAATGGCTTCAACGTTCCCGAAGTCCTGACTTCGGGGCATCATGGCAGGATCGCGGAATGGCGACAGGCCATGTCGGAGGAGTTGACCAAGTCTCGGCGGCCGGACCTTTGGCAAGCTTACAAACGAACGCGCATTGCTTCCCAGGAACGCCGTTCCGGCAAAACAATCCGCTGATCGGTGGACCGAACCGAGGAAAAGACGATGGATCTAATTGCTCAACTCGATGCCGAACAGGTGCAGCAACTTGGCAACACCATCCCGGATTTCAGAGCCGGAGACACCGTTCGAGTCGGCTTCCGGGTCACGGAAGGGACGAGAACCCGTATCCAGAACTACGAGGGAGTGTGCATTGCGCGCAAGGGAGGTTCCGGAATCGACGGTTCGTTCACGGTTAGGAAGATTTCCTTTGGCGAAGGCGTGGAACGCGTGTTTCCGTTGCATTCGACAAACATCGAGTCAATCACCGTTGTCCGGCGAGGCCGAGTGAGGCGCGCCAAGTTGTACTACCTTCGATCGCGGCGAGGCAAGTCTGCCCGCATTCCCGAGCGAACCAACTACCGACCCAAGCGGTCTGACTGAACTGCGGAGGCCAAACACCATGAAAAGGGACATTCATCCTGACTACCACGACATTCGCGTCAAGCTGACCAATGGCGACATCCTGAACATGCGCTCCACATACGGAAAGAAGGGGGACACGTTGACGCTCGACATCGATCCCAGCGTGCATCCAGCATGGACCGGTGGAGGAACGCATCTTGTGGATTCCGGAGGCCGAGTGTCGAAATTCCGCAAGAAGTACAAGGGATTCGGCTTTTGATTCCCAGGCAGAATTGCCTGTAGCCCCGCAAGGACGTTTCCCAAGGGGAAGACCGACCCGTCACTCGGCATGGACCACGCAAAGTTCCGGTCCAATGGCGCGTGTGGGATGGACGCCCTTCCGCTCAACCGAAAACTTCTGGATTGGGTTCTTCGGACCTAGTGCATTCACGCGGCATGAGGAACAGCCTTCCTGGCGCACCGCTCCCGCGAGTGGATGCCCAATGGGGCCGGCAAGTCCAATGGCGAACGACTGCAACTGCGCCCTGAACACGACAGTTGGCGGAAACAGGCGGAAGGATTTGGTGCAAGTGGTGCGCTGGAGAGGATTCGAACCCCTGGCCGCTTGATTCGTAGTCAAGTGCTCTATCCAGCTGAGCTACCAGCGCACGCCTTGCAAGTATTGACCGCAACATCGGATTTCAAGTCAAGAACCCCATTGTTCAGCCTGACTTTTCGTTTCCGCATGCTGTCCGGCCGTCGGCAAACTGGTCCGGCAGCGCCGTCCGATTCAATCCGAAGTGGAGAGAGGCAGTGCGATCTCGACGAGGGTTCCGCATTCCTCCAGGGGATAGCCGTCGTCGATGTGGCGAGACTTGACTGAAACCGTGCCGCCATGGGCTGAGACAAGGTTCTCGGCCAGCGACAGGCCAATGCCGTGATTGTCGACAGTCTTTGACGATTCGCCTTCGACAAACAGGCGACTTCGCATGTCCTTGGCTATGCCAATTCCATTGTCCTGGATGGCAATCCTTACTCTTTCTCCATCGGAGGCATGGCAAAGCCCAACGAGAATCTCGTTGCGTGGATTGCCCTTACCACGAAAGGATTCGACGGAGTTCTTGAGAATGTTTCGCAAAATGACGCTGAGCGAGGCGGGGTCTGCCGTGATGACGGGCAGTTCCCGGCGACTGTCGTCGTCGTGACCAAGCTTTGGATGGCCACTTTTCCACGCCACGACAGTTTCGGCGCCGCCCTCCCGCAGAATTGCAAGCGCCGCTGCATCTTCCTTCGCGCTTTCGATCAATTCAACGAGTTGAGACGCGCTGATTGCGCGCATGTTCAAGCTCTTGGCGTCGAAGCTGGCAAAGTCGATTATCATGGCCACTTGGCGAATTGCCTCGTCAAAGCAACGCTTGACATGCTGTTTGGCCCCTCCCCCGATGCCGTCGAGAAATGTGAGCGCAGTAACCGCCAGCCCGCCGATTTCGTGCAGCTGGCGGCGCTTGGTCCGCTGCAGCATGTTCCGAGTCACGGCTCTCGAATTCAGTTCGTCGACAGCCTCCGAAATCTTCTGCAACTCGTACAGCCCGGACCCCGTCTCCTGTGTGGATGGCTTTGGATTTTGACCGACATTCTCTATTCTCCGCACAATGCTCTCCAGCGGACGGACAATCGTGCGTCGAATGCCCACGAACACAAGAACGGCATTCAGCAGCAGCAGAGCCGCAGCAACCAGCCAGGCTTGGCTGAGATAGTTGATTGCCAGGGCGCTTAGCCTGTCCATTCGCATGGTCAGATCCATCCGGTAAACGCAGTCGCTGGCTGCGGATTCGGGAAGCTCCGAACGGATGACTATGTTCTCTCCCGGACTGAACAGGGAATACATTGCCAGCCGCAGCGCAGGAAACAGCGCAAGCTGCAGGTCCACGACATTGTCCGTCCGCAAGCTCTCCTGATCTTCCGGCATAACGAGCATGAAGTTGATTCGGGGGCACATTGGCCCAATTCCAGGTCCTTCCGGAACGAGACTCAGAATCAGCAGTTCAGTGCGCTCGCCAAACAGACCCTTGACCAGAACGTCGAGCAGCATTTCAACTTCGCCGGCGCCTGTCGCTCCCGAAGGAGCGTCGAAGGATTGCTGTTGACCGATGTTGTACTGGAGAGCGCTCAATGGTTCCTGTTCGGTGCCATGAGATCTGTTGTGAATGGACAGCGCCGTGTCCCGCACAAGGTTTGCGCCATCGATGAAGTTTTCGAGTTCAATCCACGAAACAACTCCATAGACGATCACGAACTCGACAAAGGTCAGGTAGACAATCGTATACGCCATGCCGCGAAACGACACGGTGCGGCCGACATCGAACAATTTCGCAAGCCGAAAGGAAGACTTGGAGGATCTACGCGCCATTGCCTGACTGACCAGTGCCACACTCCGACATTCTTCAGAACCGCTGGACCAGCCGAACCAGACGCTTCAGCGAGGCGCTGCCGAACAGGCGCTTGGCGAAATAGGCGCCGGCGGCTCGCTTGTTGACCTCTCCAAGCGTCGGATAGGGAGACACCATGTTGGCGATGGCTGACATCTTCAACCCATTGGCAATCGCCAATGCCCAAATCTGAATCAGCTCGCCTGCCTGCGCTCCTACAATCGATGCTCCCACCGGCTTGCCGCGGACGACCAGAACCCTGATCTGCCCAATCCTGCTGCCCTCGGCAATGGCTCTGTCATTGTCCTTGAAATCGAACGAGACGGCTTCCACACGATCTCCATGAGCACGCCTTGCCTCATCCTCCGTCATGCCCACCTCGGCAATCTCGGGGTCGGTGTAGGTGGCGGAGGGAATGTGATTCGTTCTTGCCTTTGACGGCAGGCCAAGCAATGCAGACTTGACCACAACCCCCGCATGGTAGCCGGCCACGTGCGTGAACTGGGCGCCGCCCGTTACATCGCCAATGGCATAGATCCTTCGGTTGCTCGTGCGAAGCGATGCATCGACCGTAATGCCTCCGCGCGTTGCCTTTACACCGGCGCTTTCCAAGTCGAGGCGGTCGATGTTGGGTTTGCGCCCAACTGCAACCAGCAGGTGTGAGCCCTCGAACACGCTTCCTGTGTCGCTGACCACCTGTATTGCATCTTCATGTTGGCCGATTATGGCGGCGCTGGTCCCTTCATGGATTTCAACACCCTCCTCCCGAAGCTGTTCAAGCACGACTTTCGCGTGAGGCTCATAACTCCTGCCAAGCGCGACAAGTCCTTCGATGACGACGACCTCGCACCCGAGACGGCTATGCGCCTGTGCCATTTCCAGTCCAATTGGGCCGGCGCCAATCACGAGCAGTCTCCGTGGCTTCCGGCGCAGTTCGAAGATGTTCTCGTTCGTGAAATGCCGAATCCTGTCAAGACCAGGTATCGGCGGGACAAATGGAGAGGAACCGGTTGCAATGACGAATCGTCTGGCACGAATGCGTTTGTCTCCTGCCAGAACCTGGCGTGGACCGTCAAATCGGGCGTACTTCTGGATCACCCTGACTCCGAGCCCTTCAAACCGCTCGACGCTGTCATGCGGCTTGATCACTTCTATGGCCGAAAAGACATGATCCTTTGCGGCTGCGAAATCGACCTGCGGCTTGACGGGAGTGATTCCGAATGGAGCGCCGGTTGTCATGGCGTGGGCATGCTTTGCCGCCGCAATCAGCGCCTTCGAAGGGACACAGCCGTAATTTAGGCAATCGCCACCCATTCGGCCACCTTCGATCAGCACAACATCTGCGCCCATCTGAACTGCGCCGGCAGCAACGGACAACCCTCCTGAACCAGCGCCTATGACGCAAAGATCAGTCTTGATTTCAGTTGCCATTGCCAGCTCCACCTCTCCGCCGCACCACCCTAATCAGTATTGGCAGCGCAGCCAGCGCGCAAAGACCCAGGATGGGACCCAAAATGTGCCACTCGAAAATTATTCCGAGATTCGGGGTTTCCCCGCGCTCGAACACGGCGCCCAGACCCACGCCTACCCATGTGTAGATTATCGTGCCGGGAATGATTCCAAAGAAGGTTGTAAAGACAAAGTTTCGGAAGCTGGCCCCAGCCAGCGCTGGAACCAGGTTGGCAGCGAAGAATGGCACGGCCGGAACCAGCCGCAGCAGAAAGAGCACGCTGACTTCGTTTTGACGAAGCTCGTCGCGCATCTTGCTTACGGTGCCGGAACTTTCATCCATCTTCCGCGACAGGTACTCTCCGAGTCCCATGCGGGCGGCAAGAAAAATCGCGCTTGCGCCTATCGTTGCACTCAACACATTGTAGAGCGCTCCGGGAAACAGGCCAAAAAGGAAGCCGCCGGTAAGCGTTGCCGCGGTTGCCCCTGGCAGGGAAAACGCGACCACCGCAACATACACCGCAATGAATGCGATTGACGCCAGCAGATAGTTGTTGTCACGGGTTTCAACCAAGAGCAGGCGATTGTCACGCAAACTTTCAAAACTTAGATAGTCTCCCAGTGTCGCGAATCCCAACACGGCAATGACTGCAATCACCGCAATCGGAACCATGCGCTTCAAACTGATTCCGTCACGGGTGTTCTTTTCAGCCATGCAAAACTCCTCCCGGCGCGCATCTTGAAACCCAAGCAAATCGGGTTCGCGCAATTCCGAGAATGCTAAACATTAGTCCCCGAATAGACAAACCGCCTCGACACCATACAGTGATTCTCGATCTGGTGCAGACGCATGGTTGTCTCAAGAGCCATTGCGAGGCCTGTCCCAGGAATTGATTCTCACCTTGCTCAAGCATTGAATCAAGCTGCAAGTTTCAGTGCCTCGAAGCATAGCCTAAATCGCTCAACAGCCGCTGCGTTTCCGTGCTCGACATGAGGCGAGGCAGGAAAGTCCGCAACGCCATTGCGATCTCACCGACATGGCCGGCTGGGAACGCGGGCGGCTCGTTTCGACGGTGGATCACTCTGACATCCGTGGGTTGGTTGCCACCTGTCATGTCTCCGTCGCGGAGCTGCCTCGATCTTGTAACGCGGGTCAACTGGCCGAATCGGCCGTTCCTCAAAGTGCCTCCGAGGGTTCTCCTCACCTGCCACCCGCGTTCCCTGCCGGTCAACTGTGCGGTTCCTCCTTCCAAGTAGGATTGCGCTTTCATCCTGTGCCGTCGTTTCAGGAGGTGGCCTTGCTGCCATGGGGGACGCCCGTCACCTCGCAGGCGATGGTCCGGACGAAGCCGGCCAGCTCCCGGCGCACATGGCTGTTGCCGCCCTGACGACGGCGCGGCCCCGACGAGTGTTCGCTCGGCGAACGTTCAAAACGCTCGTCCTGCCGGCATTCGCCAAACAATCGGTCGACGACATGATACTGCAATGTGGCAGCAGACAGGGGAGTTGGCAGGAGCCATGCAGACTGAAGCTGCATTCGATTGGCGTCCTTACCCACTTCACAGCATTCAACGACCGAAACGCCCTGTTGATACTGATTCGGACGGAGGCACCCTCCGTTGTCAGGCTGCATGTCCGCAGTTCAACTCGCCATCCCGGCGCTCCGGCTCGCCACCGGATAGCTTGATCGACACGCTCGTCCTTCCCAAGTGCGAGGAAGCAAGGCGGCATGCTGAGAATTGCCAAGCGCCGATTGGATGCCGATGCAA
>JAPOOS010000336.1 GCA_026713305.1 Paracoccaceae bacterium
ATTGACATCGACCGGTGGAACTCCCGCATAGCCATTGTGTGTATCAATTAGCCACCATTCCGTCCCCTTTACACGGTAACGCGTTATGTCTCGACCTCTCAATATTGGCTTCAATATGTTCTGCGAGGAGGGATCCTCGGCAACCAGTTGATCTCGCTTCTTTCTGTCGACAATGAACGCGGCGTTGTAGCCCGTCTTGATTCCATAGTAAATTGAGATATCCCAATCTCTTAGAGGCGTGCCAACAGCCTCCATTTTTTCAAAGATGGTTCGCTCGACATTGGACAGCACCATCCAAGGCCGATCACCCTCCGGTTGCAGTGTGCCCCAGCCTCCTACTGGAGGTTGGAATCTCTCGCCAATGCCTTCAGTTGCCTTTCTGACTTTCAAGGTTCGACACTCTTCGGGTCTTTCATTGCTGTTTCGGACAATAAGCACTGCTGTTTCGACAATCGCATTTTCGAAGACATTGCTTCCCATTTCGATGAGCGTTAACGGTGTATGACGGTCCACGAAATACTGGCGCAGACCACGCCCGTATTGTGCCTTCAACCAACTGTTCGAAGTGATGAAGGCCAACGTTCCCGTTCCTGATTTTAGAAGTTCGCAACCGCGTTCGAAAAAGAGTTGGTAAATGTCGCCCGTCCGCGAAAACGTTACAAAGCCTGCATCCCTATAGAGATTGGCTGCTCTCCCTGCGTTCCTCTGCAATTGAATATATGGCGGGTTGCCAACCACGACGTCGAATCCGTCGGATACGCCGAACATGTGCTCAGGGTCGAACCAGTTGGTGTGGGCGTTTTGATCGTATGGGTCCCAACTCGCAATGTCCTCTGTGACTTGCGCTGGAAGTCTACCTTGTTGCAAGAGCTTCGCAATTTGACATCGCAGTTGCCTATCCTGCTGCCGTATGCAGGCCTTGTGCGACAGATTGCTGGCGTGGAAATAACGCTCTCGATTCTCGGCCAGCTCTTTCTCCAGTTTCAGGACCTCTCCCGTTTGAGCAAGGTGCATTTGAGCCTTTGGCTTGAGTTTGAACAAGGTGTCTGCAATTACAAAACGGGTTTCCAGGTTTGGCAGTGGCCTAATTCCAAGATTGGGAGCGCTGGGGTCTGGGTCTTGCTCAATGACTAGTGAAATGAAGAAACGCAGTTTGGCAATCTGGCACGCGATTGGTTGGATATCAACGCCGAAAATACAGTTCTGGATGATGTATAGTTTTCGTCCGAAATCGGATCTTCTATATTTCTCGAAGGTTGCACTTATCTCCCGGAGCCTTTCGTCCCTCGAATGATGGTCTAGAGTGTCGAATGCCTCGCCGGCCCTATCCTTAGCTTGCTGCTTGAGGATTGATTCCCAGTAGGTGTTTTCAGGATCCAGTCGGCGCAGCGCCAAGGTGAGAGCTTGCAATATGCCCATCGGAAATGCGCCGGAACCAACGGCTGGGTCCAGTGTCTGGATCTTTGCAATTGCGTTGACTACAACCTTCGTTTCCAACTCCCCCTCGAAGAGATTGCTTGTACCGTCCATCGCATAGGAAGGATCGAGTAGACGGTTCAATCTTTCACGCCACTGAACAATGTCGCCATTGGCCGGCGCGCTGTTCGATGCAAGGGCCTCGCTTAGCACCTCGCGAACCATAAAGTCCACGACTGGACGAGGCGTGTAGTAGGACCCAGTGTTATTGCGGGCGGAACTGCTGGTTTCCGGGTTGTTGGCAGCCAATAGGTTTTCGAATACACGACCGAGAAGCTCAGGATCGAGCGCTACTTCTCGGTCCAAGGGCGTGCTCTCCTCAATGGTGAACTTGTAGCGTTGGAAGATGTCAAACAGTCCGTGATCTGAACGGAAAAACAGGCTTGCCGGCACATGCAGTTCTTTGCGCCAGTCAAGGTTATCTGTAAATGCGTCAACGAGCGTTGGACTGGAGTCTGTATCCGAAAGGTCGTCAAGACAGTCAAACAATCCGCCATTGACGTAAGGGACCCTTCGGAACTTTTCGACAAGGGCGTCTGGATCGCACATTAGATCGTTGTAACGGTAGGTAGTGGAGTTGTGCTGTTCCTGACCGCTTTCGTTCCTGAACGATCGGCTGTCGATTTCCGAATTCAAAGTTCCAAAAAACAGATTCTGCAAGATTGCGCGGTAGTAGTTCGTGCTATTCGCACTGTGGTCAATCAGCACAGACTCCGCATATTGTTCGACAAACAACTCTTCAGGAACCAAACCCTTCTCTTTAAGGAACCATATGAAGAGAATTCTTGTGATCAATCGAATGACATGCCGCTCGACTCCGCCATCGCCAGCTCCATCGTCCGGAAATCTGCAACTCTTGACAGAGCACTCAAACCATCTGAAAATTTCGCCGTAGAATTGCTTGTTGAGTGCGACGGTATCCAGCGCGTCTTCCCACTTTCCAAGCAAGTCATCGAAATTGGCAACTCCGGACTCCAACATTCGACGGAATGAAAGGTCGGACAGGATTTCTATATGTGCTCTGTGCGGATTGTGGGTGCAGACATCCTTAACCAAAGTTACGCGCCTCAGAACATCCTGTTCGCAGTCCAACTTGTGCTCGCGGCGGTGGGTTGTGGCAATTGTCATTGTAGACCCGTGACGAAACAGGACGATTGCCGGCATCGCAAAGAGCCTGTTCACGGCTCTGGTCGTCTCCGCTAGGTGCATACGGGGATATTGCTCTTCTGACATATCCACCGCGAGGAAAAGGAGGGACTTGTTTCGCGCTTCGTCAAAGCTCTGGGTCTCAAAGCGCCCGGACTGTGTGGCGAATTCATCCTCGGAAAATTGAAATACGATATCGACCGAGTTCCAAGACTTGAACAGCTTGCGTTGATTCTTCGTGAGCTTGCAGCCGTTTGCAAAATGCGTCAAGAATCCTGTGACGCTACCCACATCCACTGTGCGCTGGCTCTCATAGCCAAGAGCGTTGAGCAACCCCTTTGCACTGTCTCGCAGCGGCGCATTGGTCGTGAACCCGCCCAAGGCGTCGGAAATGGCCTGAGCCAGTGTATCAGTCATTGTGTTGCCTCGTCCCGCTTTCCTTGATGACTAGCCATGTGACCAATGTGAATTTCCTGGATGAATTCGGCTGACTTTGTCTATCGCCAATCACAGCCCCTCGATCATGCGTCAGGCTTTCCAATTCCGCAAAACGATACTTTGAGACAATGCTGCTGAGAGCGGCATCGAGCAAGTCGTCATATTTCTTCATGCATCGACCCTGGTGTGTTTCCTGGTCGAAAACGAGCTCGAGCTGCTTGCTCGGGCAGTGCTGGCCCGAAGCAAGCCTTCGAAACAAGCCCAAGCACTGCCTGTCCTGCTGAAATGTGTAGGAGACCGATCCGTCGGCACGCACATAGACCAAGAAGTATGGCCAAAGGCGGTTCGGAGTTCGTGCTTTTGGGTTGCTGTTGTGTCTCAGGCAAAAGATCACGCCTGACGCCACCGTATCAGATTGGCGGCTGGACACGGCCTGCATTGCATTGTCCGCAACAGCGTAAATGCCATGCGGCGCAGCTTCGAGTGCGGCTTTGTTCCTTTCGACATACTGCAACAAGTCGGCAAGAAAGTCATCAAGCGTAAGATCGTTTAGACTAATGCTGTCGTCCGCTTCCTCGAAATCCAGATTTGCATCCCACATCCTCCTCAACTGCCGGTCGCGGAAGGTGAGTTCCGACTTCACGTTCTCTAATTGCTCCTCCTCATTCCAATCGGTTTGACTGAGCGGGTCGCCGAAGCCGGTCGCGGCTGCATCGGCAAGCACCATCCGAGCTTCGACGCGGTTCTTCAAGTCAAGATAACGATCCAGGTCGTCGGTAGGCCAAAAGGTCGTCATGGCAACCTCTTGGTTGCGGCTGCCGAGGCGGTCAATTCTCCCAAAACGCTGCATCAACCGCACGGGGTTCCAGTGAATGTCGTAGTTTATTACCAAATCACAGTCTTGGAGATTCTGGCCCTCTGATAGGCAGTCTGTGGCAACAACTATGTCAATGTCGCCATGTTGGGCTTCACTCTGCTGCGCATTCGGGGCAAAGCTCGACAGAATGTCCAAGAATTGCGTTGTTCCGGCAGTGCTTCGGTTCTCGCCACCGCCCGTCACAAGTGCGATGTTCAGGTCGAGCTCAATTGCCCATTCTTCAAGGTGCCTGTACAGATATTGCGCTGTATCCACGAATGTAGTGAACACCAGCGCCTTGCGGTTGGGTTTGTCGTCCTTGTCCAGTGGCGCCAGTTCGACCTTTCGTTGCAGTTCCTGCTTCAACACCGCAAGCTTGTTGTCGTGTTCGACCGTGACCTGTTCCACTTGACTGCACAATTCTTCAAGCAATTGCCGATCCTCGTGCAGATCCTTCTGCCAACGGTCTATGTCCAAGTCTTCCAGTCGATAAAGCCGTCGCCTTCCTACCACGAATTCGTCGTCTTCCTCGTCCTCTTCCGGAAGGAAGTCGGTTTCCTCCGTCAAGCCTCCTTTCCGCCATTGCATCACTTGGCCATCGACGTCCTCAATCCGTCCTATGATTCGATGCATAGTCAGCGTGAAGGAATTCACGGAGCTTTCCAGACGCTTCAACAGGTTCACCCGCATCATGCCGATCAGGAAGCGCTCCCGGTCGCGCTGATCAAATTGTCGAGCGGCCCTTTCCTCATCGAGACTTGAAGTGTCCTTCACGTATTGGGATGGATTGTAGACCGCCAGACGGAAAGCGCCAATGCGCCGAAATAGATCGTCGCAAGACAGTTCGCCCCTGCTGTCCAACGCAGGATGCAGGTTTCTGGGCAAGGCTCGCTTCGGAAATCCGCCAATGGCCTCCAACTCTTCAGGATAGTAGCGACAGACATGCTCCCGCGAGCGGGCAATGGACACCATGTCGAGAACGGCCAGAAAATCTGATCCCAGCAATTCGAGAAGTGCGGACTTGTCAGGTCTTTCGCCTGCTCGGCATTTGATCTCCCATTCCTGGAATCTGCGCTGTGCAACATTGAACATCGACTGAAGGTTCCTGATTCCGAGTGTTTCTCGGAACGCGTCCACGCGCTTTTCGCACATCAAGTAGATCTGGTTTCGGAGGTCACGCAAGCTGGTGTTCACTGGTGTGGCGGTAAGCATCAGCACTTTGGTTTGCGGCCCTGGCTTGAGGGCCTCTTCGACAAGGCGATTGTACCTGCTGTGCCTGACAAGGTTGCCGGCGTCGTCCAGTTTGTCCCTGCCTGCATTGCGGAAGTTGTGAGATTCATCGATGACAATGAGATCGAAGCTTCCCCAGTTGAATTGCGAGAGATCGACCGAGCCCGCCATGCCGGTATAGCGGCTGAGGTCCGTATGCGCGCGCACGGCATAACCCAGGCGATCCTTCTCAAAGGCATTGTTTCGCGCTGCGGCCCAAGCTGTATATCGAACCCAGTTGTCTTCCAGTCGCTTGGGACAGAGCACCAACACCCGCTTGTTTTGCAATTCAAAGAACTTGATGACGGCCAATGCGGTCCAAGTTTTCCCAAGGCCCACACTGTCTGCAATTATGCAACCGTTGTGTCTGCCAAGGCAGTTGATCGCGTTGATCGCTCCATGTCTTTGAAATTTGTAGAGGGCCTTCCAGATTTCAGAGTCGAACAGTTGGCTGCTGTGGAGCAAACCGTCCTGCTCGACATGCCTGTCCAGCCATCTTTCCAAGACATGGAACAGAGTCTTGTAGTAGACAAACTCAGGTGCATACGGTTGTCCCAATTGTTCAAGCGCCGCCAGGACCTCGGACTTGGCATCGCTGGTCAATTTGTCGTCATTCCAAATGTCGTTGAACCAACGAAGGAGCGCTGCACGATCTTCGTCGTTGCGAAGTTCCAGGTTCAGTTCAACATTGCCCTCCTCACCGAGCCCGAGACCCCGCGAGGTGAAGTTTGAACTGCCGACCAAGGCCTCAGTCTCATCCTTTCGGGAA
Source organism: Paracoccaceae bacterium (assembly GCA_026713305.1). Classification (GTDB taxonomy): domain Bacteria; phylum Pseudomonadota; class Alphaproteobacteria; order Rhodobacterales; family Rhodobacteraceae; genus MPNP01. Next base: position 5,955 of record JAPOOS010000336.1, read on the forward strand.
ATGTGGTAGAGTTTTCCGTGAAGGAAGCCCGCGCGATCAATTGTCCGAATCTCAACTCGGTCATTGATCCATGAGGCACAAGCGCGAGCAAGCGGCTTTTGTGCGAGGCTTTGTTTCAGGACCATGCCTCCGTCATCAATGAGTTTGAAGGCCTTTACCTGGTTGTCGCTTGGATCAGGCGTACCAACCGCTGCCGGCTGCCCATACAGAAATCTCGTTTGTCCGGCTTGTTCCAAAACCTCACGCAACGCTTGGTAGGCGTAGATAGTGAAATAGGCAGAGACAATGGCTAGATCCGAGCCGGGTTTGATGCCCTGACGCAGAAAGTCGACGACGCTGCGGTTTCGATTGTCGACAATGGCACTTCCATTGCCGCACGAGAAATCGTTGGTCACTGGTGAATCCTAGCTATTCCCACCTTGCCCTTCGGGAACTCGGCCAAGTCCCCTCCGCGTAACTATCATATTGGCGTGATGCAGACACTATGGCGCGATTCACTATTCGCTCCATTGACGCGGAATCCCGCCACTTTGTGGCGGCGAAGTTCGTTTGAGAAGCACTTGGATGTTGTTTCCCAAATGGAAACTGCAATGGACGCCGTTTCGCATATGTTGCGCACCGCGCACTCTTCGCTATCGCCAGGATGTAGACCCCATAATGGCTTCAGACAGTCAATGACCGTTGTGGCCAGCACGCATTCTGAAAGGAACAATTCGAGACATCGGACGCAGCGCGCCGCCAGTCCTTCAGGCGGGCAAGGGTGTTTCAATCCTGTGGCGCTGCCATCACAGCCCCTTGTCATGGGAATTAAGTACCTTTCGGCTCCTTTGCGCGGACAGCCAGGAGGATATGCCCTGGATTGCCAGGTCCTCGCTACACCAGTCGGCGTCAAAGCCGCGATCGGCCATGAGTTGCTTCCTCCCTTCGGGCAATCCCTCAAACAACACCCGCGTTCAGGCAAAGCTGCTGATGTTGCCGGCCGACAGGAGCATCCTGATCGGCCTGCAGAGCCCATCAGTCAGCATGTGCTGTTTCGAGTTGAGGCCACCGCGTGTTCTGCCTGTCCAGGATCCGGCGAGGGTCTTCCCGAGTCTGCCGCTGGCTGCTGTGCGGTACGCCTTGACTTGGGTGGCGACGATCATCGTGGTTTCGACATCGGCACTCTCGGAAACGACTGCTTTGAAGAATTTGGCGATGATGCCATTCATGCTCCAGCGCACCAATCGATTGCAAAGAGTCTTGGCGGGCCCATACTCGGCAGGTACGTCACTCCAGCGAAGGCAGTATTCTTGGACTTGGATGATACCGCCAGGAACCCGTTTGTCGCAGACACGCGGAATGCCTCTGGGCTTGGGAAACAACAGATACAGTCGCTTGACGCGATTGAGACGCTCATCGGTGGTTCAAAGGAGGCTGCTCGTTGTAGTGTCCCTGTCAATGATTGGTCTTGTGTGTCTAGTCAGGGAAATCCATGATGTGCAATCGCTTAATGGGCCTGGCCTAGCAAGGGCAGACCGCAACCATTCAAGCACATTTCCTGCAACTGAGACGCGTTTGACCGAACAACAACACAACGAGGAACAAAAAATGGCTTCAGACAAGACTGTAACTGCACTGAGGAACGAGTTGAAAAACTTGCAGAAGTTTTCCGATACCGAACAGTTGATTTGCAAGCCGGAATGGGGAGAAATCAATTTCGAAAGGGTTCGTGCGGAAATAGTCGAAGCTTTGTCAATTGCCAACAATCTGGCGAACCTGCCCCTTGAAGAAATCCCTGAAACCAATGCCCAGCAAATACAGTCAGAACTTTCAGACTATCTTTCCTCTTTGGGGCAGGTTGCAACGTTATAGTATCACGTCAAGGGAAGATCCAAGAAATCGTAGAAACTTCATTTGCACTCAAATTGAAGAGACAGTCAATGAGCTGCGCACTGCTGCAATTCCGAGCATTCTCTATCTGAACCACAAACACAATGAAGCCAGCATTGCGCAATATGTTGCCGAGCTTGAACAAACAATCGCCCGTACCAAAAGAACATACGATGAAGCGCAAGAAAGGATCGTGGACAAAGGGGCCGAGATTGAAGGGATTGTGGCTACCGCCCGCGAGGCTGCAGCAAGCATTGGCGTGGGCA
>JAPOOS010000166.1 GCA_026713305.1 Paracoccaceae bacterium
AGGACAACGTGGCGCTCGTGGCAGTGTTTCGACGGAGCAACGTTCTTGGGCGCTGGCGAAACAGGCAAGCCGGCCTGTGCCAATTGGGCGCTGCCCGTCGCTGACTTCGGAAGTGCAAAATGCGGTGTGCCGTCCGGCTGTGCCGTTGTATGGCATTCAGTCAGGTCGTGGGACCGGGCGAGACTGCGCACTCGGCGCCCATTTCCCGTCCGATCTCGAATTGTGGAGCCAACACATTCCAGCATGAACGGTCAAACCGCTCTGCCCTGACGGCGATGAACTTCGGACTGCAGGTTCTAAACCGCAGCATGGCGCTTGGAAGCGGAACAACCGAGGAGTTCACGGGCGGGCAGGCTTCGCGAGCGGCGCCTCCATATAGTAGGGAGAAGGTGGCGACACGGCGCCAAGGGCTCTTTCACCGGCAATGGTGGCGATGGCAACGGCAAGCGGAATTCGCTGCACCACAGCAATTGCGCCGCTGGCGGCGGCGATTTCCTTGCACATGTGTCCAGAAACAAACATGCCACTGTCCATGAGGCCGATCAAATCGTGAATGCTGCAGCGAAACGGCAAGTCTGCATCGGACTGCCGTGCGCAGATCAGGCTGCCTCGGGTGGGCGCGACAACAACATGGGGATGCGGCAAGTTGTGAGCCAGGGCATCGAAGTGGTTGACGCCTACGGCCGGTATGCCCAACGCCAGCGACAAGCCCCGCGCCGCTGCAACACCTATTCTAACGCCATTGAAATGCCCGGGTCCCGTGCCCACCCCAATCAAGGTCACCTCGTGCCAGCTTTTGCCGGCTTCATCCAAGAGATCTGCAAGGAGCGGAAACAGCCGTTCCGAGTGGTTGAACTGAGCGTCGACCTCATGGCGCCGGAGAACAGCGCCGTTCTCGAGAAGCGCCAAATCTATGACCGTTCCTGTTGTATCGAAACCGATGGCGCAGCTCGGTGTTCTAGACGACAGGTCTGACCTCGACAACTTCGGGAATGTAGTGCCGCAGCAAGTTTTCGATGCCCATCTTCAGCGTGATGGTCGATGAAGGGCATCCCGCACAGGCCCCCTGCATGTGCAGATAGACCACGCCTCGTTCAAATCCATGGAAGACGATGTCGCCGCCATCCTGGGCAACTGCCGGTCTTACCCTGGAGTCCAGAATGTCCTTGATTTGGCGAACTATGGACGAGTCCTGACCGTTCGCTTGATCGGCAGACTCGGCATCGGCCTCTGTGTCGGGATCTATGATGGGCAGGCCAAGCTGAAAGTGCTCCATTATGGCTCCCAAAATGGGCGGCTTGATGTGTGGCCAGTGAATCGATTCAGACTTGGTGACGGCAATGAAGTCACTGCCGAAAAACACCCTCGTAACGCCATTGACGCCAAAGAGCCGCGTTGCAAGCTGTGATCGCTGAGCCGATACAGGGTCGGGAAAGTCAGCCGTTCCACTCGGAAGCACCGGTTGCCCTGGAAGGAACTTCATGGTTGCGGGATTTGGAGTGGACTGTGTCTGTATGAACATTGTTGCACTTCCTGCATTCTTGCCGGTTCCACGCCTCGGTCCGGTCTGTCGCCGCTCGTTCCCGCAATTGGCGGGTTGGTCTGGACCGAAGAGCGCTTACGGCATGATATAGATGCTACCTGACCTTCAAACAAGCCGGCTATGGCAAGAACGCCCGATGGCAACCCAAAAGTTGGCCTGGGTTTGCGGCCAAATGTTCTATGCCAGTTGCGAAGCGATCTC
>JAPOOS010000132.1 GCA_026713305.1 Paracoccaceae bacterium
CCCTTTCGACTATGTCGTATGTAACGAGGCGCTCTCGTCCCTGCAAACATCTTCCAATAGCCCACAGCGAGAGTAGAGGTTTGTGCGGAGCGCTTTGATCGCGTCTCTGCCAGGTGTTCAGCTCGTCAAATCGCTTCACCAGGTCAGGTCTCACGCTTAACTCCTTCACCAAATGGCACAAACGTTGTTAACCCGCCTATCCATTTCATTGACATAATTCAAGAACGACAATGCTTCGACTCACCATGTACCGAAGGCCATGCGGAAACTGTTTCCGGGCACAGTGGTTTGGCATGCCAGCATCAGCGAAGTTCAAACTAACCGATCAAACGCTTGGGCAATTTCAATAATTCGCCTACAAATGCAACAATGCACTCCAAACAGACTCGGCATCTGCATCCCATGGTGTCAAGGCGTTCGGCCGCGCGATAGCCATGCCCAAGCGGCCGTGTCTTTCCCGGCAGACTTACATTGGTTCACCTGCCGCCAAACAGCCCGAATTAAATCCCACGCAGCAAAAGTCGTGCTGTATCAGAACCAAGCCCTTCAAGTTAACGTGTGCGCCATTGCGGCGGATCCATGCCAGCCGCGCTGTCTGCTGCCTGGATCGCCAGGCAACAGCTCAAACAGCCCCAACACGCCTGCCATGCGGCAAATGTGGCGCAACAGGCACTCGAAAGAGGCGTTCTTGCAGCCGCAGATAGCCCCTTTCACCGTCGCCAGCCCCTGCAGGGCGCGCGGCGTGCCGTAGCCGAAACGCCCGGACATGAGCAGGCCAAGGTTGAAGGCGGCAGCCTGGAGCAGCATCCGTTTTTGGATCTCCTCCTGACCGCCGCTCCGCAGCAGGTGCGCAAAGCCGCGCTCCGAACCGATGCCCTCGAAACAACCAACCAGCAACATGCGGAAATACACGCCGGGAGGAATGCCTGGACGTCCCCGCCTCCCGGCATGGAACTCGGCGCATGCCTCTTCTGCAAAGGCGTCGAAGTCAGCTTCGCCAAGAATCTTGTTGAGGGCACGGTAGAATGGATGGCCCGGCGACTTGATGTCGGACGTCGCCACAAACAGCGGCTGCTGAAAGTCCTTGCAATGTCTGCCCAAAGCCATCGCTTCGATTCCCAATTGGAAACTTCCGTGTGACAGCCATCCTTCTAAGTTTTGAATCGACTGCCAAGGCGACTCTATCCACGGGCCACTAACCGAAGGCAGCCGCCAAGCAGCTCTACTGGAGCGAATTCTCCCAGAACCCCGCGCCAACATGCCAACGCCGCTGCCGTCAAATTGGAACCAATGTAAGCCTGATGCAGCTTGGTCGCCGCCCCAGGAATGTTGGCTTCGATAAAGTGAAGGAAGTGGAATGACCTTGCTCTATCGAACCAGCAACCAACACGGTCTGCAGCAAAATATGACAAAATCACCTTGGCAAGAGCGAATTCACACTTGAACAACCGGCTCGGGCAACCACTCGAAGTCTGACGGGGCGTCCCCGAAGTTTAACTAGCACAACCTCGGCTGATTTCAGAGCATCGGTTCGAGCTTCGGTGTCTCTGTGGCGGACCAAAATCAGTAGTTGCGGAACAGTCTTCCAAACGCCGTCCATATCAGAAAGATGGCACCCGCGCCACCAAATGCCTTGGCACCTTCAGCGATGATTTGAATCGCGGTGTGGGCTTGATTGTCGGATCCGAAGAATGCCATGCCTAACACAAACGACATCATGGCGATGAGTGCTATGCCACCAAAAACGATTACGATTCGAATCAATGAGCGCCGACCATTTGTTATTCGCTCTTCGGAGGCAAGGCGTTCGGACTGAATTTGACACTGTCGTTTGTCAGCACTTTCGGTTGCCTCCACAATTTGCCTGAGGATCTTGACGCGTTCTTGCTGAACTTCAAGCCTCTTGTGCTCAAGGCTAACAGCCCTCTCAATTACTTCATATTGTTGATTGGAGTTCGGCTGAACATCTTTCGGAGACTCTGCAACACTGGTTGTTGGCAGACCGCCAGTGCCATCCTTTTCCAGAATTTCCGGTTCCGAGTTCTCTGCAGAACCGGAACGGGTCATCCTGAATACTCATTGAACGAGCAGTCTTTGCTCGGGAAGACCAATGGCATTCCGTCAAGGTAATGGGCGGACATCAAATCGACGTACAACTCCTTGTCGATCACGAGGATGTCATATCCTTGATAGGGGGACTTAACGATTCTTACTACGACAGCGCCTTCAAATTCTTCTTTAAGGCGATACTTCTCATCCAACGCTTCCTTGAAGCTTTCGGTATGGAACCGTTTCATGATCATTTGTCCATTCATCACCACAATCCTTTCCTTCAGGCCTTTCGCATGGAAAAACGATTGAATGTTCAGGAGACCGTCACGCTGGAGTCTTCGCCAGAACGACCATCACTTTCGGAAGGATGTTTTTGCGAAGTTCACCGGGAATCGAATCTCATAACTGAACGTGCCGTGGCCTGCACCAACGACCAATCCTGCGTTGACCATCATTCCATTTTGATTACTGCCAATGCCGACAATAGCGACTCTTGCGCCCTATCTATATTCAGCAACGGCAACTTTCAACTCCCCAATCTGTGTGGAAAGCGCGCCACAATGCGGACAATCGAAGGCGGCTTCATATCCGGACGGCGGGACATGTTTCACGTGATCGCCAACGAGCATTGAGTTTCAGCCTTGCTTTACAGGTTGTGTTGCACCGCATTTGGCTTGACACACGGGATTCAATGCGTGTGCTGTGGTGCGGAATTCACTTTTGTTGGAAGGTAAGCAAGGTTAAACCATCAGTGCTCAGCCATCACGCCCGGATCAACCCATCCCCTTTTCGTCAACACGTCCACTGCCAGCTTGATCTGCCTCGGTGAGAATTGCTCCTTTCGGCTGTTCCAAGCGTAAATGCGTGTCACAAGATCATCCATTGTACGGGGGTGTTCATTCCCAATCACCCAGTGCACAGTGCTGA
>JAPOOS010000337.1 GCA_026713305.1 Paracoccaceae bacterium
TGCCCTCCTCGCCACAGTTGCTCCTTGTTGCCACTAGTCTGGCAACGCTTGCGGTCATGCCCTTCGTAACCGCAAGGGTTCTTGTCGCCCACATCCAAAACTGACTTTGGATTGCGCCATAACAACCATTGTTCCGCATGCATGGCAGGCAGCGATTCCTGAAGATGATGGAATGTCGGCCGATGTCCCTGCCGCCAACTGCCGACTCCCTGGGCAGAAGCGTGAGTGGGCAGGTCTCGCTTCCTGTGGCGCCTTTGGGACTTTCGTCAGCTGTCAGGCCAACGGCCACCAATCCACTCGGCGGTCGGACAGCCGTTGTTCTTGCAGAGTCCGGCAGGACAACACAATTGGGAACACCAGGTGGCGTTCATGGAATGGCAGCAAGCCAAGCGGATTGTTGCCGCCTTCCATTTGGGACTGGTATGGGTCGCATTGGCGCCAACATTGTGATCGGAGGAACGCCTTTGCCGCCTTTGATCGGGAAGAATTGCTGGATTCCAGGTAGGCGGCCATTGTATCCGACAGCTGTGCAGTGTGGATGCCAGTCCAGTGCATTGGCATCGGATTCCTTGCCTCCGAATCGAACAGTGGAGATGTTTGGTAGCACAATGAAATCCCTTTGGGAGCTTTCAAATCCGCGCCGCTTTGTCGGCATTGCCGATCGCTGGCTAGTCCCACTTTCCATCTTGACGGCCATTCTAGTCGTGCCGGGCTTGATCTGGGGATTTGCGTTCACGCCGGACGACCATGTTCAGGGCAGCACGGTCAAGATCATGTTCATCCATGTCCCAGCCGCTCTCACTGCCATCAACGGCTGGTTGATGATGCTTGTTGCATCAATCATTTGGCTTGTAAGGCGCCATCGAGTTTCGGCGCTGGCGGCACGGGCGGCAGCGCCGGTCGGACTTGCGATGACCTTCATCGCGTTGGCTACCGGTGCACTTTGGGGTCAGCAAACCTGGGGCACCTACTGGGCATGGGAGCCTCGCCTCACTTCGTTTCTGATCCTGTTTCTGCACTATGCCGCCTATGTCATTCTGTGGAATTCGCTTGGCAACTCCGACGCAGTTGCGGAAATCGCTGCATATCTTTGCCTTGTGGGATCGGTTTTTGCGCTGCTTTCACGGTATGCAGTGCTGTTCTGGGAAAAGGGACTGCACCAAGGTTCAACCTTGTCGCTCGATCCCGAGACCCACATTCACGCGGCCTTTTACTGGCCCCTCCTGCTTTGCATGGCCGGGTTCACGCTCTTGTTTGTGACGCTTGTCGTGTTGCGGACACGCACATTCATCGAACAGGCCAAGATCGCCAGCAGGTTCACTGAAAGCGGAACTCCCTGATGCCGGAACTGGGCGCACATGCCGTGCAGGTTCTGGCATCCTGGGCGATCGGCCTGCTGGTTCTCGCCATTCTGATTGGCGCCAGCATTCGGGATGCGCGAAGGACACGACGGCGGCTGCAGGAACTTGAGCGCAGCAGGAAACCGCGATGAGCGGCAGGCATCCATGGTTGCGCATCGCGATTCCCGCTCTGTTCTTTGCCGGGGCAGCAGTCTTGCTGTTGGGCGTACTTTCCTCCGGGGACGATGAGCGTCCGTCAGCGCTCATTGGCAAACCCGCGCCCGCGCTGGAATTGGCTCCGCTGGACGGACACCCACTTGCCACGGGTGCGGACCTGCGTTCGGATGGCATCAAACTGGTCAATTTCTGGGCGAGCTGGTGCGCCCCCTGCCGGGTGGAGCACCCGAGTCTTGAGAACATTGCGGCGAAGGGATTCGCCATCTACGGCGTCAACTACAAGGACAAGCCTGACAATGCTCAGTCATTCCTGTCCGAGCTTGGAAACCCCTACAGGGCAATCGGCGCCGACGCCAAGGGCAGAACCGCCATCGAATGGGGTGTCTACGGAATTCCCGAGACATTTCTGGTGGATGGTCAGGGGCGAATCATTCTGCGGGTTGCCGGACCCGTGACCTCAAGAGTCTACAGGGATCGAATAGCGCCGGTTTTGGACCGTGCAGGCATCGAGGAGCCCGGGTCGTAGGATTGCGCCAAGCCCAATCAAGCCAGCGGCCATCGGAGCGATGCACGCTGCGGCAGGAAAGGCGACTCCAGGACACTGCGCAAGCCGGCCCCCGGCAAGGCCAGGCCGGCGCCTCGCAATGGCGGCATCCAACAAACGTTGCGGCCAATCGACGTGCTCTCGCACGAATCATGATTCGGAAATCGGGATTCCGTAACGGACGCTTTCGCCTGCGCCCGGAAACCGATTTCCAATACGGTCTCGCATTCCCCAAATTCCGCCTTCCAATGGCAGGGATTGCGATACAATTCATCGCTCCGCTTTGTGGAGACCGGCTGGCTGCCTGACTCGGTCCTGAGGATGGAAGCTTCGCGCAAGCCTTGCTCGCATCCGGCCGGCAATTGTCAATCAAGATCTGGCAAGGCCATATCTTGTGGCAGCCTTTTTGGCGCACATCTACATGTTGTGTATAGATATGAACACTTGTCAACCCATTGCCTTTTCCCGCGAAGGCAGGTTCAAGTCGCCGTCAGCAGCGATCTGGCTCAACACATTGGAACACGGCAAATGTTGGAAAACCCATTGGAAACGGAAGCGTTGGAGAAGGCCGACCCGCTTGCCAAAGAACCCGGCGCAAAAACCGTTCCACAAAACACGCGCATAGAGAAGGCGCTACTTTCAGCCATCCTCTACGACAACAGGTACTACGACGAGGTCAAGCACCTCATCAGGAACAAGCACTTCTTCCTTCCGGTTCATCGCTATCTGTTTGGCATGATCGAGGCCGTCATACGACAGAACCGTGTTGCCACCATCGAGACCTTGCGACCGTACATCGAACAGGAACAGGTGCTGAAGCAGGTAGGCGGATCGGCATACCTGGCAGATCTCGTTGCAACCAACATTGCGCCGCGCAACGCCCGTCAATATGCCGAGCAAATTCGCGAACTTGCGGTCAGGAGGAAACTGCTCGACGCTTCCGAATGGCTGCACGACCAGGTCATGCACCTGCGAGCCGACCGGTCGGCCATCGCCATCATCGACGAAGCCGAGCAGTACCTCTACCGCCTTAGAACCCAGGGAAATGCCGAGGCCGAGTTTCGGCCGTTTTCCGAAATTCAGCTGGAAGCGGTCAAGCGCGCCCGAAAGGCCTCGATGCTGAAGAGCGACATCGCCGGACTCTCGACCGGCCTTCGCGACCTCGACATGAAACTGGGCGGCATGCACCGGTCGGACCTGATCGTGATCGCCGGCCGGCCGGGAATGGGCAAGACCGCCCTGGCGACCAACATTGCCCACAATGTCGCAAGGAACTACAGGGTCGTCACCGCCCCCGACGGGACGAAGACGCATGTCGGAGGCAAGGTCGCGATCCTGTCAATGGAAATGTCGGCTGAACAGCTTGTGGCCCGCGTGCTGGCGGAATCGTCCAAGGTCCCCGCCTCGAAAATCCGCAACAATCGGATTGAGCCCAGCGAGTTTGCCAACTATGCCAAGGCGGCGGGAGCAAGCTACGCCCTTCCGCTGTACATTGACGACAGTCCCGGGCTTTCGATCGCCGACATCACCGTGAGATGCCACCGACTGAACCGAATGGTCAACGGCATCGACCTCATTGTTGTCGACTACCTGCAGCTTGCCAGGGCAGCGAGACGCTACCAGAACAGAAACTATGAAATCGCAGAAATCACCTCCGGCCTCAAGGGCTTGGCAAAGCGCCTGGACGTTCCGGTGATCGCCGTGTCGCAACTCTCACGCATGACCGAGCACCGCGACGATCAGAAACCGCAGCTTAGCGACCTGCGCGACTCGGGTTCAATTGAGCAGGATGCCGATCAAGTGTTGTTTGTGTTCAGAAAGTCGTATTATCTTGAGCGCAGCAAACCGGACGAAAACGACAAGCAGGCTCTGCAGAAATGGATGGACAACTGCGAAATGCACGCCAACATGGCCGAGCTGATAATTGGAAAGAACCGGCATGGTCCGACCGGAGTTGTGAAACTGTCGTTCAACGGAGCATTGACAAAATTCGGCAATGCCCATTTCGAGAAGAAGCTAGCAAATCGCCACGTCAATGGAGATGGTTCGGAATTCACGTGACGCACGCGCAACTCGTGCACTCCTGCAAGGAGCTGCACCGACTTGCCGGCGCGCAGGCGCTCGGCGCATTCATTGAATCATGACCTGCACAGCAATGCCGCACTTGAAGTTCAGATTCCGAACAGGGGCTTGGTAGCTGTGGCCCGCGCCCGACTTGAGGTCAATCTATCCGCCGTTGCCGGCAATTGGCGCGAGCTGGATGGAATGTCCGGAACTCGCACCACGACAGGAGCGGTCGTCAAGGCCGACGCATACGGCTTGGGCGCTCCGGAGATCGTGAATGCACTGATCGGAGCCGGCGCCAGAGACTTCTTTGTGGCGATGGCCGAGGAAGGCCTCGAGCTTGGCGACTTGCCTGAGAGCTGTCGAGTGTTTGTCTTTTCCGGCTACATGAAGGGCGACAAGGAACTGTTGCGCGAGCACGGATTCGTGCCAGTGCTTTGCAGCCCGGGACAGGTGGACAGGTTTCTTGGCGAACTTCCTGGCCGCGACTTTGCCCTGCAGCTGAACACTGGAATGAACCGGCTGGGGATTCCCCTGACATGGTTTTCCGAACACAGGCAGCGCATCCTGGCATTCCGGCCCTTGCTGATCGTCAGTCACCTGGCCTGCGCCGACGAGCCCGGCCATCGCATGAACCAGATGCAGCTTGAGCGGTTCATTCGAGCTACAGGCGAGTCCGCCGTGCCGCGATCGCTGGCCGCAACCGGTGGAATTCTGCTTGGCCCCGACTATCATTTCGACCATTGCCGTCCGGGCATTGGCATTTATGGCGGCCTGCCGTTCGAATCAGGACGCAACGTTGTCGACTTGCATCTGCCTGTCGTTCAAGTTCAGGAGATTTCCGCGGGTGAAGCCGTTGGGTATGGCTTGGACTGGCGTGCCGGCAGGCAAACCAGAATTGCGACTGTTCTTGCGGGATACGCCGATGGCGTCCTGCGATGCCTTGGCAACGGAACAGCGGTCCATTGCGGCGAAATTGCATGTCCAGTTGTCGGACGTATTTCGATGGATCTAGTGACTGTGGATGTCTCCGAGCTTGATTCGAGACCTGACCACTTGCAGTTGCTCGGGCCGCATCAGACAATCGATGCACTGGCGGATGACGCCTCGACGATTGGCTACGAAGTGTTGACGCGCCTTGGACGCCGATTCGAACGGGCTTATACGAATGACATGAAGAAGCCGGAGCGTCGGGAAGCCGAATTCCAATCATGAAACTGCTGCATTTTCCAGTGCCTGTCGGAATGGCCTGTCTTGCGATTTTCAGTCGAGTCGGGCATGCGTCGATGTTTCTGGCGGCAACGCTGGCAGCCTTGGCGAAGCCGCCGCATTACTTTCGCGAGTTTGCTCGAGCGCTGGTTTCCATAGGCTACAACAGCATTCCGATTGTAGGTCTCACCACGCTCTTCACCGGTGGCGCCCTGGCTCTGCAGGTCTTTTCGGGTGGCAGCCGCCTCAACGCAGAGGCTGCGGTTCCCTCGATAGTTGCAATTGGCATGGTGCGCGAATTGGGGCCGGTGCTCTGCGGCCTGATGATTGCGGGGCGGGTGGGATCCGCAATAGCTGCGGAAGTCGCGACAATGCGTGTGACGGATCAGATTGACGCGCTCAAGACATTGTCGACAAACCCGCTGAACTATCTTGTCGCACCAAGAGTTGCAGCGGCGACTCTGGTCCTGCCGATGCTGACTGCGGTCGGCGATGTCGTTGGCATCTTGGGAGGATACCTGGTCGGCACGACCCGTCTTGGGTTTTCCTCGTCCGAATATCTTGGGACCACGGTTCGCTATCTTGAATCCGGCGACATCGTCTCGGGACTGGCCAAGGGAGCAATGTTTGGCTTCATTGTGGCGGTTTGCGGCTGTTACTGCGGATTGAATGCAGGCAAGGGAGCCCGGGGAGTTGGCGCTGCCACGACAAGATCGGTGGCAACCGCTTCGATACTGATCATTGCCGCCAATTTCGTCATGACAGAGCTTTTCTTCTAATGCCTCGCACTCTCGAGCTCACGCCCCTGCTCCGTTTCATGCACGGTGCGCGCAACGGTTGCCGGCTTCTCACTTCTCGGCGTAGTGGTTTCAGGCGTTTCAAGCGCCCAGGTTGCCATGCCTGATCGCCAGTGCATTGAGGTTGACAACTTGCGCAAGTCCTTCGGCGCTTCGCTTGTCCTTGACGACGTGAGTCTGCAGGTTGATCGCGGCAACAGCCTTGTGGTCATTGGCGAGTCGGGATCCGGCAAGTCCGTGCTACTCAAGTGCATGCTTGGACTGCTGACTCCCGATTCGGGTTCGGTTGTCGTGGAGGGCAACAGCGTCGCAACCCATCGAGAGAGCTTTCTCGATCGCTGCGGCGTACTGTTTCAGGGAGGAGCGCTGTTCGATTCGATACCCGTTTGGCAAAATGTGGCGTTCCGTCGGTTGCATGGATCGGGTCGCCTTTCGGCGCGCCAGGCGCGGCAACTTGGCGAAGAAAAGCTTGAACGCGTTGGGCTTGATCGACAAGTGGCCAACCTGTTTCCAATCGAACTGTCCGGCGGAATGCAGAAACGAGTTGCGCTGGCCAGAGCGATTGCCTGCAATCCGGACTACCTGTTCTTTGACGAGCCGACCGCCGGGCTTGACCCGATCAGGTCGAACGACATCAGCGCGCTGATCAGCGACGTTGCCTCGGACATGAAGGTGACAACAGTCACCGTTACCCATGACATGGGCTGTGTACGCGCTGTGGCAAGTGGCATAATGATGCTGCGGCAGGGCCGTATCAGCTGGTTCGGAGACTTGGACGAATTTGACAAGGCCAGCAACCGCTACGTGGCCAGGTTCTCGGGATCCGCTCAATGTGCGATTGACGAGAACGGCAACCTCGGCAAGAACATGGACTGAATGGTTGCAGGAGGCAGTTGGATTGTATCGGGAAGATTTGGCGTCCCACTTCCTGACGTCGTAGCAAGATAGCCAAGGGCTTTGTTCCAATATGGAATCCGTGTACGTTTTTGACATCGTTGCGATAGGCATCATCCTGTTGTCCGCACTTTTCGGATACTGGTACGGCTTTGTGCGCGAGACAATGACGCTTGTCAGCTGGCTGCTGGCGGCCGTACTGTCGTACATCGTTGCGCCCGCGGCGAGCGGCTATGTCAAATTCATTCCCGTCATTGATTCGATTGTTGCCGGGAGCTGCGAACTGGCGGTTGTGTCCAGCTTCGTGATCGTTTTCGCCATCACGCTCTTGCTGCTTTCCCTTGGCAACCTGCTGCTGGCACGTGCGGTTCAGCAGCCTGTCATCAACGCCTTCGACAGTTCCGGCGGGTTTGTGTTTGGCGCATTTCGCGGGTTGATAATCGTGTCAATTGTGCTGCTGATTACCGACACAGTTGTTCCGGCAGGAGACCTGTTCGACGCCATCACGAAATCCCATTCGGCGGGCATCTTCTCCGGAACCAAGAACTTTCTCGCAAACCTGATACCCGACAAGCCTCCGGCATGGCTGGAGCACGCCTACCACAACCTCATGGCCTCCTGTAACATACAGGAAGTAGGAGACTTGAACACGCAGGAGCCACCGGAGACGGCGCTGTGAGCCGACTTGCCGGAATGGATGCAACTGCTTTCGTTTCCCCGTGAAACCGCCGTCCGAGCATTGCAAGCGGCCAGTGGCTTTGGTTACTGGAGCCTCACGCGGCCTGGGCCGCGCTGCGAGCGTTCAACTTGCCCGCAGGAGCCATCATGTGATTGCCCTGGCAAGAACCGCGGGCGGACTGGAAGAGTTGGACGACGAAATCGCGCGTGTGGGTGGGTCGGCATCGCTTGCCGTGGCCGACGTGGCAGATTCGGCGGCCCTTCAAAGCATTGCCGACACCATCACCGAAAGGTGGGGCAGACTGGACGTTCTTGTGCACTGCGCCATCTTCGCTTCAAGGCTGGGACCTGCGATGCAGATTTCCGGCGCCGACCTTGAAAGCGCCATTTCCGTCAACTACCGGGCCACTCGTGAAATCATAGCTCGCTTTGGACCTTTGCTTGCCCGCGACGGAATCGCGGCGTTCATAGACGATCCGCAGGCTGACCGCCCCTACTTCGGCTGCTACGGCAGCAGCAAGCGGGCTCAAATCGGTTTGGCGACATGCTGGCGGGAGGAGACCCGCAGAATCGGGCCTCGTGTCGAGATTTTTTCTCCCAAGCCAATGTTTACAAGAACCAGGCGGATGTTCATGCCGGGCAGCAATCCGGACCTGCTGTCAACTCCGGAGACCGAAGCCTCACGGTTGCTGGTGCAGCTCGGATTGTAGACGCCATTGGCGCCGCCGACCGGCGACGCTAGTCGTAGGGATTTTCTTCGCTTTGCGAACGCAGTGAAATGCGAATGGGAGTGCCTGGCAGGTCAAAGCTGTTTCGAAGTCCATTCTTGAGATAGCGGGTGTAGCTGCGCGGCAGCTTGCCGGGCCGGGAGCACTTCAGGACAAAACTGGGCGGCCGTGTGTTGACCTGTGTGATGTACCGCAGTCGGATGCGCTTGGACCGGAATGCGGGCGGTGGATGAGCCCGCACCATGTCTGCCAGCCATCGATTCAGCGGACCTGTTGGAACGCGTCGATTCCAAACGCTGTAAGCCTTGAACACCTGTCGATGCAGTTCCTTCAGCCCTTCTCCGCTCTTGGCGGATGCCGCAACCAGCCGGCTTCCCTGTATCTGGGGCAACGCCTTTGAAAAGTCGGCGGCAAGGTCGGGGTAGCGGCGCCCCTTGTCGGGAATCAAGTCCCATTTGTTCAGGACGACTATGGTCGCCCTGCCCTCCTCGGCGGCCAGGGCGGCAAGTCTCAGATCCTGCATCTCGAACGGAAACCGAGCGTCCAGAAGCACGATCACGACCTCGGCGAATCTCACCGCCCGGAGCCCATCATTGACAGCCAGCCTTTCGACACGCTGCGTTACCTTGGACTTGCGGCGCATGCCCGCAGTGTCGAACATTTCGACCGGACGGCCCAGCCAGTCTGCCGACACTGAAATAGCGTCGCGGGTCAGTCCGGGCATGTCGCCGGTAAGCAGCCGCTGGCGACCCAGAATGCGGTTAACGAGCGTTGACTTGCCGGCGTTGGGACGGCCCACGATGGCAATTCGCACTGGTCGGACGGGGTCCTCCAGGACGGCCTCGCCGGACTGTTCGGGACGCTGGTCAACGTCTTCGTCCGGAGCGGCCGCCAGCTTGCTGTCCGCAACGACCCGCGCCGTCGAAACGATGCATTGGCGCAGTTCGTCAATGCCGATGCGGTGCTCGGCAGAAGTGCAGAATGGTTCGCCGAAGCCAAGCATGAACGATTCCGAATAGCCAACCTCAATCCGGCCACGTTCCATCTTGTTGGCTACGAGGATTACTGGCTTGCCCAGGCCGCGCACCTGTCTTGCGATCTCGAAATCCGCAGCCAGCACGCCCTGCCGACCGTCGATCACCAGCACATGAGCGTCGGCTTCGGCAATCCCTCGCCAAGTCAGATCCATGATGCTCTTGCCAAGCGCGTTTTCCGACTTCTCCAATCCACCGGTGTCCAGCAAAATGACATTGCCGAAACGGGTCTTGATGCGTCCCTCCCTAATGTCCCGCGTAACACCGGGCCGATTGTCGACCAGCGCCTGCGACCTGCCGGTCAAGCGATTGAAGAGTGATGACTTGCCGACATTCGGCCTTCCGACAATTGCTACGCTTGCAACCGTTCCTTCCATCACCCGAAACCATGACCGAACCGGCTGAAGGGATCAACGATAGGCGTTGAGCCGACCATTGTCGCTGACGACGTAAAGGGTGCCTTCCACAACCGCGGGTGTGGCGGCCGCACCTCCGGAAATGCGCAGACTCGAGACAAGCTCTCCCGACTCGGGGCTGTACATTCTAATTTCCTCATCGCTGGAGGCTACAAGGATCCGACCGCCGACGAGCAGCGGACCGTAGTGATCATGAACTTCCTGCCGGCGACGAACCGACTCCCTGGTGAAGTGTGGAAGTTGAACCGACCAGATGCGCTGGCCATTGATCGCGGACAATCTGACGAGTTCGCTGCTGTCGTTGATGGCAAACACAGAATCCCCGACCGCAAGCACTGCGTTCGCGGACCCCTCGGGGACCGACCAAATCGGTATTCCGGTTGAGGCGTCAAGTGCGCTGAGCACACCGGCCAAGTTCGAAACATACAGGCGGTTTCCGCTGAGGACAGGCGACGCGGCAACCCCTGCAATTGTTCTCACTGCGTCGGGATCCTTGGTTCCTCCCACAAAATGCGTCCAGACTATCCGGCCGTTAGCCGCATTTG
Organism: Paracoccaceae bacterium; assembly: GCA_026713305.1. Taxonomy (GTDB): domain Bacteria; phylum Pseudomonadota; class Alphaproteobacteria; order Rhodobacterales; family Rhodobacteraceae; genus MPNP01. The sequence continues at coordinate 10,427 of JAPOOS010000337.1, forward strand.
CGGCAATGACCTCGCCGGACGGGAATGGAACAAAGGCGCCGCCGCCGCCAATTGCCGTACTTGCCTCGCCAGTTGAGGCTCCCAATGCGTGCGTGCTTTCAACTCTCCAGTTGCGGCGCCCCGTCGTAGCATTGATTGACCATGCATAGTTGCCGAGCGTGACCAAGTAAACGCTGTTTCCAAAGGCAACAGGAGGATAGATTGCCGGGTATTCGAACCTCTGCGTCCACAATGTCGCGCCGCTGCCGGGATCAATTGCGCGCAGGACCCCGTACCCCGAAGTCGCGAAGAGTCGGCCGCTTCCGTAGCCCAGACCGCCGCTTGAAGCCTCTCCGCTGTCCGCTTCATCCGGCACCAACGAATTTGACCACAAGCGCTCGCCAGACCTGTTGAATGCCGAAACAGTCGAATCGGCATCCATTGCAAAGACGCGTCCGCCGGCCACAACCGGCGCCGCGCTCAAGCGTTGCTTGCTGGACGTGTTCTCGCCGATGTCGGCTGCCCAAACCAGCGTCGGATTGCTGCGCAGGGCATGATGCCCGGCATCATGCGCAATGTTGGCGTTGACCGACACCCAGTCCGCCACTCTTGCCGGCGGCGGCATTTGCAGCGGCCGGCTGACGTTCGGACGTGGCTCATGCGTGTAGTATCGGACGGACTCGTCCTCAGGATCCGAAACCAGTTCAGTTGTCGCTTCTAGTGGCACATCAACATCAATTCTGAGGCCGCCTACAGGATCGTCCTCAAACAGGCCGCATCCGGAGAGAACGCCGGCAATCGCAATGAAACATGCGATCCGTGTCTTGTTGAGCATCATTCGATCCTCACGAAAGTTCGCTTGCGAGAATTGAGACACTGCTTGCCAGGTCCGCTTCCCTGCCAATGCTCCGGAGCATCAACCGAATGCGGCTGCGCATCCTGGCGGTTGCCTCCGGATCTTCGTAAATGCGGCGCAGCCGGTCGACCACGTCGTCCACGCTGGCTTCCTCGTTCCCATTGACTGCGCTCCTGTAGATGGCATGTGCCAGGTACTCCTGGGCCAGCAGCCGGTAGGGATGCCCTGCAACCGTCAGGGGCTCCAGCCCGGAAACCAGATCGGAGGTGGGCAGCGTGTCTATCTGCATTACGAGCAGCTTCAACTTGGCAAGGTCCCGGTAGATGGGCGACAGACTGGCATCGTCGGCAACTGCAGCCAGTGTCGCCGCCGCAATTTCGGACCGGCCGGCAGACTGCATGGCCGAGGCCTCCAAGAGATCGACCACGGCCGACAGCTCCGATGTATCGACTTCAATCTGTCCCAATGCCTCCGCCTGCGATTCAGGGTCGGCAATTGCAAGCGCATTTACAATGGCAGTTCCCGCTGCTTGCGCACTGCTCCGTTGCTGGGCCTGGTACCACTCGCGAAATGCAGCGGTGCCCACAATCAGCACCACGGCCAGGACGCCTACCCAAGCCCAGCGCTTGAAAAGCGCAAACAGCCGGTCACGGCGCACTGATTCCGTGACTTCCTGAATGAACGACTCTGGATTGCTCACCTTGTCTCCTCAATGCAACCTAGGCGGAAACTTGTGCTGGCACGGTCACGCGCTCCATTCCAACTCGGACCGTCCCCTATGGCGACACGCCGTTGACTGATCTATACTTTCAACATCCACAATTCCAGCGATTGTAGCAACCGTGGAAGCCTCTTGCTTCAGCCCTTCCGTGCACCTTGCCGTGATTGTGATACAAGGGAATGCTTGTGGAGTCGCCAAACAAGTCTATATCGGAATCGCAGCCCTCACAACCAGAGGATGATTGCCAGTGGCCTGTTGAATGCGCATCTTTTCCCTACTAACGGCGGCGCTCGTTGCGCTTGCGCTGTACTTTCTGGTCATACAGCGTGACCAGCTTTTTGCCGCGCTTCGTGGATCACCACCAGACTCCACTCAGCAGGAGCCAGCGGAAACACCCGGCGCTGGCGTCACCGAAACTGCCGCGGCTCCCCAACAGGACGATGCCGAGGACAGTGTTCCCCGGCTGTCGGTGCTCGCCGTCAAGTCGGTTGCACAGAACGTGGTGAGCGGAGCGTTGCTGCGAGGACAGACCGAAGCCGCCCGCTCGGTCGAGGTTCGATCCGAGACCTCGGGACTTGTGGTTTCGGAACCGCTGCGCAAGGGGATCATGGTCGATAGGGGCCAGCTGCTCTGCGAGCTCGACCCAGGCACACGGCTGGCGGCGCTTGAGGAAGCGCGAGCCCGTTTGCGGGAAGCGGACATTTCAGCACGCGCAACGAGTCAACTGGCTTCGGAGGGATTTGCCTCGGAAATTCGCAGGACGTCGGCGCTCGCGGCGCTGGAAAGCGCCAAGGCAGTTGTGACTCGAGCCGAAAAGGAAATTGAGCGCCTGCGAATGACGGCGCCGTTCAGCGGACTGTTGGAATCCGACACGGCGGAAACCGGATCCTTGCTTCAGCAGGGCGGCCTCTGCGCACAAATCATTCAGCTCCACCCCATTCGAATTGTCGGTTACATCACCGAAGCGGACGTCGACGATGTAGTTCCGGGAAGTCCGGCAGGGGCAACGCTGTCGTCGGGCCGCGAAGTTGAGGGCTTGGTGACCTTCATTTCCAAGTCCGCCGACTCCGCAACCAGGACGTTCAGGCTGGAAGTTACGGCTCAAAACGAGGACTACTCAATCCGCGACGGAAGCTCCGCTGAAATTTTTGTGACCACGACCACGCGTCAGGCTCACTTTGTTCCCCAATCGGCGCTGACTCTGAACGATTCCGGAGAGCTTGGCGTCCGGCTTGCGATCGATGGCTTGGCAAAATTTTTCCCGGTCGAGATCATCCGCGACTCGACGGAAGGAATGTGGATTGCCGGACTGGACCCGGAAGCGACCGTCATCGTGGTGGGTCAGGAGTTTGTCGTTGACGGAAGCGCAGTGGAAGTGACCTACATGGAAGATCCGGAATGACCGCCATCGTCGATTGGGCCGCCAACCATGTGCGCATGGTTCTCGCATGCCTGCTCCTTTCGATTGGAGCTGGCGTAACCGCCTATACCCAGTTGCCCAAGGAAGGCGCGCCGGACATCAACATTCCTGCGTATTTCGTTTCGGTGCCATATCCCGGAATATCCGCCGAAGACAGCGAAAAGCTCCTTGTGATCCCGTTGGAATCGCGCCTGCGCGACATTGACGGCCTGAAGGCCATGACTTCCACCGCGGCCGAGGGCTATGCCGGTGTGGCGCTGGAGTTTGAATTCAATCACGACAAGGCAAGCACGCTCGCAACAATCAGGGACAAGGTTAGTCAGGCGGAAGCCTCGTTTCCCGGTCGTGCCAACGTTCCGGTCATATCGGAATTCAGCTTTTCCCAATTCCCGATTCTAGTGGTGGTCCTGTCAGGGCAACTGCCCGAGCGCACGCTGCAACAACTCGCCAAACGGCTGCGAGAGGTCATAGAAGGCGTTCCCGGCGTGCTTGAGGTTGGACTGACCGGTCGCAGAACGGAAATGCTTGAGGTGCTGATCGACCCGCTCAAGCTCGAGGCGTACGACGTGACGGCCGAGGAACTGGTTCGCGTCGCCACCAGCAACAACCAGCTCATTGCTGCCGGCGAAGTCGAAGCCGGCAGCGGCGCATTCGCGCTGAAGGTTCCCTCCACCTTCAGCAGTCCACAGGATGTCCGTTCGCTGCCAGTCAAGGTGAACGGAGGCAGAGTGGTCACGCTAGGCGAGCTGGCCAGCATACGCATGACATTTGAGGACCGCAGTGGATACGCCCGTCACAACGGGAGTTCGACGATTGCCCTTCAGGTTGTCAAGCGAAAGGGATTCAATGTCATTGGCACATCGGACTTGGTGCAGGCAACCGTGCTGGAGGAGATTGCTTCGTGGCCAGAGGAACAGCGAAACGCGTCGTCTGTGGCCTTTGCCCAGGATCTCAGCAAGAACGTCGAGGCGATGGTCTCACAGCTCGAGTCGTCGGTTCTTACAGCTGTTGCGTTGGTGATGATCGTTGTGCTTGCCGCGCTCGGACTGCGGTCCGCACTGCTCGTGGGATTTGCCATACCAACTTCCTTTCTGCTCTGCTTCACGTTTCTGTCCGTAATGCAGATCGCCATTTCAAACATTGTCATGTTTGGCATGATTCTCGCGGTTGGCATGCTTGTGGACAGCGCAATCGTTGTCGTGGAGCTCGGAGACCGCAGAATTGCGGAAGGCTCGCGGCCAATGGCGGCATATGTGGAAGCCGCCAAGCGCATGTTCTGGCCAATAGTTTCTTCTACCGCGACAACGCTGTGCGCCTTTCTGCCCATGCTCTTTTGGCCGGGCGTTCCCGGCCAGTTCATGGGAACGCTGCCGGTTACAATCATGTTTGTCCTCTCGGCCTCCCTCGTGGTCGCGCTGGTTGTCCTGCCGGTGGTCGGTGGCGTGGCGGCACGCTTTTCCATGAATGTTGTCCGAATGGCCAGAGCGTTGAGTTTCGCAGCCTTGCCGACAAGGCTGCTCCTGTTTGTCCTTTGCACCGGTTTGCTGCTTGCCGCGAGCGCCATGCTAATGGCTCCCTGGCTGCTTCCGCTGCCGCCGGCCATGACCGCCGGACCTGTGCCGAGAATAGTCGGCGCCGTCCTGTTTGCCGTCCTCTCGGTGGCGATGTCGGTGGTTGTCAATTCCTTCACGGTTGGCGCCACCGAGCGCTTTCGGTCGCGACGGCAAAGACGAACTATCGTCGGCGCAACCATGGGCCTGATAGTCGGAAACCCGGTCATGCCGGTGGTTGTCGTGGCGGCGGTGGTCGCCGGCGTTGCAGCGGTCTTCCAATACTACAGCGTCAACAACTACGGAGTGAGGTTCTTCGTCGATGCCGAACCGGAACGAGCCAAGGTCACAGTGCTGGCCCGAGGCAACCTGAGTCTCCGCGAAAGGAACGAACTCGTCGCGGGAATCGAGGAGAAGATTGTCGGAACCGAGGGGATTGCATCCGTGTTCGGGTTTACCGGGGATGCCGGGCTATCGGATTTTTCAGGCGCGGATGGGCCGGTGGATGCCATCGGCGAGGTGCAAATCGAGTTCAACCTTTGGGAAGATCGTCAGTTGATGGGCGGAGACGCAGTCGACTCGAGGGCCATTGTAGAGAACATTGAAGGCGAACTTGAGAGCATTGTCGGCATCAAGGCCGATGTCCAGACTGAATCGACGGGTCCTCAGGCAGGAAAGCCCATCAGCCTGCGCCTTGCCAGTTCGAACTGGGAAGAACTGCTGCAATCCGCTCAGAAGGCACGGGACAAATTTGACGAAACGCCAGGTCTCGTGTTTGTGGACGACTCGCGGCCCCTGCCTGGCATCGACTGGGTGGTTGACGTCGATCTCGAGGAAGCTGGCCGCTTCGGAGCGGATGTCGCCACGGTTGGCGCCTTGGTTCAGCTTGTAACGCGCGGAATACTTTTGGACACGATGCGGGTCGACACTTCCGACGAGGAGATAGACATTCGGGTCAGGTTCCCAGAGGAGGACCGGGTGCTGTCAACGATAAATGCGCTGCGAGTGCGTACCTCACAAGGCCTCATACCGCTGGCAAACTTCGTAAGCCTGAAGCCCGTTCAACAGCTCGCGCAGCTGAATCGCTACAACGAAAAGCGTTTTGTAACCATCAACGCCGGTCTCAAGCCAGGTTTGACCAATGAAGCGGGACGCCCGATAACACCGACTGAACGGATCCAGCTGCTCGGCGATTGGCTCGAAAACGAGGCCGAACTACCGCCCGGAGTTTCCTGGGAATGGACGGGCGATCAGGAAGAGCAGCAGGAGAGCCAGACGTTCCTGATGTATGCCTTCATCGGAGCGCTGGGGCTGATGTTTGCCGTTCTGCTCGCTCAGTTCGACAGCGTGTACAACGCCGTCCTCGTGATTCTGGCGGTGGTTCTGTCGACGGCAGGCGTGCTTGTGGGCATGCTGGTCCTGAAGCAGCCATTTTCGATAATCATGACCGGCACAGGAATAGTGGCGCTTGCGGGCATTGTCGTGAACAACAACATTGTCCTAATCGACACATACCAGGAGTATGCGAAATACCTGCCTCGAATTGAGGCTATTGTCCGCACCGTCGAGATTCGCCTGCGGCCTGTGTTTCTTACGTCCATAACGACAATCGCCGGCTTGACGCCGATGATGTTCGGGATTTCCATAGACTTGGTGGACGGAGGCTACTCGCTGGGCACGCCGGCCTCCCTGTGGTGGAAGCAGCTCGCCTCCGCCGTCGTGTTCGGATTGGGCACGGCGACAGCATTGACGCTTGTATTCACGCCCTCGCTCCTGGCCATAAGGGTGTGGTCAAGGAAGGGCGCGTACTGGAGCGTCGAAACGGCTGCTGCTATCTTCAAGGGGCGCAGCAGCCAAGTCTCCCTGGACAGGCGGCTGCGCAAGTCGTTGGCCAAGATCGAACCCGGCATCATTCCATGGGATCAGTTTCAGCACATATTCCTCCCGGACCGTCGGCGCCAGGCGGGACTGGATTTTCCCAAGCCGATTGTCATCGACGATGACGCTGTCTCTGGCCAGACAGATCAGGACATGCAGACCAAGAGGGAAGATGATCCTGAATCGGAACGGTCAAGTGAATGACGAAGGATTCTTCCATATCCAGGAGTTGAGGATTCACGAACGATCGAAGGGACGGCTCTCGCGGGTGCCGTGAATCGTCCAACTTGAACGCCAAGTGAGCCTCCGCCGAGGCTCCACACAGACATGCAGCCCTTCAATCCCCGGCCAGCAAGATGGTGCAGGACTGGGCCATTTCCCGCCTCGCCGGCGTTTGTCACGTTTGCGGCGTGGAGCGCCTGTTTCGGGACGGCATCATGCCACGCGGCAGAATTCGATGCATCCCTGTTTCCTGTCAGGCTTGCTCCGGTCCGCCGCCACCATTTTGCGCCGGGCTCATTCGGAAGCGACGAACACCCCAGGGACTAGAAACACTTGCCCAGGGAAAATCAGGTCAGGATCCCTGATCTGACCTTTGTTGGCTTGGAATATCCTGACATACAGCCTGCCCAATCCATAGTTTCGGCGGGAGATGCCCCAAAGCGTGTTGCCCTTCTGGACGGTGTGAAGATTGGCAATCTCCGTTCCCGCGGACGACTCCCCGCCGCCCTCGCCAATGTCCTGGAGATGTGCCAGCAAGTCGAGAATGTACCCGCTGTCTTCCTTCCTGAACGGCATTTGGGCAACTTCCGTCCGTTCGCCAGAAGCGTTGGCGCTGAAAATCTTCAGTGTGTATGTGCCCGGTGGAATGGACTTCAAGCTGGCGGTCCATGTTCCTGCACTGTCGACCGAAACCTGTATCGGATCCATGCGCCCCACCACGATCGATATGGTGTTTCCCGGGGCGCCTCGGCCGGAAACAAACGCCTCGCCGGCCTCATTGTACGAAATCATGTCCACGCCGCCGTCGTCCGCATCGGAAACCGAAACAACTCTGTTTCCTTCAACACTGAACACCGATGGAACTTGCGCATTGCCTTCCGCTTGTTTCGGTGGATCTCCAACAACGGAACCGTGCGGCACGACCACAATAACCGACTGCGAGTAAACTCTCTGTCCGGTTTCCGATATAGCCGCCAACTGAAACTCGATTGGCGCTTCCGTCAAGTTCAATCCGAAAATGAAGCTGAAATGCCCTCGGGAATCTGAGTGTTCTTCACCAACATCCGCTGCATCCACTATTGCAACAACATCTGCGTTCGGCGAAGTTCGACCTGCAACAACCGCTATGCCATTTGCATCCACGCGAACAATGTCGAACTTGGGCGGCATTACCGGCGGCAGCGCTTCGCCAACATCCGCCTGTGGTTCAACCGGCAGCGCCGCGCTTTCGTCACTTGGCGCCGCCTCTTTGTCCACCGGACCAGTTGCTTTGGGTTGCTCGCCGATCGATTCGGAAGTGGCTTCCACTGATTCCTGGGCATCGTGAACTTGTGGCAGCTCAGTTTCTGCAGAGACTGATTCCTGTTCGGAAACCGCATCGTCCTCCAAATCTTCGGCAGGTTCAGCGGCTTCCTTCTGAACTGTGTCGCCCGCATCGCCATCTTGAACAGTCGGGTCCGCTTCGGGTGCGCTTGGACTGACACCCGGCTTGGGAACTCGGACAACTTCGCTTGAAGATGGAAGTTGTGTCGACTCTTTGTCAGCAACGGAGTCCACATTCTCTGCAGCCTCTGGCGAGACCTCGGTCTGCGCCTGATCCTGTCCCCCAGCATCGGCGCTCACTTCCATGTCCTCAAGCACAGCAGCGTCTGCCGCTTTCTGATCGGCCACGGGTTCTTCTGTCACTGATTCGGATACTTCAACTGATTGCTCGTCAGGCGCGACCTCTGGCGGACTTTCCATCTCTGGCGAAACCGCCTGATCCGGCTGGTCCTGATCGGCGATGACCCCTTCCGACGCAGTGTCCTCGGCTACGGACGACTGATCCTCGCCTGCAGCCTCGGGCGTGGGTTGCACCTCCGGCGAAACCGCCTGATCCGGCTGGTCCTGATTGGTGGTGACTATTTCCGACGCCGTGTCTTCGGCCGCAGACGGCTGATCCTCGCCCGCAGCCTCGGGCGTGGGTTGCACCTCCGGCGAAACCGCCTGTTCCGCTTGCTCCTGATCGGTGGTGATTTCTTCCGAAGCTGCGTCCTCGGCTACTGACGGCTGCTCCTCGCCCGCAGCCTCGGGTGGAACATCCACCACTGAAGGCGAAGGCAGCTCCAATTGATTCTGCGTAGGATTCTGACTGTCGGTCGTTTCCTGCTCCCCTGCATTCCTCAGAA